>JAFZWW010000046.1 GCA_017617005.1 Lachnospiraceae bacterium
TCAGAACACCCTCGGAGTTGAATCGGCCGCACAGAGATATTTCGGAAAATCTGCCATAGACCTTAACCTGAGTGAGTGTGCCGTTATGGCCGCCATCACCCAGAATCCTTACCGGTACAATCCCATCAAGTTTCCCGAGAATAATGTCAAGCGCCGCAAGACCTGTCTTGATAAGATGCTTGAGCTCGGTTTCATCACCCAGGAAGAGTATGATGAAGCAATCGCCGATACCGCAGATGTTTACGACAGGATCCAGTATCACGATACCTTTATCGCAGAGGCCGATACCCAGGAGGGTAACTATTTCTCCGACTCACTCTACGATGACGTACTCTACGATCTGATCCATGTTGCGGGATACGACAGAAATCAGGCGGAGCATATGCTTACCAGCGGCGGACTCCGTATATATTCGACCATGGATCCCTACATCCAGCAGATCGTTGATGAAGAGTTCGCAAATCCCGACAATTTCAAATTCAACGACAGATGGTTCCTTGATTATGCCCTTACCATATATGATGAGGACGGAGTTGCACACAATTTCTCGAAAGAAAACCTCATCACATGGTTCAAGAATAAATACGGCTACAGTAAATATACACTGCTGTATGTAACGCAGGAAAAAGCCCAGGAAGCTATCGACGAATATCGTGCGGGATGTTTTGAAGAACTCGGACTGGTCGAAACCGAGGAAAATTTCCGTGAAGACATCTCTTACACCATCGAGCCTCAGATGTCCATGGTCATTGAAAACCATACGACGGGAGAGGTTGTTGCGATAGCCGGCGGAAGAGGCGAGAAGGTCGGAAGAAGAACACTTAACCGTGCAACCGGATCGAGCCGTTCGCCCGGTTCCGTATTCAAGGTTCTCGCCAGCGTAGGTCCCGGACTCGATACCGGACTGGTAACGCTTGCAACCACCTATTACGACGGTCCTTTCAATTATGACGGCGGAAAGCCCGTACAGAATACGTCTAAGACCACCAGCCAGAAGAATCTTTCACTCAGGTACTGTATCGCATATTCGATGAATATCGTTGCGGTCAAGAACCTGACTTATATAGGACCCGAGGTCGGATTCTCTTATCTTCAGGATCTGGGCTTCACCACCCTGACCGCAGGAAAGGAGATCAACGGACAGATCTATTCCGATGTCAACCAGTCACTTGCACTCGGAGGACTTACCTACGGCGTTACCAATGAGGATGTGACCGGTGCATATGCATGCATCGCGAACGGCGGAAGCTATATAAGACCCCATCTTTATTCCTATGTAACGGGACCCGACGGAGACATCATTCTTGATAACAGGAATCCCCGTTCCAAACAGGTTTTCAAGGAGACCACCGCATGGCTCCTGATAAGTGCCATGAGAGACTGCGTAAACTACGGTACCGGTACCAGGGTACGCTTCCCCGGAATGGATATCGCAGGTAAGACCGGAACCACATCCGCAGGATGGGATCACTGGTTCGTGGGAATGACCCCTTACTATACCGCGGGTGTATGGACGGGATATGATGACAATACCGAGCAGACCTGGGACGAGATGCATACCTCCGAACAGCTCTGGCATGCGATAATGAGCAGGGTTCACGAGGGACTGGCGTATAAGGAATTCGCAATGCCCGAAGGACTTGTACAGGTAGAAGTCTGCTCCGAGTCGGGACTTCTTCCGATCCCCGGACTCTGTGACGGCTGTGTTGTTACCGAATGGTTCGCAGAAGGAACCGAACCCCAGTATGAATGCGATCTTCACTATGCCGGACGTATCTGCGCATATGACGGCAAGATAGCATGTCCCAACTGTCCTTTCGCTTATGAGGGAGTAACGCTTCTGCCGAAGATAGACGGATACCATCCCGAACTTATGATAGGCGATCCGAAACTTATGGAAGGCAATACGGTCATGATCGAGCATGAAGACGGGACTGTCGAGCTCAGAATGCCCGATGAAGATCACTTCTGTCAGCATACCGATCTGGCACTTTCTACTCCGGGCTATGATGCGGTGATAGCAACTCAGATGGCTCAGCTCGAAGCGGTAAGACAGGCCAATGAAGCAGCGGCGGCGGCAGCGGCGGCAGCGGCCGTGGCATCACAGGACGGCTGATAAATGGCAAAACAAAACGGCGGAAGATATCTTCCGCCGTTTGGATTATACAGGAATCATTCGTCGTCGGGATCCGCATCGGTTTCCGCTTCGGGATCGAGACCGTTTCTTCTGTCCTCTATCTCCTGAAGAAGCCTCTTTTTGCCGGATTCGGCATTCTTGATCGCGGTGCAGTGCTTGGAAAATTCGGATTCTTCGGCATCCTTGTACTTCTCGTAATAAGCCTTTCCGATCGCGATATAGTTCTTGCGGATGACTTCGTCGCAGGTTGTGACCTGTGCCTTGAGGCTTGCGATATCCGCTACTTCCTTTGCCTTGTTTTTTACTTTATATGTTGCGGTATATACGGATTCTCCGATTTTTTCAAATACATCCATGATATTACTCCTTTGACTGTGCAAACGTTCGTGCATACAATAATATATCATCAGACGCTTTTTTTGAAAAGGAATAAACTTGGGCTCAAATGATACCTACAATATCATAAAGAAAGACGGCAATTCCGAGATCGTCGTGACCAAATCAAAATTCATAGGTTTTCTCGGAAGCGTTTCGACCGTGGAAGAAGCGGAAGGGATCGTAAATAAGATCCGCAAAAAATATAATGATGCCAGACATAACTGTTACGCATACATCGTTATGGACGGCGATAATATCATCAAAAAGGCTTCCGATGACGGCGAACCTTCGGGAACGGCGGGAAGGCCCATGCTTGCAGTGATGGAAGGTGCGGAGCTTGTGAATGCCGTATGTGTTGTCACGAGGTATTTCGGAGGCGTGCTGCTCGGAACCGGAGGCCTTGTAAGGGCATATACCGATGCCGCTGCGCAGGCTCTTGAGGACAGTGAGATATCCCCGATAAGACGGGGCAGATATGTTAAGATCACCATTGATTATCCCGATGAGAGCACGCTGCGGAGACATCTCGAAAATGAAGGCTTCGAGATCACTGATACGGCATATTCCGAGAAGGTATCTCTGACCGTTCTCGGTCCCGAAGAGAAGGCAGAACCTCTTTCGAAAAGAGTGACCGACATGACGGGAGGAAAAGCATCGTGTGAGATGCTTGAGAGTGTGTATTATTGAGTGAACGGAGGAAACGTCCCCCTGTTCACTGCTTTCGTTGACAAATATATCGCGCATTTTATATACTTTTTTCGTTCGCAATCGCGGAAAAAGGGGAAAGGGTACAATGAAATATTTCTTTACATCCAAAATAGAAAAAGAGAACGATGAAGTTAAGATAAACATACCTTTCAATATATGGGAGGTCTGCAAGCAGCGTGACGAGATAAGTGCGGAGCTTATCATCGACAACCAGTTTATCAATTGCAATCTTGTTCCTCTCGAAAAGGGACTTTACAAGCTTCTTATCCCTGCGGGAACGGAGCTTGATCTTGATATGAACGTCAACCACAAGTTCCTTCTTCACATAACCGATACGCTTATCAGGATGGACCAGAATTCACCCTACAGCGTTGATAATCCCATAAGAAAGATTGATTCCATAAATCTGATAATCCAGCCCGGCGACGGACTCTGCGGACAGGCATGTATCGCAATGCTCGCAGGAGTCACCATTGCCGATGTCATTACCGTCATGGACTGCCGTGAGTGGCAGGGAACCATGGGAAGACTTATCTCGGCGCTGAATTATTACGGAATAGATCACAACAACATAATCGTTTATCCCGCGGAAGGAGAGAAGGTTGTTCTTCCGAAGTGTGCGATCCTCATGGAGAAGATGGGACGCTTCAGCCACTATCTCCTTTACTTTGACGGAAAGTTCTATGATCCGAACCTCGGCATTATGGAAGAATACGATATGACCAAGCTCGTGGGATATCTCGAGATCAAACTGTAATACGAACTCCGATTCCACTGATATGTGGGATCGGAGTATTTTTTTGCGACCTTGAAAATGCGTAAGATATTCGGTATTTCTTTTTCCAAAAAAATATTCGCAGTCTGCTCGCTGCTTGCACTTGTCCTGGCGCTCATCCCGCTTTACAGGCTTGCTCTCTATGCCGTTCCCAGGTACGACGATTTCAGCTACGGCCTTAATATGTGGAAGGCGCAGAGATACGGATACGGCCTCCGCACCATACTAACGGTGGGGTATGAGACCGCACTGGGTTTCCGTTATTCATGGCAGGGAACCTATGCTTCCATATTCATGATGGCCCAGATGCCCGGCGCGCTGGGGTATGAGTATTATTTTCTCGGCCCCGTTCTTCTGATCACCGCACTTGTCGTATCCGTCTTTTTCATGACGACAGTGCTGACGAAGCATTACCTTAAGGCAGAAACCCCTGATAGCATAGTCCTTGCAGTCATCGTGACGCTTACTCTCACGGAGTGCATCTATACCGCACAGCAGGGCTTTTACTGGTACAACAGCGGTGTGCACTACGTGTTCATGCACAGCCTTATGTTCGTGATGGTGGCGGTCATGGTTCTTCTTTCGGACGCAAAGAAGGTGTGGACCTCTGCAACCGGTTGCCTTGTGCTCGCATTTCTTTCCTTTGCGTGTGCGGGTGCGAATTTCGTAACCTGCATCCAAGGAATACTTCTTCTTGCGGGATTTATGATCCTGCTCATCCTTAATAAGTCAAAGAAAGTCTTTTGGTATATTCCGGGGCTTCTTGTGTATGTTTTCGGTCTGTGGCTGAGCTTCTCCGCTCCCGGAAACGCAAACCGTCAGGCCGCTTATCAGGGATACGGTGCTGCAAAGTCCGTTTTGTATTCTTTTAAAGCGGGTGCGCAGAATCTATGGAAATTCAGCGGTCCCTTCGTGCTTCTGCTCATGATCCTCGCCGTTCCCGTGATACTCATGATGGTGAAAAAGACTGACTTTAAGTTCCGTCATCCGTGGCTTTTTACCCTGCTTTCTTATTGCTTTTACTGTACCGGATATACCTCGAGCTTTTACTCCATGGGAAATGCCGGACTTTCCAGAACCTGGATCGCCGTAAGCTTTACCTTCCAGATCCTTCTTTTTGCAAATGAGATCTACTGGCTGGGTTATCTCACTCATTCGAAAGCGGGAGAGAAGTTCGGCAGGGCTTTCAAAGCAGGGGTAAAGCATTATGTTCTGTACTATTTGGCTGTTTTCGTAATGCTGCTTGCGGCATTTCACTTTACCGCCGACAAGATCGGAGCGGTTTCTTCTTTCGGGGCATATTATTACGTACATACGGGTGAGGCTTATGCCTTTAATCAGGAGTTTCTTGAGAGGGTAAGGATAATAGAAGCTTCCGACCATGAGGTGGTTGGGGTGCCCGAATATGCCTACAAGCCCTGGTTTCTTATCAATAAGGATATCTCCGAGGACCCGGGAGAGGAAGAAAACCGTATAATGGCCGACTATTTCGGGGTCAGGGAATTAAAAAGGGTCAGCCGCGAGGCTTTTTACGGAGAGTAAGATTTTTCAAAATTTTTCGTTTTTTTGCTTGCATTTCCATAGGCATAAGACTAATATATGTAATGTCGATTAGCACTCAAATCAAAAGAGTGCTAACAAAGAAAAAGTAAAGAACGCGATCCATGCGTAAAAAGGAGGCAATAATATGAAGTTAGTACCTTTGGGTGACAGAGTAGTCCTTAAGGCTGTAGCAGCCGAAGAGACCACTAAGTCGGGAATCATTCTTGCAGGCGCTGCAGGCAAAGAGAAGCCCTCACAGGCTGATGTTGTAGCCGTAGGCCCCGGAATCACCTCTGACGGCAAGGAAGTCAAGATGGAAGTTAAGAAGGGTGACAGGGTTATCTATCAGAAGTATGCGGGAACCGAAGTCAAGCTTGATGACGACGAGGAATATATTGTAGTAAAGCAGAGCGATATCCTCGCAATTGTTAAATAAGGGAGGCGCATTTTAAATGGCTAAAGAGATCAAATACGGCGCTGAGGCACGCCAGGCACTCGAGAAGGGTGTTAACAGCCTTGCAGATACTGTCCGTGTAACACTCGGACCTAAGGGAAGAAATGTAGTGCTCGACAAGAGCTACGGTGCACCCCTCATCACCAACGACGGTGTTACCATCGCAAAAGAGATCGAGCTTGAAGACGGCTTCGAGAACATGGGCGCACAGCTCGTTAAGGAAGTCGCAACCAAGACCAATGACGTTGCCGGAGACGGAACCACAACAGCTACCGTTCTCGCACAGGCAATGGTCAACGAAGGAATGAAGAACCTCGCAGCAGGTGCCAACCCCATCATCCTCAGAAAAGGAATGAAGAAGGCTACCGAAGTTGCAGTCGCAGCCATCAAGGAAATGAGCCAGAAGCTCAACGGCAAGGAGCACATCGCACGTGTTGCTGCAATCTCCGCAGGAGATGACGAAGTAGGACAGATGGTCGCAGACGCTATGGAGAAGGTTTCCGGCGACGGCGTCATCACCATCGAGGAGTCCAAGACCATGCAGACAGAGCTCGATACCGTTGACGGTATGCAGTTCGACCGCGGATACATCTCCGCATACATGGCTACCGATATGGATAAGATGGAGGCTGTTCTCGACAATCCTCTCATCCTTATCACCGATAAGAAGATCAGTAACATCCAGGAGATCCTTCCTCTTCTTGAGCAGATCGTTCAGTCCGGAAGCAAGCTCCTTATCATCGCAGAGGATGTTGAGGGCGAAGCTCTTACCACCCTTATCGTTAACAAGCTCCGCGGAACCTTCAATGTAGTTGCAGTCAAGGCTCCCGGCTACGGCGACAGAAGAAAGGCTATGCTCGA
>JAFZWW010000047.1 GCA_017617005.1 Lachnospiraceae bacterium
CCCTTCTGGAATCTTCATGACAGGGGCGTAAATCCCACTGAGGCGGAATTCACACAGATCTTTTCCGCGGATGAACTGAAGAATGCTTCTCCGGACGAGATAAACGAAAGGATCCGCGAAAGCTTTGTTTACGATGATTTCGCATGGCAGAAGCAACGCGGTATCCGCATAACCTACGAGGGACGGGCAGAGGGCCTTCACAAGGTTTTGTATCAGTGCCCCGCATGCAAAAAGGAATACAAGATGTCATCCAAGGGGACAATCCTCAAATGCGACGCATGCGGAAAATCCTGGAATATGACGGAGCTCGGTGAACTCGAAGCGGTAAACGGTGAAACCGAATTTTCACATATCCCCGACTGGTATGAGTGGGAGAGGGAAAATGTGCGTCGCGAGGTTGAAGCGGGAACATATTCGAGCGGAGAACTGCCCGTTCACGTTGATTCGCTCCCGAATGCGAAGAGATATATTCCGATCGGAACCGGCACGATGGTCCACGATATGAACGGATTTAAGGTAACCGTGACCGACAAGGACGGCGATGTGCATGAGATGGTCAAGACCGTCCCTTCGCTCTATTCCTGCCACATCGAATACGAGTATCTGGGAAAGTACGGGGACTGCGTTGACCTAAACACCCTGACCGATACCTGGTATACCTATCCGGAGCCCGATAAATGCGAGTTTTCCGTCACAAAGATGGCTCTTGCCACCGAGGAACTCTTTTTTGCCCGGAAAAAGGAGCAGGAATCGCAAAAAATGCGATAATTTCCTATATTTAGCCTGTTTTTAATGATATAATATCTTTTTGAGCATACACGATAACTCGAGGGGAGAGACATCGTATGAGCAATAAGACCAGAAATAGCGACAGAAAAACCATCCAGGGAACCCTGGACAGGCTGTATTTCCTGAAAAAATCGGCGCCCCGGTTTCTTTTCTGGGTGCTTTTGGTACTGTATTTCTTCTGTAATCTCATTATAAGTGTTGCCTCGAGTTCCGGCGCTGCGATCATGATCGGCGGACAGCCCCTTCCCTTTTATACATTCGCCGGAGTCTTTTCCTCGATCTCGAACGTATGCATAATCATCGTTGCGGTCTATTACGGAAAGCAGGGCTTTGTGGCCGCGCTCACCGTTTTGTTCGTCCAGCTTCCCATAGTCACAATGAGTGTTGTTATGGGACATAATCTTACCAGCCTTCCCGGTGTGTTCATAAATGTCATGACCGTGGGCATGGTGATTCTGATCTACAGAAATAACAAGAAGATTGATGACTACCAGGAAAGCCTGAGAATGCAGGCCGTTACCGATATGCTCACCGGGCTCCCCAACTGGTTTGCCACGACCGAGCTTATCGAGGAACTCATCAAGAAGAAGATCCCATTTGCCGATGTCACGATAGACATGAACGGCTTTAAGGTTATCAATGACACCATGGGATTTGATGTCGGAAACGAAGTGCTGATCGAAGCCGCAAAGAGATGGAAGGCAGTGGCTGACGGTGGTGCATCCGGAACCATAGATTTTGTTTCGAGACTCAGCGGCGATGAATTTTCACTTATCATCAGGGAATTTGAATCCGACGAAGACATACTTAACAGCATCAGGATGTATGAAGCTGCGCTCAAGGATCAGATGGACAATATCGGATACGATTTCTTCCTGACCGCAAGCTTCGGTTATGCAGTTTTCCCCTATGACTGCGGAACCATGGATGAGCTGATCTCTTACTCGATGCTTGCGATGCAGGAGATCAAGAAAGAAGCAAGCAGCGAACATATCAGAAAGTTTTCCAAGGATCTTCTCAAGAAGGAGAATACCCTTGAGATGGAGAGCAAGATCATGAATGCTCTCGAGAATGATACCGTCTACTACATGCTCCAGCCCCAGTACGATATGGATCACAAGCTCCGCGGATTTGAGGCTCTCGCACGTATGAAGGATGATGACGGTTCATTCATATCCCCCGCAGACTTTATTCCCGTTGCGGAAAAGGCCGGACTTATCGACAGGGTGGATTCGGCAGTCTTCAGAAAAGCTGCTGCATATGTCGGTGAACTCATCAGGGAGACCGGATCCGATGTTATGCTCAGCCTCAACGTTTCGGTCAAGCATCTGATGAAGAAGGATTTCCTTGTCGAGATCAGCAATCTTCTTTCATCGAGCGGAATACCCGCGGAACAGCTGGAGCTCGAGATAACCGAATCGATAATGATCGAGTCGGTTGAAAAGGCAATGCACTGCATCAATGAGATCCGCAAGATGGGCATCAAGATAGCGATCGACGATTTCGGAACGGGTTATTCTTCGCTCAGCTATCTGAACAATTTCCCCGCACATCTCCTCAAGGTTGATAAGGCATTCATCGATAAGATGAATTCAAGCGACAGCTCCAAGCAGTATGTTGCGGCGATCATCACTCTCGGACATGTAATGGGATTCAACGTAATATCCGAAGGTGTTGAGGAAGCTTCGCAGATAGAGACTCTTAGGGAGATAGGATGTGATTACATCCAGGGTTATGTCTGGGGACGTCCTCTGCCGCATGAAGAGGCGGGCAAGCTTGTAAGGGAGTCCGTAAAGAAAGACTGAAGATGGGTAATTTATTCTTTTTCTTTTGGATATATGTGGCGGTCATCAATTTTGTTTCGTTTGCACTCTATGGCATAGACAAGCAGAAGGCCGTCGGAGGCGAGTGGCGCATCCCGGAATTTACGCTTCTTTTCACCGGTTTTATAGGAGGCGCGGTCGGAAGCTTCGCAGGAATGAAGTTCTTCAGGCACAAAACCAGAAAACTTAAATTCCGCATTCTAGTGCC
>JAFZWW010000048.1 GCA_017617005.1 Lachnospiraceae bacterium
GAAAAAGAGAACCTTCACTCCTTCAAGTCTCGACCTCTCGATATCGCCTATAAGAACCCTGTCAACATTAACGGGAATGCCCGGAACTCTCATCTCACCGATCCCGGCACCGACTATTCCGACGTAATTATCAAAGCTGACTTCATCATCTCCGAGAAGCAGGTATATCTTATCGAAAAGATCCACGAACTGCTTCCATACGCTCTTGTATTCTCCCGCTCTTTCGGCATCGCCCTGCTCTTCGAAGCTTCTCTTGAGTACACGCATTTTCCCGGGCGCATCCATACGGATAAGCGCTTCATACAAACGCTTCGTATATCCTGCCGCCGTATCACTGCCCGGTACTCTCTTCCCATCCTCCTCGAAATCAGAAAAGAGAGCGACCACTTTGCGCCTTATCGAATTGATCCTGCCAAGATATTCACTGTCCCTGCTTCTGGACCTGACGGTCTTGGTAAATTCCCTGTGCCATGCATTAAAGCCCCTGACACCTGTCTGCCTGATGTAGTTGTCGAGAAGATCCGTCTCCTCCCTGTCTATGCCGGCAAGTCCCGCCTTTAACAGTCTCGTCATGGAGCCGGGTGCGTAATCCTCTGCGAGAACATCAAGATATGCCCTGACCGTTTCCGCAAGAGGATCCAGTACAAGACCGTTTACGTTATCCAGGAAAAAAGGAATGCCGAGTCTTGAAAACTCGCTCGAAAAATACGGTGCGTAGCCTTCAAGATTTCCGCACACAACGGCAATATCCCTGTACTGATAAGCTTTTTGAGCAAGAAGCTCCCTTAATTTGACACCTATGTAACGGACCTCTTTGCCGGGATCCGTCATCTCAGTGATATGCACGGAGCCCGAAAACTCTCCGCCTGAATGTGTTCTCTTCTTCCTGAACAGATTCTTCTCAAGAAGCGCAATGTCAGGATCAGGCAACCTTTGGGTACAGCTTTCCGGATCACAGATCTCTGTTCCGTTTTCCTTCGCGATCTTCAAAAGAGAGCATGCCGTTTTATGTGAAAGGAAAAAGAGTTCCTCCTCCCCCGCAGGCGTACGTACATCCTCACCCTCGGAGCATTCAAGCGTAACTATCATCTCGGAGCATCTGCCCATAAGGCTTTCGATGACTCTCATCTGAACGGGAGTAAAGCCTGTAAATCCGTCCAGCACGATCACGGAATCGGGCAAAAGGGAAGACGAGGGAATCGCTTCGCAGAGTATGTCGAGCTTCTCTTCCCTTGTTATGTAATGACCTTCTATGTATTCTTCAAACAGGCTGTATATGGTCCCGAGATCCTTAAGCTTACCCTTCAGTGCACCTCTTCCGAGACAAGCATCCGTAAGCTCATCCATATTTCCGGGAGTGATCCCGTACTGCATGAACTCCGATATGGCACTCTTGACCTCGGCTATCATTCCCGCGGAATCAAGTCTGTTTCCGAGAACGGGAAGGTCACCCGCGGCAGAGGATGCAACCTTACGGATCACAAGGCTCATACCCGTATCATCAAGTACCGGTATCTCCTCCTGACCTGTTTCTTCAAGGATCCTGTGTGATAATCTTCCGAAGCCCAGGACATCTATATTGAGAATCCCCCCGTCGGGGCTCAAGGCTACAAGCGCCTTCTGGGTGCTCATCGCAGCCTGATCGGGAACGATGAAAAAGAAATTGCGGTCTCTTTCTATGCCGGCTCTTTCAAGTACTTCCTTATATATCGTTGTGCTCTTTCCGGATCCCGACGGACCGGTCAACAGTCTCAGTTTGCTCACGGACCTTCCTCCCTACAGATAACATTATACTACATCGGGGGAAGCGTAATATTTTCCACATAAAAATACCGCGGAAAGATTGTCTTTCCGCGGCAAATAACAAAACCTGTTATCAGATCATTGATGCTTCCCAGCACTCGGGAGCTTTGAGGTTAAGGATCGAGGTTACGGTAGCCGCAACATTTGCAAGTCCGTACTCGCCTTCCTTGATGGTGTAGGTGTTCTTCTTATCGTAGATTATGAAAGGAACGGGATTGAGCGAGTGTGCGGTACGTACCTGTATCTCACCCTTCTTGTTCTTCTCGAGCATCTCGTCCGCATTTCCGTGGTCAGCGGTTACGAGAAGAGTTACGTTGTACTCATCGCAGACCTTGATGAGTCTGGAGAGACCGAGATCTACTGCCTCAACACCGGTAACGGTCGCATCGAAGTTTCCGGTATGTCCTACCATGTCTCCGTTGGGGAAGTTGCATCTGATGAAGTCATACTTCTCGGACTTGATAGCCTCGATAACATCATCGGTGATCTCTGCGGACTTCATCCAGGGACGCTCATCGAATGAAACGTTGTCGGAAGGGATCTCCTTGAAGGTCTCAAGCTCCTCGCTGAACTTGGAGCTTCTGTTTCCGTTCCAGAAATAGGTTACGTGGCCGTACTTCTGAGTCTCTGAAACCGCATACTGGCTGAGTCCCGCAGCAACAAGAACTTCGGAAAGAGTGTTCTTGATCTCGGGGGGATTAACGAGGTAGTGGGTGGGGATGTGAAGATCTCCGTCGTACTCGAGCATTCCGGCATAGTAGCAGCCGAGCTTGGGTCCTCTGTTGAAATAAGTGAAATCTTCATAATCAAATGCCATGGAGATCTCAAGCGCACGGTCGCCGCGGAAGTTGAAGAGGATCACGCTGTCCTTCTCGGAAACGGGTCCGACTGCCTTTCCGTCCTTGGCGATAACAAATGCGGGAAGATCCTGGTCGATGACATCGAGTTCTTTTCTGTAAGCTTCGATAGCTTCGGTAGCGTTGTCAAACTGACGGCCCTCGCCCTTGACATGGGTGTTCCATCCGAGCTCAACCATTCCCCAGTTAGCCTGGTATCTGTCCATGGTAACCTTCATTCTTCCGCCGCCGGAAGCGATGATCGCATGGAAGCTGTCATCGGAAAGCTCTGCGAGACAATCCTCAAGCTGCTTTACATACTGAAGAGCGCTGGTAGCGGGAACGTCACGGCCGTCGAGAAGGATGTGAACGCGGACTTCCTTGATACCGTCTTCCTTTGCCTTCTTAAGCATTACGAGAAGGTGTGAGATATTTGAGTGAACGTTTCCGTCGGAAAGAAGTCCGAGGAAGTGAAGTACGGAACCGTTATTCTTAACGTTCTCAAGTGCCTCTTTCCATGAGGTGGATTCGAACATCTTGCCGCTCTCGATGGATTCGTTAACTAGCTTTGCTCCCTGTGAATAGATCTGGCCGCAGCCGAGTGCGTTGTGTCCGACCTCGGAGTTACCCATATCATCGTCGGAAGGAAGACCTACCGCCGTTCCGTGAGCCTTGAGTCTTGTATTGGGGCATGACTTAAGCATCTCATTAAGGACGGGAGTATTGGCGGTTGTGACAGCATCACCGAGACCGGTCTTGCTGAAGCCGACTCCGTCCATAACTACGAGAACTACCTGTTTTCTGTTATTCATATTAACCTCCATAAATGCACATCCGTGCACAAACTGTTAGAAATTATACAATTTTTTGCCCGAAGCGTAAAGGCTCTGTATCCCGCAAAAAGACTGCGATCATTTATATCAATCATCAAATTCGTGGGTCTCTTTCAGGGAATATATCTCCCTGTATTCGCCCCAATCGGCTTCCCAGGTTGCTGTATTTCCCGATATGGTTACGGTTCCGCCCTCAACACAGTCAAAATATGTGCATTCAGCGGGGTAATCATA
>JAFZWW010000005.1 GCA_017617005.1 Lachnospiraceae bacterium
AGAGCAGATGAAGGTTAACGGCTACTGGGATGTTGATGCCGTTATCACCACAAGAGAGCTTGCCCGCATGATCAAGAGAAGCGGTATCATGTTCGACAGACTTCCCGATGAAGACTGGGATCAGGATATCATGGGCGACTATACCGGTGCTGCCGTAATCTTCGGTGTTACCGGCGGTGTTATGGAAGCTGCACTCAGAACCGTTTATTACAAGCTTACCGGCAAAGAGTCGGATCCCATTGAGTTCACTGCCGTAAGAGGACACGAGGCAGGAATCAGGGAAGCATCAGTGGATGTCAACGGAACAACGATCAATGTAGCGATCGCATCCGGAATGAAGTCGGCCAAGGTTCTCCTCGATGAGATAAAGGAAGGAAAGTCCAAGTATCACTTCATCGAGATCATGGGATGTCCCGGAGGATGTATCAACGGCGGAGGCCAGCCTTATGTCCGCGAGTTCTTCCTTCCTAATGAGGATGATGATATCGTAGACACCTATAAGGAAAAGAGAGCGAAGGCTCTTTATAGCGAGGATGAGAGGATGACTCTCAGGCAGTCACACAACAATCCTCAGATTAAGGAGCTTTACGATAAGTTCCTCGGCGAGCCCAACTCCCACAAGGCACACGAACTCTTACATACCACATATGCGGGAAGAGAGCGTTTCCCCGTAAAGTAAAACAGGGTAGAGGCTTACGCTGTTTCGGAAGATAAAAAACATCCCCGGATACCGCACGGTATCCGGGGATATTCTTATACATGGGAGATCATCTTTTTCGTATGACTGCGACGGGAACAATCGCCGATATGATCAGGAATGCGGGGATGCAGGCTATGATCGGCCACATAACGAATTTATAGGAGAACATGATCATCCCGCCTGCAAGTGCATTTACGATCAGGTAATTTAAGAACAGTCCGACGGTAAGTACAATGGCAAAAGTCAGGATCACATGTATGATTCCTTCTCCTATGAGCATTTCGGTCTGCTGCTTTCTTGTCATTCCGATTGCCCTTAGTACCTCGAGTTCTTTCTTGCGTTCATGAATTGAGGTATAAGTCAGATTCACAAAATTAAGAATACCGATAAGCGCGAGGATCAAACTCAGCGCACCGCCTACGATCAGGAACATGCTGATCATTTCCTCGAATGACTCGAGATATGTAGCTCTTGATTCATACGCGAGCATGGGATTCGTGTCGGAACAATACTCACTGACTTTATTCTCCGCATTCTGATAAGCTTCTTCATCAACATTGAAGAACAGTTTTAATGCTCCGTCCGAGGGGGCGTGACTTAAGTATTCGTCCTTCGGAAGAGTAAAATATACATCCATCAAGTGACTGTGCATGGGGCCCATGGAATATGCAATGTCACCAATAGCCATTACCTCATATTCCTCACAGGATCCGTCCTCAAAGTATACATCAACTTTCTCTCCGGGCATGTAGATGGCATACTGAGTATCGTCATGACTTGTTTCGATCAAAGATGATACGATCACATATTTTCCCGTAGAGAATTTCTCCCAGTCGATTTCTCCCGATTCGATATTCATGTTGTCAAAGACCAGTTTATCAGCTCCGTAAACATGCGAAGCGATGACTTTTCTTTCATATACCCATTCATCATCGGTCTCCCTGTGATTTAAGTCATATACAAACCAATCGGTGTGCTCTTCATACAATTGCTTCATTCTTTCATATGGTGTTCCTTCAACATGCTGAAGTGATTCACTCATATATGTGGCTCCGATTTCCGTGATGCCTGGTATGGCTGACAGATTTTCGATATCGGTCTGTGAAACGCCGTCAAATATATCACTGTATGCATTTCTGTTCAAAAGAGAACCGTCTGTAACGGTAAAATCCGCACCCGCAAAGTTTTGTATGTATTTATTTCTGTCAAAGCTTTTCGTGATTGATACGGTAACGTTTATCATCAGCACGCTGAGTGCGAGAGACAGTACAACTACGAATGATTTTTTCCGGTTTCTCTTCAGATTTTGTCCGGCCATGAAAAAAGGCGTGACTTTACCTGTCTTCTTTTTTGCTGACAGATTTGATCCCGTGTATTCACTGTATCTTACCGCCTCAACGGGAGAGATCTTTTTCACGACCTTACAGGGCTTGATACAGCTGATCCTTATGGTGATCCATGAGAAAAGTGCACTCAGTGCGAATATCATAAAACCGGGATGGATATCGCAGGCAATGTCCAGCATGCTCCGGGTGATGAGAGGAAGTATGACGACCGACACGAGATATCCCGCGATCATTCCTACCGGTATTCCGATCACCGCAAGAATGACAGCCTGCCTGACGATAAGTCTTTTCAACTGTTTGTCAGTGGTTCCGACAGTCTTTAGCAGTCCGTAATATCTGATATCCGATGACACGGCAATGTAGAAAATGTTATAGATTATCAGATATCCGGAACCCATTATGAGGACAAGGATGAATGATACCAGGATCATCGAAGTCGGATCTGCTTTTGCATAAGCGTATGCCCAGTTGATTCCGCCATTAACTTCGGGTCCGAAGCCGAGTCTTTCCTCCAGTTTTTCCATTTGTCCTTCAAGATCTAAGGATACGGGGAAATTGAAATCGGGATTTATGGCTCCCGCAAAGCTTCCCTGATTCAGATGTGCCTCTTTATCGGCATCGTCTTTCCATGCCGGAGCATATGTTTCCTGGAATTGCTTCGAAACATAGATCTGGTTTGCCAGAGTTGCAGAAGGTTTTTCCCAGTATCCGCACAGGACAAGATCATATTCCGACACCGTTTCTCCGTCGGCTATGATAAGGTGCAGGGTTTCACCGAGCTCGTGGGGTAATCCAAAATCGTCAAGTACAGTGGTGCAGGTGGCAACCTCGTTGATCGATTCGGGCAGTCTTCCCGTGCTCGGAAGGCTGAATGATGTTCTTGCGCTGTCATCCGTTGTATACCTTATTTCGGTATAGTCTTCATACAACTCATCGTTTACGGGAATACCGATAAGAATATTATATGAAAGGTCTTTGATCACTTTATCTGATTTGAGCAGCTCATATTCTTCTTCGGTCATGAATTTGAATCCTGCATGAGAGCTTGTTCCGACCTGGAGCAGGGTGCTCTGTTCAATGGACTTTATGATGCTTCCCGAGACTGTAAAGAGAGTGGTCAGCATCATTGTGGAGAGAACGATCGCCAGTACGAGGATCACATTTCTCCTTACGTTTGCGAACATACTCTTTTTACAGAGATTATCTATACACTTTTTATTCTTAACATTACGCATTTGCCGCACCGTCCTTTGTGATCACATGTCCGTCTTCGATACGGATTATCCTGTCCGCCATCTGGGCGATCTCTTCATTATGTGTGATCATGATCATTGTCTGATGGAACTTGGAACTCGTGGTCTTGAGAAGCCCAAGAACATCCTGGCTTGTCTTGGAATCGAGATTTCCGGTGGGCTCGTCCGCGAGGATAAAGGAAGGCTTTGTTGCGAGTGCCCTTGCGATTGCAACTCTCTGCTGCTGTCCTCCCGAGAGCTGGTTGGGCATGCTGTTTACCTTCTCGGAAAGGCCGATGATATTTATGATCTCTTTGACGAATTCCTCATCAACATCATTTCCGTCGAGCTGGATAGGAAGAACGATGTTCTCATATACATTGAGGACCGGTACGAGATTGAATGCCTGGAATACGAAACCGATCTTTCTTCTTCTGAAAATGGTGAGCTCCTCATCCTTAAGTGAGAAGATGTCCTTGCCGTCTACAAATACCTTTCCCTCTGTGGGACGGTCGAGTCCGCCGAGCATGTTGAGAAGCGTTGACTTACCGCTTCCGCTGGTTCCGACTATCGCAACGAACTCACCCTGCTCAATGCTGATGTTTACACCGTCTATTGCTTTGACGGGTGCAGTGCCCTGTTCGTAGTATTTTTTCAAGTTTTCTGTTCTTAAGATTTCCATTTATGACCTCCATAAAAATATGCTAAGCACTTTGATGTACTTAGCATATCAATACAATATAACCGCATCATTTCTGAAATATTACAGTTTTGAAACATTTGGAAAGAACAGCTCGAATGTGCTTCCTTTGCCGGGCATCGACTTAACCTTGATATATCCGCCCTGTTCCTCGACAAGCTGCCTTGCAAGATATAATCCGACTCCGATTCCTTCTTTATCGTGAACCTCAGAGCCTCTGTAGAATCTGGAGAAAAGCTTGGGAATCTCTTCCTCCTCAATGCCGATGCCCTGATCCGCGACGCTTATACAGGAGAACATCTCGAAGGTATTAACTGAAAGACTTATCTCGGTTCCTTCTTCCGAATACTTAATCGCATTGTCTATTATGTTGAAGACCGCTTCGGTCGTCCACTTGGCATCTATGTTCGCTTTTGAGTCTTCCTTTTCGGAGAGGATCAGCTTGATGTTCTTAAGCTTTGCTTTGGGAAGGGCCTGGTCTGCAGCACTCTTCATGACGGAAAGGAGTGATGTTTCCTCAGGCTGAAGCTTGAAGATGCCTGTCTCGAGTCTGGACATCTTGACCAGTGCCGTAATAAGTTCTTCGAGCTTCTTACTCTGAACGTGAATCTCATCGGCATACTCTTTAAGTTCACCGTCCGCTTTTTCTCCGAGAAGTTCGGAATACATTATGATATTGGTGAGTGGAGTCTTGGTCTGGTGGGAAATATTGGTGATGAGTTCTTCGATGTTGCTTTTTTCTTCGCGTAGCTTTCTTTCAGACATTGCGGAAGATGTCAGATAGCGCATGAGCTTGCTCTGAAGCTTTGACATTTCGCTTTCGTCGAAGTTGTTCTCAGTGAATTCTCCGCTTATTGCATCATCGAGCATTTTATTCAGGAGCTTGTATTCGTTATGTGTAAACATGTCACTGCTCCTGCTTGAAAACATAACCGATTCCGTACACGGTATGAATCAGTTTTTCATTCTTGTCTTCGATCTTGTCACGAAGTCTCTTAACCGATACGGTCAGGGCACTTTCATCGACAAACTGTTCGTTCTGCCATACATAATCGATGAGCTTGTCCCTTGAAAGAGTAACGCCTTCGTTTTCGGTAAAGCATCTGAGAAGCCTGATCTCGGTCTTGCTCAGTTCGATTTCGTTTCCGTTCTTAAGGAATCTGAGACCGTCAAAATCAAGACTGAGTCCGTTCTTGTCATATGCGAATGTGCTTGCGCTGCGTCCGATGAGCTTCTCTACTCTGAGTCTCAGTGCCATCAGAGAGAAAGGCTTGGTCACATAATCGTCTGCACCAAGGCTGAGTCCGGTGACTTCATCGAGTTCGGTATCGTTTGCGGTAAGTATCAGGACGGGAACCTGCGATGACTTTCTGAGTTCCCTGAGGAAATCGAATCCACTTCCATCGGGAAGATTTACGTCAAGTATAATAAGATCCGCGGATGCCGGATCCTTTACGTCCTTCAGACAAAAGAAAGAAGAGAACTCATACTTCTCGCTTCCGAGTGACAGTTCTATTCCGTGATTGATCGAAGGATCATCTTCAATTATATATATTTTCTTCTTCATTACTTCCAGGGTCTGGCTGAACCTATCCAGCCGTTTTCTTTCCAATATTTAAAATCTGTGTATTCGGGATTCTGTTTGCCCAGAGAGGTCTGCAGCATCCTTACAACATAGAATTTTGCTTTGACTGTAATTCCTGCATGCGCGGGTTTGCTATAGTCGATCGCAAGGAATTTCTTCGCTGTTTTATTCAGCTTTGTTTCAAAATCTTTATGCTTCTTTTCCGGGATCTTATCCCAATGGATCTCGGACATGAGTTTGAATGAACACCTCTTAATATACGACACGCCCCACCATGAGAGTGAATCGGCGATGTCCTTCGCCGTTGATTTGTCTCCGCCTCCCAGACACTGCGTGATGATCAGGGCTCTTTTTCCGAACATTTCCTTCATGGGGCGGTGCGGCATCCATCTGTATCCGAAATGATCGAGCATTGATTTCGTCGCACCTGTCGCATGGTATACATATGCAGGTGATGTGAACACAAGGAGATCGGCTTCCCGAAGAGCCTTTTCAATCTTCTGAACATATTCCGCATCCTTGCACTTATCCTGCTGTGTCAAAAAGCAGGCCGTACATCCGACGCAGAAGCCCGGACAATCCTTGGGAAGATAGAACTCTGTTATCTCTGCTTTATCCCTGAAATTGTTCAGGAAGATTTCCTTGAGACGATAAGTTACACCGTGTTTTTCGGTGCCGTTGATTACTGTGATCTTCATTATGAATTACCTCTACGAGGAAACATTATAGCACAATATCGGGAGATGAATTATCTGTCACGAAATGTTCATCTGTGCTATATTGAGAGTGTTTGAGGTGTGAAAATGTTTGATAAAAGAGTATTGGAACAACTTGCATATGAGTTTAATTGCAGCCCGGAGGATTTTGAACGTGATGAAAATGTCATCACGAAGCCCTGTCTGCATGAGAAAAGAAGAAGGTTTTCAGATGATCCGTTCTTTCTGCAGATGGCAACGCTTGGGAAGAATGCGGTTATATCCGCTGATGAAAAGATCCAACCCTGGCTTAATGAGTGGGTAAAAGGAAAAACGGGCTTCTGGCTTTTCGAACAGCATAATTTTTATGAGCTTGAGTGCGAACTGAGAAAATACGGATATAAGATGGCACTGACGCATCATATGTTCCTGCCCGAAAAGGATACTTCCGATTTTAAGACAGATCTGGAGATCAGATGGCTTGAACAGAAGGATATTCCTCCTTTTTACGGAAAGGAAGAATTCTCGAACGCTCTGTGCGATAAGTTCAAGCCCGAAAGGCCGGATGTGCTTGCGGTTGTTGCATTGGATGGAGAAAAGATTATGGGCATGGCAGGGTGCTCCGCCGATACTCCGCTCATGTGGCAGATCGGAATAGATGTTCTGCCTGAGTACAGAGGACGAGGCGTAGGTAAGACGTTGGTGACTCTTCTCAAGAACGAAGCGAACAAAAGGGGCGCATTGCCCTATTACGGAACGAGTCTTTCGAACCTTGCGTCATGGAAGATCGCACTTGGCAGCGGATTTGCTCCTGCATGGGTAGAGACTGAATCCGGGCCCTGTTCGGACAGTGAATTTGCAAAATAAAGACAGAAACCGACCCGGAAGGGCCGGTTTTTTGTTTGGAAGAATGTGACTTTAGTCATATCAGATCATTCCTTTTTTCACTACAAGGAAATCCGGGCACTTGGTACTGTATATATGCAGACAGGCATTTCGATCTGCAGAAACGGAGAAAAGAAATGGAAACGATCTTAAAAACTGTTGATCTGACCAAGAAATATGATAACAGGACAGTGGTTGATAACCTGAACCTTGAGATCAAAAAGGGAGAGGTATTCGGACTGCTCGGACCCAACGGTGCCGGCAAGAGTACCACCATGAACATGATCTGCAATCTGATAAAACCCGATTTCGGAAGCGTAGAGTTCATGGGCAAGGATTTCAGGAAGAATAAGAGAGAACTTTCAGGCAGGCTCGGATATATTCCCCAGCACCTTGCGATACATGGAAATCTCAAAGCATGGGAGAATGTGGAACTCTTTACTTCACTTTACGGGATAAAGGGTGCGGAACTCAAAAACAGGATCAATGAATCTCTTGAGTACGTCGGTCTTTCTGAAAGAAGAAACGATTATGCCAAGACCTTCTCGGGCGGAATGAAAAGAAGACTCAACATCGCCTGTGCGATAGGCCATCACCCCGAACTGATCATATTCGATGAGCCGACCGTAGGGATTGATCCCCAGTCCAGAAACTTCATCCTTGAGAAAATCAGGGAATCCAATAAGAACGGCGCGACAGTCATCTATACCAGCCACTATATGGAAGAGGTTGAAGCAATCTGCACCAGGATCGCCATTATGGATAACGGTAAGGTCATCGCAAGCGGAACAAGTGAGGAACTTAAAAAACTCGTTTCGGACGATACGAACTCCATTACTCTTGAGGAAGTCTTCCTTACTCTTACCGGAAAGAAACTGAGGGACATGTAATGATCGGATATCTGATTAAAAACAATTTCAAGATCATGTTCAGAAACGGGATCAACCTCGTTATCTACATCATCGGTCCCGTCATCATATCGGCTGTCCTGGCAAGTGCGTTTTCGGCGTTGTTTGAAAGTTATGAAGGAACCTCTGATTTCAAGGCGGGATACAGTATAGAGAAAGACAGTGATCTGTATCCATATATCGACATCCTCAAGGACATCGGAGAAGAAAACGGTGTTTCCCTTACGGAGTATGAACCGGGAACCGTCGAAGAAAACATTCGTGATCATGATCTCGGAGGATTTGTGGAATTCGGAAAGGATTCCTATAAAGTTTACAGAACAAGCGATGCGGAAAACGAAGGTATGATCCTGAGTTATCTTATGAGCACGTTCTTTAATGCGGTGATAAGCGGTGACACGGAAGATATACAGCTTCGCGTTGAGCATCCGGATTACGCACCTGCGATCGATTCGACTGATTATTACGGGATCATTTACATAGTCTATTTCGGATGGCTGGCCATCGTATGTGCCGCAGGTCTTTTATCCAATGAACGAAGGCACAACATACCCGAGAGATTACAGGTTTCGAATGTGTCATGCTTTCAGATCTATATGTCGAGACTGGTGCCTCTTGTGTGTTCCGTAGGCTTGTCACTGGCTATAGCTGCGGTGTTCAATACGTTACTGCTGGGAGTGCACTGGGGAAACATACTGCTTTCCTCGGTAATAGTTTTTGTGCTGATCGTTGCGGCTTCCTCATTCGGTCTTATGCTGTATGAGTTTACGAACAGCACCGTTGCCGCAATATTCATAGCCTTTGCACTTATCTGGGTTATGGGATTTATCGGCGGAACATTTGAGTCATATATTCTGTCTTCGCTGCCTGAGGGATTAAAGTATCTTATGCCCATTTATCATTCGAACAGGGCTCTGGTAGAACTTTCGAGTATGGGAAAGAGCGACTATGCGACAAGTGCAATAGCGATCTCTGTTGCGATAGCTGTGGTGTGCTCGGTCTTTAGCGTCGGAGTTGCGGGAATAAAGAGGAGAGTGAAATAATGACCAGCATAATAAAATCAACTCTAAAACTGTTGTTCAGAAATGTCATCTTCTGGATATTCCTGATCGCCATGCCGGTACTGTCCACACTTATGCTCAGGCTTCAGGCGGCGAATTTCGGCTTGCGAGATTCGGGCGCACGCGAAGAAGTGCTTGAGATAGACGATGCAAATGAAAGGGCAGGATATTTCGGAGGAAACGGAAAATATGTGATCAAGGTCTATGATGCTTCATGTAGTGAACTTTCCGACCGCATGCTGTGCGGCCTTGCCGAAAGTGGTATGATCACGGTCGTAAGAGCAAAGACTCCGGATATTACGGAAAGCGAAGTTACGGATCTTGTAAGCTTTGACGGGTACAATGATTTCGTGGGTGCGGACCTTTATCTGGATAAGGATTTTGATGAGCATGTCTTAAACGGCGATTCTGATAAAGCACTTACCGTATATATCCTTTCGGACGATGAAAGATATGAGCTCCTTGAAAATGAGATCAAGATGTTTATGGGGCAAGTATCGAACGCTCTTCATATGGGAGGCAAAGAAGATGTAATTAAGAATCTTGACACTCTGCGCACTTCCCTTCCGGAAAAGGTGATCGTCTTTACAGATGCTGCAGGCGGAAGAAAACTTACCGACAGGCAGCTTGATCAGAAAGCACTTGTGGGTTATGCATTTGCTTTCCTTACACTGGGCTTCGTATTCGGCGGTGCACTGATTGCATATTCGGTCATCCGTGAAAGAAAGGATATGGTCCTTACAAGAGTAAGGGTGTCGCTTCTAACGGACGCAAAGTATTTCGCGGCTAAGTTCATCTGCGGAGGAATCGTATCGTTTATATATGCGGTTGTAACGAGCCTGATCACATTGGTGATCGATTCCGACAAACTCGGAATGAGCCGCATAGGATTTTTCAGTATGGTCTTTTTGCTTGGTCTGATCTTCTGTTCGATAAGCCTTATGATAGGAATCCTGTACGATGATGTTATGAGCGCAACCGTATCTGCGTTTATTCTGTGGACACTTTCATCGCTTTTGTCGGGACTTTATTTCTCACTCGATGCAGCCGGAGAGGCTATCAAAACGATGTCCTATCTCATGCCGTCCAAATGGTTTCTTGATGCTACGGAAATGATGATGCTTGGGGACAATAAGGTGTATTTTATGATATTATGTGTAACGACAGCATATCTTATTGTCACTTTGGGTTTGGGCAGCATCGGAATCAAGATCAGAAATCATGAGTGAGAATATAAGAGATAAAAATTTCTTATTGATAAAGCTGACACTTCTCGTTGTGTTCAGCGTATACGGAATTATGAATGCGGTTCACGAGACAGGGGTATCTGTAAAGATACTCCTTCTCGTTTCGTTATATATAGGATGCCTTGCGGCAAAGGAATTCCTCAAGGGAACAAAGAAGCTTATATGCCTTGTGGCATCCTGTGTTGTCTTTGTGCTACTTATCTATATGGGAGGCAGGTATTTTATTCCTTTCGGCTTCTTAAGCATTTACGAGATTCTTTCTTTATTCCCGGATATCGATCACAAGGTCTATTTTGCTCCGCTTATCCTTACGATCATCGAGACACCGATAGGGTTCCTTACACTCTTTGTGATAGTTTTCATGATGGCAACGCTCTACATCCAGCAGAACTATGTCATAAGGGAACTTATCAAAAGAAATAAGAGCGATCTCGAGACCGAGCAGAACCTGAAAAAGGAAATGCAGTATCAGGAATACAGTGCGAAGGCTGAGCTGAACAAGAGCATGCTCAACGCACAGAATAAGATCCTCGAAGACAGGGCTGAATTGTCACAGACTCTGCACGACAGACTCGGTCACAACATAAACGGATCGATATACCAGCTTGAAGGCGTGAAGGTCCTGATGGACAAGGATCCTGATAAAGCAAAGACGATGGTCCAGGCCGTCATAGACCAGCTCAGGACCGGAATGGATGAGATCCGTGCGATACTCCGTAAGGAGCGTCCCGAAAAAAGAAAGATCGCAATGCTTCATCTGTATGAGTTGTGTGAGGACTGCAACAATAAGGGAGTTGAAGCAAATCTCACAACCGAGGGTGACGCTTCAAGGGTACCTGACAACCTGTGGGAAGTCATACTGGACAATGCTTATGAAGCGGTGTCCAACTCAATGAAGTATGCCGGATGCAAGCACATAAACATTATGATTGTCGTGATGAACAAGATGGTTCGCTGTACCATAGAAGATGACGGCGCAGGATGTACCAAGATCGAAGACGGAATGGGTATATCCGGAATGCGTCAGAGGGCGAGAAGCGTTAACGGAATGATAAGCTTTGAGTCGGAAGCCGGATTTAAGGTCACGATGCTTCTGCCGATAGCTGAATGAACGGAGCGGATATGGATAAGATCAAGGTTATAATTGCAGACGACAGCGATTTTGTCAGGGACGGAATGAAGATAATCCTGGATGTCGATGATGAGTTCGAAGTTCTCGGAACGGCGGGAACGGGAAAAGAAGCGATCGAGCTTGCCAGGAAATCCGCGCCCGATATATTCCTCATGGATATACAGATGCCCGAGATGGACGGCATAGAAGCGACAAAGATAATCGTCGAAGAGGGACTCGGTAAGGTCCTGATCCTTACGACCTTTGATGACGACGAATTGGTAAGGAAAGCACTTAAGAACGGTGCAAAGGGTTATCTTATCAAGAACCACACTCCCGAACATTTAAAGCAGATGATCAAGTCTGTGTATAACGGTCTGGGAGTAATGGAAGAAAATGTCCTTGAATCGCTGGCTTCATCTACCGCAGGCAGCACGGAAGTAACCGGCGCTTCATCGTCTTCCTTTGACGGATCCGATTATTCACCCCGTGAACTTGAGATAATAAAGGCTGTGGCCGATGGTCTTTCCAATAAGGAGATCGCAGGTAAGCTCTATATTTCCGAGGGCACGGTCAAGAATTATATCTCCAATATCCTGAGCAAAGAAGGACTTACACACAGGACCGCGCTTGCCGTGTATTATCTTACGGGAAGAAAATAGCGTAGCAGCCGAAAGCCGCTACGCCGAATTGTTTTGTTCTGCAGACTCCTCTTTTAACAGAGGGGTCTTATATTATCAGCAGTAATATACGTCGTCGCCTATCTCGAATGAATCGACACGCTGTTCTTCATCGAGATGCTCTACTCCGACATAATAAATGCCGTTGTCGGTAACGAATTCCGCAAAAGTATCGTACTCTTCGCTGAGCAGATCATCTACGGCTGCATCATAATCGTCTTCGCTTTCATATTCGGAATGTGCGACGACCATGCCGACTCTTGCTTTGGTTACGGAGATTGCTTCGCCTTCGTCATCCTTAGCGACAACGCTTGCATCCGCGTCCTCTTCGAAATTCTCTACCCAGAGATAAAAGTCATCATAATCGGTAACATAGCCGCCTGTAAGTGAAACTTCCATAAATCCCCTCGCTCCTGTAGCATTGGTTTGTTTTATAACTTCTACTGTATAATATTACAAGAGCGGAAGAATTTAAACAGGAAATTATTGCGGATTTTTATCGGCACGATAATAAGATATAATGACATCAATAAAGTTGCTATCATGAGTCCCCGCGGGAAAAAAGCTCGGAGGTGATCCCCCAAAATGTTAGGTTCCGATAATCCGGTAAAAACTTTGATATTGAAGGGCCCTGACGGGGAGAAAAAATACTCTGTAGAGTCCGCAAAATGGTGTATCGAGAACGGGGATATCCGTGAAGATGTGCCGTATCTCATTTGCCTCAGGATCGAATGCGGTTCCGTGGTATGGGAGATCTCTTTTCCGGAGGTTGAGCTCTTTGACAGTTACCTTCAGCCCGGGTTTGTATCTTCCCTGCCTGAATCCAAAAAGGAGTCGGAATCCGATCTCTTTTGCGGGGATCATCACCCGACATACGATAACAGACTCGAGGTTCTTGAACGTAATGATAAGTCCCTGCTTTTGAAGATCACGGGTAAACTTAATGAAGGTGAGCCGGATCAAACGGTACCCGTGACGGAATTGGAAGTTACCGCATGGTTTACGAAGGTTAACTGCGGCGGCCGTGATATACATAATAAATGCAAGTTCTGCGGAAAGACCTATTTTTCCCGCTCTTCCACCAACACAGTATTCCTTTGTCCTGATTGCTACGGATATAACAGGTGCATATGTGATTACGGATTCGGACCGATCGCGCCGTGCGATATTCTTCTTGGAGACAGGGAAGTGGGACAGATCCTTCGGGGTGACAACAGTTACTCCCTTGCCATATACGGAACAGGTAAGACAATAAGGCTGCAAAAGGGATACAAGGAGCTTGAGGTATACGGGGAAGCGGCGGAGCTGGTAAAGCAGCATCTCGAACAGCATAAGAATCCTGTGAAGAAAAGTTTTTGGAGAAAACTATTTGAACATTGACATTAAACAGATAACTGAAGGCGAGGACAGCGTAGTCATCCGGTACCGGGAACTTACTCCGAGCCTGAGCAGGATCATAGGGATACTGAATAACGGGGAGAACAAGCTGTGGGGTAAGTCCGACGGCGAAAACTGCTCGGTGTCTTTGGATGCGATACTTTATCTGGAAACAGTGGATGACAAGCTTTTTGCCTACACCAGCGAAAAGGTCGTAAGGCTGGAAGGCTCCCTTAATTCATTTATGAGCGAGACCGGTGATGATTCCTTTTTCAGATGCAGTAAATCGATGATCATCAATTTAAACCACGTGTCCGCGCTTAAGAGCCTTTCATCGAACAGGATAGATGCGACACTGGAAAACGGTGAACATATCATGATCTCAAGACGCTTTGCTTCGGATTTCAGAAAACTTCTCAGGGGGTATAAACAGGATGAAAAATGATAAAAAGCTTTCACTGTGGGAAAAATACCTGACCAAAGAGATAGGAATAGAGTTCAAGGCCTGCCTGTATTTCTTTGCGATCCTGTTCTTCTACTGCGTGTACAGGGTGTGTAACGAACAGTACAGTGCTGAGATTCTGCACCTTGCCGAGATGATATTCACTTGTTATGTGATCGGATACATACAGGTTTACCTCTTTGCGAATTTTGACGAAGCCGATAAGCTCGGCGGAAAAGAGATTGCAGGAATGATCGTCTGTACGGGTATTTATTCACTGGTGTCCTACTTCGGAAGCTGGTTTGACAGGAACATTCCGGTCACTGCCGGACTTGCCGCGTATCTGCTTGTGACATATGTCTGTGTGTTCTTCATATACAGGTCCAAGCGTCGGATAGATGACAAACAGCTGAACGAAGAGCTGCGGCTTTTCCAGACAAAACATAAAAAAGTGCCTGATGAAGGCAAATAAGTGCATCTTACGGGAACAGGTATTGTTCCCGTATTTTATTGCTGCTAATAATGGAATCACAGAAAGGAGCAGCATATGGAAAACGTCATCGAGATAAGGAATCTGACAAAAAGCTACGGAAAGAACAGGGGAGTCATCGATGTATCACTGGATGTAAAAAAGGGAGACATATTCGGATTCCTCGGACCCAACGGCGCCGGCAAGTCCACTACGATCCGTTCCATGCTCGGCTTTCTCAAGTTCAGTGAAGGAAGCATTAAGATCCTCGGAATGGATTCCGTAACGGATCATGAGAAGATCCTTAAAGAGGTCGGATACATGCCTTCCGAGGCGTGGTTCTACAACACCATGAAGGTGGCCGACGTAATAAAATATGCCGCCGATGTGAGGGGACTCGACTGCGCTGAAGAAGCCGGTAAGATCTGCGAGAAGCTTAAAGTGAATACCGATAAGCGAATCAAGGAGCTCTCCCTCGGAAACAGGAAGAAGGTCAGCATCGTCTGCGCGATGCAGCATAAGCCGAAGCTCTTTGTATTCGACGAACCCACTTCGGGACTCGATCCTCTGGTTCAGAAGCACTTTTTCGAACTGATCAATGAATATGTGGAAAAAGGAGCGACCTGTCTTCTTTCGACACATGTGCTTTCGGAGGTCAACAAGTATTGCAGGAGCGCCGCGATAATGCGTGACGGCAGGCTGACGATGCTCGATTCGCCGAAGATCGACGATGATACATTTCTTGCCTTCTACGAAGATGAGGAGGAAAAGTGATGAAACACATACTGGTTAAAGAATTAAAACTGAATCTGAAGAGCTTCCTCATATGGAGCTTATCCGTCGGACTTCTCGGACTTGCATGCATACTTCTTTATTCGAGCATGCAGGGTGAGATGAAGGACATGGCCGATGCGTTTTCCAACATGGGTGCGTTCTCCGATGCATTCGGAATGAGCACTCTGAGCATCGCAACTTTGAAAGGTTACTTTGCGACAGAGATAGGTGCGGTCCACGGTCTCGGCGGAGGAATGTTCGCAGCGATACTTGCTATCGGCATCATATCAAAGGAAGAAGAAGGTCACTCCGGCGAATTTCTTTTCTCGCTTCCCGTGTCGAGAAGCAAAGTTCTCATTGCCAAGGGACTGTGCGTTGCGGTTTATCTTGTTTTCTTTACGTTCATCTGCGGACTGCTTTATGCTCTGGGATTTGCCGCACTGGGTGAGGAACTTCCCACGGCGCAGTTTATGACATTCATGGCAAGACAGATGCTGATGAATTTCGAGGTTGCTGGTATCTGCTTCGGCATCTCCGCAATTTCATGGAAGAACCGCATGGGAATGGGAATCGCGCTCGCAATGTTCTTCTATTTCTATGACGTCATAGGAAGAGTTGTGCCGGACCTTAAGGATTACCTCTTCGTAGGCCCTTATTCATACGTCAATGCGGCAGAGATCTTCACGGATGCCGACACTCCCGTAAAGGCCATCTGCATTGCCGTCGCCGTAACCGTATGCGGTGTGTTTTTTGCATTCTTTTACTACAATAAGCGCGACCTCGCAGGCTGAGTGCATATTATAAATTGAAATACCCGCCTAATCTGTTAGAATGAAAACGTGGGGGAGAAACAGAGGGTATTTCATGGGGAACGCTACAGATAACGACAAAACAGCGGGGTTCAGTATTCTGAACCCCGATTCAAAGGAATTCGAGCCTTTGGAATCCACGCCCTTTTTTCAGGACCTCAACCTGGACCAGGTAATAGAGAGGCTGACATATAAATGGGGCAAGAACGTCAAAAAGTATTTTCGCTATATTCCTCAGTCTCCTGAGGAAGTTTCTTATCGCCGTGCAATATACAGGGATATCGGAAAGCCCGAAGTATATGCGGCGCTCGTTAAATTCACCGAAGACCTTGAAAAAGTAGAGACCATCCGCAGGGAAAAAGAAAAAGTCCGGATCCCTCTGCAGAAGTATGTCTGGCAGATAAGGGAAGTCGGGGCTTATTGTGATGTCTACGAAGAACTTGCGAAATCACTCGATTCCGCAGGCCTTGCTTCCGACGGGATGAAGGGCTTCCTTTCCGTTCTGAAGGAGATACTCGAAAGCGGCGGATACCGCAAACTTGAAGAGCAGATAAAGAAGGTGCTTGAAGAGATCAGGCAGCTCCGTTTTGTGATCACATATGACAAAGACAGGATGAGCGTTGAGCTCAGAGAACTTGAAGGCGAGGGAAACTACGGAAAGATGCTCAGGGAAAAGAGGGGCGGTGATGTAAGACGCCTTCAGAACCCGTTCATCGCAGATCCGACTCTTACTGAGATGGAACAATCCTGCCTTGAGGTGATACAGAAGAAAAAGCCCGAGCTGTTCGCACATATCGAGCAGACCGCAGAGATGTCCGAAGGATATGAAAAGGAAGTACTGCACAGGTTTGAACGGGAGGTGATATTCTATCTGTCCTTCCGCTCGCTTCAGCTCGATATGGAAGAATCGGGATTTAAGTTTGCAGAGCCTTCGATGGATGAAGGCAGGAAAATGGAAGCAAAGGGACTTTACGATATGGCCCTTGCACTCACCAACAGGACCAAGGAAAAGGAAGTCGTTCCCAATGACTTTGGTTACGAAGAAGGTGAAAAGTTCTTCGTGCTCACAGGCCCAAACCAGGGCGGAAAGACAACCTTTGCAAGAAGCCTCGGTCAGCTTGTTTACCTCGCACAGATGGGGCTTGATGTTCCCGCAGAGTCCGCAAACGTTCATTTCTTCCCGGATATCCAGACGCACTTTTCTGTGGAGGAAAGTGTTGAGACCGGACGTGGTAAGCTCAAGGAAGAACTTGTAAGACTTGCCCCGATGATGGAGCAGCATAAGCAGGGAACCTTCGTTGTCATAAATGAACTCTTCACAACCGCGGCAAGTTACGATGCCGAGATCATGGGAAGGAA
>JAFZWW010000049.1 GCA_017617005.1 Lachnospiraceae bacterium
CCCGTGAAGACTGGGTTATAGAGGATCACAACGGAAGCGATGGAAATATAGACGAAGAAAACAAACTTATACTTCCAAAAGAAATGCCCACAGCATTTTTCTGCAACTGTGACCTTACGGCGGGATTCCTCATCAATAAACTCAAGAAGAACGGATACAGGGTACCCAAGGATGTCTCCGTTGCGGGATACGACAACTTCAATTATCCGGGTGTATGCGAGACAGAGATAACGACATATGAAGTCGATATAGAGGAAATGTCCAAGCAGGCCGTGGAGCTTGCACTTCAGGGTGCTTGGGGTGAAGAGCACAAGAAGGGACTTCATATCGTATGCGGCAGGTTGGTTGAGAAAAACAGCGTAAGAAAACTCAGAAACATTTAACTTAAGGAGATTAAAAATGAGCGACGTAAAGATATTAAACGCACCCGATGTTCCCGATATGCCCTGGCAGGATGCACCCGCAGATCTTAAGGATGCACCCATCTGGAGATATAAAGAGAATCCCATCATTAACAGGAACCCCATCGAGGGAGTTGCAAGAATATTCAACAGCGCGGTTGTTCCCTATGAAGGTGCATATGTCGGAGTCTTCCGCGGAGAGCAGAGAAACGGAGTTTCAATGATCTACTTCGGAAGAAGCAAGGACGGACTTCACTGGGATTTCGAGCACGACAAGATAAGATTCGTCGACGAGGACGGCAAGGAGTTCATGCCCGTTTACGCATACGATCCCAGACTCGTTAAGGTTGAAGATACGTACTACGCTATCTGGTGCCAGGATTTCTACGGCGCTGCGATCGGTATTGCCAAGACCAAGGATTTCAAGACCTTCACGAGGATCGAGAATCCGTTCATTCCTTTCAACAGGAACGCGGTTCTTTTTCCCAGGAAGATTAACGGCAATTACGTGCTTCTTTCAAGGCCTTCGGATTCCGGACATACTCCCTTCGGAGACATCTTCCTTTCACAGAGCCCCGACATGGTCTACTGGGGAAAGCACCGTCACGTTATGAGCAGAAGCTATGAGTGGTGGGAGAACCTCAAGATCGGCGGAGGTGCCGCCCCCATCGAGACTACCGAAGGATGGCTTCTTTTCTATCACGGAGTCGTCGGAACCTGCAGCGGCTATGTATATTCGATAGGCGGAGCGATACTTGATATCAACGAGCCTTCAAAGGTTCTCTACAGATGCGAGAATTATCTCCTTACTCCCGAAGAATGGTATGAGGAGAGAGGCTTCGTGCCCAATGTATGCTTCCCCTGCGCTACCATTCACGATCCCGCGACCGGAAGGATCGCACTTTACTACGGATGTGCCGACAGCTATGTTTCCGTCGCATTCACCAAGGTTGACCTTATCGTTGATTACATCAAGGCACACAGCCACGTGACAGAATCGGATACTGAGATAGGAATAAGATAAAAGAAAATGATCACTGAGAAGTTGCCTCAGGTTAATCTGAGGGGTGTGGGGAAAAATACAGAAGGCGCTTACAGGATCAAGAATATGATGAAGAAGGCAGCCCGCGGAGGGGAAATCTGCATCGGATTTCTCGGGGGGTCCATTACTCTGGGCTGCCTTGCTTCATCGCCTGAAAAGTGTTACGCGCATAAGGTTTTCGAATGGTTTGAGGAAACTTTTCCGAAGACGAATTTTAAGTACGTCAACGCGGGAATAGGAGCTACGGATTCGCAGTTCGGCTGTGCAAGGGCGGAAGATGATCTTCTTTCGTTTGATCCGGATATCTGTTTTGTTGAATATTCGGTCAATGACGAATGCGAGGAGCATTATCACGAAACCTACGAAGGACTAGTAAGGAAGATACTTAAGTCATCGCCCGACAGGGCGCTTATGCTGGTCTGGAATTTCAGGTACGACAACGGCAAAAATGCCGAAAAATACCATTCAATGATCGCGGACAGATATAATGTACCCGCGGTCAGTCTTAAAACCGCCATACTGCCGTCTCTCGAAAGCGGAGAGGTGGACAGAGGACTTTTAAGTTCCGACGGGCTTCATCCGAATGACACGGGACACAGTCTTGTCGCATCGGTTATAATATCAGTGCTTGAGGATATCAGGAAGCATATGGATGAAGTGTCCGAAGCCGATGCCGAGATGCCGGAACCCGAGACCGAAAATGCTTATGAGGATTCGGAAAGATACCGTAATGACAATTCGGACAAAATACTGGTAGAATGTAATGGCTTTACGGCGGATGCATCCGCTCAGAGCGATATAACCGATATCTTCAAAAGAGGCTGGACCGCTTCCGAAAAGGGCTCATTCATTGAGTTTAAGGTTACCGGAAGCTGCATAGGCATCCAGTACAGAAAGACGATACAAAAGCCCGCTCCCATAGCAAAGGTGACCGTGGACTCCGGAGCATCCGGCGAGACGGTGCTCGATGCGAATTTTGAAGAGGACTGGGGAGACAAGCTGCAGCTCGATACCGTGCTCGATCACGGAAAGAGCGGCGAGCATACCGTCAGGATAGAACTTACGGAAGTTCACGAAGAAGACGTGCTTCCTTTTTATCTGGTGAGTGTTATAGCATCGGGTAATTGACCGAAAGGATCTGTTTTGGAAAAAGTCATTTTATTAAATCCATATTTTTCGCATACGATCTGGGGCGGAAGAAAGCTCGCCGAGGATTTCGGATATGACGAACCCGGAGACGACATCGGTGAGTGCTGGGGAATATCGGCACATCCTTCGGGAGAGTGCACGGTTTCATGCGGTGAGTTTGAGGGAAAGAGATTATCCGAACTGTGGAATGATCACAGGGAGCTTTTCGGAAATGCTCAGGGAGACAGATTCCCTCTTCTTGTTAAGATCATCGATGCCGGGGACGACCTGAGCATCCAGGTGCATCCCGGTGATGAATACGCAAAGCTTCACGAAGACGGTTCGCTCGGAAAAAAGGAATGCTGGTACGTACTTGACTGTCCGGAGAATGCCGAGCTTGTGATCGGCCATAACGCAAAGAATGAGGATGAACTCCGGTCCATGGTAAGCGGCGGAAGATGGAATGAGCTTATCAGAAAAGTGAAGGTCAGAAAGGGTGAGGTCATTCAGATAGATCCCGGAACCGTACATTCGATAACCGCGGGCATCTGCATTCTCGAAACCCAGCAATCCAGCGATATCACTTACAGACTCTATGATTACGACCGCGTCCGGGACGGGAAGAAACGCGAGCTCCATCTGGATAAAAGCCTTGATGTGATAACGGTTCCCGCGCCTTCACCGGAGGATCACATCATCGGATATTCCGACACCGCGGATAACGGAGTGACCAAGCTCATTGAATGCGACAAGTACAGCATATCGAAGGTCAGGGTAAACGGGGATCTTTCCTTTGCATGTGATGCGGGATTTGTCTGTGCCACCGTGATAAACGGATCGGGCAGGGTCTTCGATAAGGATGTAAAAAAAGGCAGCCATATGCTGATAACGGCGGAGGGTGCCGGGGACATCCGAATGAGCGGGGATATGGAGCTTATAATCTCTCACATCTGAAAAATAAATAATCGGAGATATTCATGGGAATCAAATTTGACGAAACAAACAGACTGTTTTTCATCGAGACCGAACATACTTCAATGTGTCTTGCAGTCGTTGATGACGAAGGCTTTCTTTGCAATGTTTATTACGGAAGCAGCGTCTCCGAAGACGACCTTACATATCTTCTCAGAACCAAGATATATCCTTTCCTTCCTTCGCATAATTCGAGGGACAGGGGAGGATTTCTTGATATGGCGAGAATGGAATTTCCTTCATCCGGTGTCGGAGATTACAGAAAATCCGCCGTTTGCCTGAGGGATGAAGCCGGGCACGATGCGTCCCAGTTCACCTATGTCTCTCA
>JAFZWW010000050.1 GCA_017617005.1 Lachnospiraceae bacterium
GACTTTCTTTTTCATTTCAAGAACTTCTTTTGCGGAGCATACGGGCTTTACCGCATCCGCGGTTTTGCCTTCGATGTGATTGCGTGCGAGCTTTATCTCCTCGTCCTTCCCGGGATAACCTATGCTGAGTCTCATCATGAATCTGTCGACCGATGCCTCGGGAAGAGGATAGGTTCCGATGAATTCCGTGGGATTCTGGGTGGCGATCACCATAAACGGATCGGGAAGATCGTACTTTTTTCCGTCGACGGTAACACTTCCCTCGGCCATTGCTTCAAGAAGTGCGGACTGTGTCTTGGGTGATGTCCTGTTGATCTCATCCGCAAGCAGTATGCTGCGCATTATCGCACCTTCCCTGTATTCGAATTCACCGGTCTTCATATTGTATATGGATATGCCGGTGACATCGCCGGGAAGGGTATCGGGTGTGAACTGGATTCGGCCGAACGACATATCGACGGAGCCTGCCAGCACCCTCGCGAGAGTAGTCTTTCCTACGCCCGGTACATCCTCTATAAGAACATGTCCGCCGGCAAGGAGACATATGAGGACGTTTTCCGTAACGTCTTCTTTTCCGACAAAATACTCATTTATCTGATCACGTAATTTATCGATCATAACTTACCTCTTTATCCGGAAGCCCGATCATCTGCTGAATACCGCTCCCAAATGTGTGATTTACGCATATTATACCCTTTTTTACGTTAAATATGTATAAACCGTGGGTTGAGCCTCTACACATACCCGAAAATTTGACTGAAAACGCCGTATTCTTTAAAATATAAGGGATTTAATAAACCTTGGGGAGGACGGTTTAAACCGGCCCGGAGAACCCGAAAGGAACCGCATGAGTATATTGTATTTTCTGATCATCATTCTGATGATGATAGTGATGATCGGAATATTGAATGAGAAGTATTTCCACATCCAGAGCGATATAGCACTGATCCTTTTTTCACTTATCCTGTCACTGATACTTCTGGCAGTCGGAAAGCTGCTGGGGATCGATTCGGTCAATGAATTCGTTACCGAGCTCGGGGACTTTGGATTTGAAGAGTATCTGATGGACGGAGTTTTATGCTTTATGCTCTTTTCCGGAGCGAGCAAGGTCAACATGCGTAAGTTCAGACAGAACGTTCGCGCCATAAGCCTGCTTGCGCTTCTTACCACGATGCTTTCATCGGTCATATACGGATGCATGTTCTATGCCGTTTCATTTATCTTCGGACTCGGAATGGATATCCTCACCTGCATTCTTCTCGGATGCGTCGTATCACCCACCGACCCTATCGCGGCTACGGGAATCCTTAACAAGATCGGTCTTTCCAAGAATGTCTGCTCCGTCATAGAGAACGAATCACTCTTCAATGACGGGACCGGCGTCACTCTTTTCATATTTGTAAGAAGCCTTGTCGTTCACAGCGGTGACAGCAATTTCCTTGTCCTGATGTTAAAGGAGATCGTGGGCGCCGTTGCGGTCGCACTCATTGTTTCATTTGTCCTCTTTAAACTCATGGAGATCACAAGGGATCCCATCAAATACATTCTCATATCACTTCTCGATGTTTCGCTTGTATATATTGTGTGCGAGCATCTCGGATTTTCCGGAGTCATCGCATCCGTTGTCTGCGGAATGTATTTTTCCGGTGCTTATTCGAAGATTGAAAGAAGGGCAATGGTCATCGACAGAAGAGAGCTCTACAAGGATTTCTGGGAGATAGTCGAAAGCCTTCTCAATTCCATTCTCTTCATCATGATCGGACTTCTTGTTCTGGGCATCGATGTAAGCAAGTACATCCTGATCATCGCACCTGCGGCCATACTTATAAATGTGCTTGCAAGGGCGTTCGGTGTATCCGTCAGCAGTCTGCTGACCGGCAAGAGAAATATCCCCGGTAATTACAGCATAAACGAATATGTGATACTGATGACCTGGTCCGCGCTTAAGGGCGGCCTTTCGCTGGCACTTGCATTCGGAACAAAGGAATTCCTTTCGCCGGATGTTTACGACATATTCATCAACGTGACTTACATAACGATATTCTTCACGGTTCTCGTACAGGGACTTACCGTAAAGAATGTTTACTTTGCACTTGAAAAACACAAAACGAATAGAATGACGGCGGACAGAAAGCAGTAAGTTCACAGGTCATCTATACCGGAAAGGACAGATATATGAAGATCATCATAGTAGGGGCCGGACGAACCGGATGCTCGCTCATCGGAGCACTCGCAAAAAAGAATTATGACATCACCATCATCGACAAACAAAAGAGCCTCGTCGATGAGGTTACCGATAAATATAATGTCAGCGGAGTTGTCGGAAGCGGTGCTTCCAAGGAAACGCTGTACAAAGCTGGTGCCGACACTGCGGATATTCTCATTGCACTCACTCCCGTCGATGAGATCAATCTTCTCAGCTGTGTACAGGCCAAGGCGGTCGGAACTCTTCGCACGGTCGCAAGGGTATTCCAGCCCGACTTTGCAGCCGAGCGTAAGACACTCGAAAAAGAGCAGAATATAGATTACATCTTCAATCCCAAATACGATATGGCTGAGGCATCCGACCTGAGCATCGGACTTCCCGGCATCGTAAAGCCCGAGGGACTCTTCGGGGATATGATGCAGATGGCTACCGTAAAGATGCTGGATGATTCGCCGCTTAACGGAATGTCGCTTTATGAGATCAGAAAGAAGCTCGACGATGAGATCCTCATCGCAACGGTCCTCAGGGCAGGAAAGCTCTATGTTCCCGACGGACAGTTCATCATCGAAGCCGGAGACAGCATAGGCATTGCAGCAAGGAAGGACCGCATGATGAAGATCCTTCAGAAGATAGGTATCGTCAAGCGTGCCGCAAAGAAGGTCATGATCGTGGGCGGAGGAATCACCGCAGAATACCTCATAGAGATGCTCCTCAAGGAAAAGAAAGACATCACCGTCATCGAAGCGGATCTCGACAGGTGCTCGGATCTGATGGCGCGCTATCCCGATGTAAAGGTATCCTTCTGGAAGGGTGAAACCGGCGAGATACTCGAGGATGAAGGCATCGGTTCGATGGATGCACTTGTTTCACTGACCGATACCGATGAGACCAATCTTGTAACGAGCATGTATGCGTGGTCGAGAAATGTTCCGTCCGTTCTTACAAGAATAGAAGCACCCGGACATCTCAACCTGCTCCACCGCATCAATCTCGATATAACACTTTCTCCTTCCGAGATCTCCGTAAACAAGCTCATACGTTTCGTACACAATCAGGAAGCGGGCGATGCTCCCAACGATATCGAAAAGTATGCATCGGTTGCGGAGAACAAGGCAGAGGTGCTTCAGTTTACCGCAAACGAAGGCTTCGCAAAGAGCGGTGTACAGTTCAAGGAGCCTTCATTCAAACTCAAGAAGAATATCATCGTCGCATCGATAATCCGTGACGGAGAGGTCATTATCCCCGACGGAAGCACAAGCATCAATCCGGGCGATAAGGTCATCATCGTTTCCGAAAAGAAGAACCGTATCGAAAACCTGAACAGCATTTTTGCATAAATCTATGGAAAAGATAAAAGTAAAAGAGATAAGGGAAAAGCTCCTCGAACTTCAGGATAAGGAGTACAGGGATTTTCAGGCAAAGCTGATCCCGACCGTGGATCCGAAGCGTATCATAGGAACAAGGACTCCGCATCTGAGGGACCTTGCAAAGGAACTGCTTAAGACATATGACTGCAGCCTGTTTCTGGACGATCTTCCGCATAAATATTTTGACGAGGACCAGCTGCACGCGTTCATCCTTTCCGGCATGAAGGATTACGGAGAATGTATGGAAAGGCTTGAGGAATTCCTTCCCTATGTCGATAACTGGGCAACCTGTGATCAGATGTCACCCAGGGTTTTCAAAAAGCATAAGGCGGAGCTTCTCGAAAAGGTAAAGGTCTGGATCGCATCGGATGATACATACACCGTAAGATTCGGCATAGGAATGCTGATGGAACATTTCCTCGATGACGATTTCGACAAGGCATATCCGAAGATGGTTGCGGGCGTAAAGTCCGAAGAGTATTACATTAACATGATGGTCGCATGGTATTTTGCAACCGCTCTTGCCAAGCAGTACGATGCAGTCATTCCCTATATCGAAAAGAAAAAACTTTCCGCATGGAATCACAATAAGGCAATACAGAAATCCATAGAGAGCAACAGGGTAACTCCGGAGCATAAGGAATACCTGAGGTCTCTTAAGGTTAAATGATCCATGTATAAGATACTGAGCGACAACGAGGAAAATACCATCCTGCTGCCCGCTACACCGGACAGTCATTTTCCTTTGCTTAAATATATGTTCTGGAGTAAGGGGTACAGATGTATTCCTCTCGATGAAAAGGATGAATTCGTCATAAGGCAGGAAGGCATGAAATATGCCAACCACGATATCTGCTATCCCTTCATTCTGATGGCTGGACAGGTGGTGAGGGCACTGCGGACGGGAAAGTACGATCCGAAGAAGACCTTCATCCTGATGCCGACCGCGGGTGATGCCTGCAGGGGAGCGTGCTATATAGGACTGATGACCAGAGTCCTGAAAAAATCGGGATTTGGTGATGTACGTGTAATGACCATAAATGTCCGTCATGTCCGTGACGACATTTCACTTAAGATAAATCTCGATACCGCGATACGCGGTCTGTTCGGAATGTTCTACGGCGATATCCTCATGATGCTCGCAAATCAGGTAAGGCCCTATGAGGTGAACAAGGGCGAAACGAATGCCTTATTGGATCACTGGACAGAAGTTCTTTCCGAGGACCTGAGGCTCGGTAAAAATCTCACACTCGGAAAAATGAAAAAGAACTTTGCGAAGATCGCGGAATCCTTTGCCGCGATCGAAAGGGACGGAGAAAAACGTCAGGTTATCGGAGTGGTCGGAGAATTCTACGTAAAGTACTGCTCACTCGGAAACTGGGATCTGATCGATTATCTCGAAGACAATAAATGTGAAGCA
>JAFZWW010000051.1 GCA_017617005.1 Lachnospiraceae bacterium
ATCTTCTCGATATCGATTGCGAATCTGATGTTATCGCCGGGTCTTGCATTTGTACGAGGATCGACTCTTGCGGTGATAGGGAACTCCTCGAGATCGAAGTAAAGGAATACTTCAGCACCCATGAGCTCATAAACCTTAACAACTGACTCGAATACGCTTGCAGGAGAAGTCTCGATGTACATCTCTGAATCGTAAACGTCCTCAGGTCTGATACCGAAGGTAACGATCTTTCCGTCATATCCGCCCTCGATGAGCTTCTTGCTCTTTGCGGGAGGAAGGGGAATTGCATGTCCTGCGATCTCAAGGTTAGCAACGTCGCCGTCAACAACAACGGTAGCATCAAGGAAGTTCATCTGAGGTGATCCCATGAATCCTGCAACGAAGAGGTTGCAAGGCTTGTCATAGAGATTCTGAGGAGAATCAACCTGCTGAACGATACCGTCCTTCATAACGACGATTCTGTCGCCGAGGGTCATAGCCTCTGTCTGGTCGTGGGTAACGTAGATGATGGTGGTGCCGAGTCTCTGGTGAAGCTTAGCGATCTCGATTCTCATCTGTACACGGAGCTTAGCATCGAGGTTGGAGAGAGGCTCGTCCATGAGGAATACCTTGGGGTTACGTACGATAGCACGTCCCATGGCAACACGCTGTCTCTGTCCACCGGAAAGAGCCTTGGGCTTACGGTCGAGGAGAGAGGTGAGGTCGAGGATACGAGCTGCTTCCTTAACCATCTTGTCGATCTGATCCTTGGGAACCTTACGGAGCTTAAGTCCGAAAGCCATATTATCATAAACGGACATATGAGGATACAGAGCGTAGTTCTGGAATACCATTGCGATATCACGATCCTTGGGCTCTACATCGTTCATGAGCTTGTCGCCGATGTAAAGTTCGCCGCCGGAGATGTCCTCCAGACCTGCGATCATACGGAGAGTGGTTGACTTTCCGCATCCGGAAGGTCCGACGAAAATGATGAATTCCTGATCGTTGATCTCCAGGTTGAAATCCTTAACTGCCTCAAAGCCGTTGGGATAAACCTTGGTGATGTGCTTAAGTGAAAGACTTGCCATTAGTTCATACTCCTTTCAGAATACCAATCTAGGCGTTTTGCGCCCAATACATACGAAGTATACTATCATACGTCATTTGTGGAAATAACCGACTTAGACAAAGTTTTGTCAATCGTTTGGTCAAATTGCCATTAATAGTAAAAAAACACTAAAACTATTGGCATATTGCCCAACGCTCCACAGAGCACTTTCGGCAAAATGACGTTACTTCTCGTCTCTTTTCAAGGCAGCCTGCATAGCTTCCTCTACGGGATCGGTCTCAGGTGCCTGATCCGGGTGTTCCTCGTAAAATCTGGCTTCCACCTGCTCAAAAGCCTTTCTGTAGAGCATTGCGCTCAGATATCCGGGACCGCTTATGCCGAACATTATGACTATGGGGATCAGGGGGCTCTGGATACCGATGAACATAAAGACCAGAACGGGGATGAGATAAAGGATTCCCATCAGTATCGCCCTGGGCAGGATCGCAACCGTCATATGAATACCGCTCTTGATGGTACCCTTGACGGTATTGTCAAATCTTGCGAGAACGGGGAAGATCATTATGCAGCCGATGTAGATAAAGAAAAGGAACGCGAACATCACGGCGCGGACGATCTGGGTTCCGTCACCCTGAAGACCGAGAACGAAGAAAACATCGATAATTCCGAGCATTATCACAAAGAGCATGATGATCCAGATGACCGTTGCCTGCTTGAAATTCTGCTTAAATGAGCGGAAATATCCTTTTGTGGTACCGGTATCCTCATTTTTGAGGATCTTGTAGCACATATAATCCTTTGCGGTCAGTGCGGCTCCGATCGTGATGACGGGTATGCACAGGGCAAGCGTCAGGATATTGATCCACATAAGATCGGCCATCTTGGTAAGAGCGGCCATGAATTTTGAATCGGGGTTAAATAATCTCACTTTGTACCTTCCTAAAAAACCAGTTCCATTGTCGTGACCTTGATCCCTGAGATGTTCCTTTCGGGCTCGGTCACCCTAAATCCTATCTTTTTGTAGAAATCGACGGCATAAGGCGCGGCCCTTACCGTCATCGTGTTCTCATGACATATATCCCTCAGATACCTGCAGAGCTTGTCGACTATCTCCGTAGCTATGCCCATGCGGTGGTATTCCTTATTTACGAAAAGGAGGGAGAGCCTGTTGGTGTTCCTTAAGGATCCCACACCGATTATCTGCCCGTCCAGCCTGGCCACTACCATCGGATAATTTCCGTTAAGAAACGCTTTGTGCAGATCGTCATCCGTCACAAATTCAAAAAAATGACCCACTCCTTCCGAACCGTAATCCTCGGCCTCGAATTCCATAAAAGTAGTCCAGACCAGGGAGATACTGTCCGTCCAATCCTCGGGGCGGGCCCATTCGTAGGTTATTCGGGATTTCAGGAGAGCCTTGCCGTTATCCATTCAAGGATATCCTCTTTGACAACTTCCCTGTCATCCTCGTTGAGTATTTCATGTCTGTCGCCGGGGTAAAACTTCATCGTAATATCCCGGAGCCCGGCGTTTTTGTAGCTTTCGACCGCCGTCCTGACTCCCTCGGTGTAATTTCCTACGGGGTCATCTTCGCCGGCAACAAAAAGAAGCGGCAGATTCTTGGGCACGGCATCTATATTGGTCTGCTTCTGCATGCGCTTTATCAGTTCCAGAAGTGTAAGATAGCCGTTCGCGGTAAAACTGAATCCACACATCGGATCTGCGATATACTTATCTATATTCTCGCTGTTCGCGCTGAGCCAGTCATAGGAAGTTCTCGGAGACTCGATCCTCTTGCAGTAGCTTCCGAAGCTCATCATATCCATAAAGTGGGACTTGCATTTTGAGCCCTTGAAGAGCGATGTCAGTTTCGCAACCGTTCTTCCGGCAAAAAGAAGTCCTCCCGGCGTGCTTCCGGTACCCATGATCACCGCCATATTGATACCTGTTCCGTATCTGTAGATGTAGTTCCTCGCGATGAAGGAACCCATGCTGTGACCCAGTATGATGATCGGAAGTCCGGGGAATTTCTCCTGGGTTATCTTCTTTAATCTGTGAACATCCCTGACTACGACCGTCGCAGGATCCTGCTCGCAGAAATATCCCGTGATGCCGCCTTCGGGAACACTTCCGCCGTGACCGAGGTGATCTTCACCGGTCACGATGAAGCCGTTTGATGTCATAAATGAAGCAAAATCCTCATATCTTTCGACATACTCCGCCATTCCATGGATGATCTGGATGATGCCTCTGGGCTCACCCTTATCCGGCATCCACCTTACTCCGTGTATCGAGGATTCGCCGTCTCTCGAATCAAAATAGAATTCTTCTTTTTTCATGGAAGTACTCCTTCCGTTATTATCCTATTTCCGCTCCGGCAGGCATATCCTTGTCTATGCTGAGCAATGAAAGCTCACCCTCGGCATTCTCCGCACAGAGCAGCATTCCTTCGCTTGTAAGTCCCGCGATCTGACGGGGTGCAAGGTTTGTGAGTACGACTACTTTCTTTCCGACCATTTCCTCTGCGGAATAACCGGACTTGATGCCGGAAAGTATCTGTCTTGTCTTACTTCCGATCTTTACCTGTGAGCAGAGGAGTTTCTTGGATTTCGGCACCTCTTCGCAGGAGATGATCTGTCCGACCTGCAGCTGGAGCTTTGCAAAGTCGTCATAGGTGATCTCTGCCTTGGGCTCAAGGTCGATACCGTCATCCGCAGCTTCGGCATTTTCTTCGGAGGTGATGCCGTTCTCTCTTTCGTACTCAGCTTTCTGGGCTGCACGGATCTCCTCTACCTTCTTCATTATATCTTCAAGGTTAAGGCGTGCAAAGAGAGTCTCGGGATCTGCGGTGACCTTCTTACCGGACTCGAAAAGTCCGAATTTGTCGAGATCGTCGTAATCCCTAAGATCGTTTTCACCGATCTGTGCAAGGATAGCCTTTGCTGTCTCGGGCATAAAGGAATAAAGGAGATTTGCTCCGACTGCGATGGATTCGGTAAGGTTGTACATAACCTCCGCAAGTCTGTCCTTACCGGCTTCGTCCTTGGCAAGAGTCCAGGGTTCGGTCTCATCGATATATTTATTGGAACGCTTGAAGATCGCAAATACTTCGTCAATTGCATCGGCAACCCTGAGGTCGTCCATCTTCGCAGCAACCTTATCCCTTGCTGCGGTAACCACTGCCTTGAGGTCAGCATCAACATCGGCCTCGCTGCCTGTCTTGGTAACAACACCGTCGAAGTACTTATTGGTCATGGAGATTGTTCTCTTTACGAGATTTCCGAGGATGTTCGCAAGATCGGAATTGTATCTCTCGGTCATGAGCTCCCATGTGATGGTTCCGTCGTTTTCATAAGGCATCTCGTGGAGCACATAGTAACGCACCGCATCAACGCCGTAGAGCGAGATAAGATCGTCCGCATAGATAACATTTCCCCTGGACTTACTCATCTTCTCGCCGCCCTGAAGGAGCCAGGGATGTCCGAATACCTTCTTGGGAAGGGGTACATCCAGCGACATAAGGAATATGGGCCAGTAGATCGTATGGAAACGGACGATGTCCTTTCCAATTAGATGAAGGTCTGCGGGCCATAGCTTCTTATAAAGATCCGAGTGATTTCCGTCGGCATCATAGCCTATGCCGGTGATATAGTTGCTGAGCGCATCGAGCCATACATAAACGACATGCTTCTCGTCAAATGTTACGGGAATTCCCCAAGTGAAGGATGTTCTTGATACGCACAGATCCTGAAGTCCGGGCTTGAGGAAATTGTTCACCATCTCGTTCTTACGGGATACGGGCTGGATGAACTCGGGATGCTCATCATAATACTTCATAAGCCTGTCGGCATATTTACTCATTTTGAAGAAGTATGCCTCTTCCTTGGCGGGCTTTACTTCACGTCCGCAGTCGGGACACTTGCCGTCGACAAGCTGGCTCTCTGTCCAGAAGGACTCACAGGGAGTACAGTACATTCCTTCGTAAGCTCCCTTGTAGATATCGCCCTGGTCATACATCTTCTTGAAGATCTTCTGAACCTGGGCTTCATGATCCGCATCGGTGGTGCGGATGAATTTGTCATAGGAAACACCGAGGCTGTCGCAGATTCCCCTGATGATGCCTGCAATGCGGTCGACGAATTCCTTGGGGGATACTCCCTCCGCAGCAGCCTTCTCTTCTATCTTCTGGCCATGCTCGTCAGTTCCTGTCTGGAAAAAGACATCATAGCCCTGCTGTCTCTTATGTCTGGCGATCGCATCCGCCATGACTATCTCATAGGAATTACCTATATGGGGTTTGCCTGATGTGTAGGCTATTGCCGTTGTAATGTAATAAGGTCCTTTGTTCTGCATACCTATCACCTTCCTTTTCGGCGTCGCGTAACGAACGTCTGTCTTTTCAAATATAATAGACTAATCTACCACAAATGGCTTTATTCGTCCATTAAACGGTTATATTCTTCGCATATCGCCTCAAAGATCGCCTCGGATCCGTTCCCGCTGTCGGGATGATAAACCTTGCACAGATCGCGGTATCTTTTCTTCAGCTGTTCGGGAGTTCTGCAGCCCTCAAAGAATCCGCTCACAGAGCCGCTCCGTCCGTGGTTATCCTCTATATACCCTTCATCGTCCTCTTCGATGTATTCCTCATCGGGATAATCGTCGTCGTAATAATTCTCCTCAATTCGTTCATGCCTCCGGCCGGGTATGCGTTCATGCCTGCCTTTTGTATAGCCGTCGTTATAGCCCCTGTCATAGCCCTCGTCATATCCGTGGACGTTTTCATAAATATCGTCGATCTTCTCGGTCAGGCTTTCGGACTCCTCGAGTACCTCCCGCTTGAGATTGATGTACCTGATCAGTCTCAGCACATCCAACACGGGACCGCCGACGATCATGATGATCACGATCAAGTGAAGCTGTTCCTCGGTGACCTTGTCCTTCAAGGTGTAGAGTACATAAGCCGCAACCGCCGCTACTCCGCAGCCCACGAAGAAGTTCTTGAATATCCTGATGAAAAAGTAAACATAGGACACGATGCCGTACATCGTAATGAATATTTTGGCGCAGTGCAAAGGATCTGCGGACATCGCAGCAAGCGTCGCCTCGGCGTCCCCGTCCCAGAAAAGAAGACCGGTGATAAGAACCGCCAGTATTAACTTTGCCGGTATCGCAGCCAGTCTTGCCCTGAGCTCCGCTACCTTTACAACCTTAAGTCCGTTCATTTATCCTCCGCTTTGGAAAGCCCCCTCACGGCTGATGCACCGAATCCCACAAGAAGCGAAAGCTGTGAAAGGTTCATCGCCGTCTGGAAGCTAAAAAGATTATTTACCATATATGCGATAATGCCGACCGATACGGAAAGAGCCGCTGTATGAAGACCGGCTCCGAAAGGGCTGTCCGGATGCTTCGATACGACCGCCCGGTATGTTTCCTTCGCAAGCGCAACCAGCATTCCGTAGAAACAGACCGTTCCGGCTATGCCCGTATTTACGAGCATCGTTACCGGTTCGCAGTGTGCGTTCGTAAGTCTCGCGCCCCCGAAATAATCGGTGACTCTTTCGGCAAGCTCCGGAAATCTGCCACTGTATATGAGTGAATAAAAAGTATCGGGGCCGGTACCGAAGAGCTTTTCGGTAAATGACATCCCGCCGAAAAGAGTAAGTCCCGTCGATATCGTCATACCCCTGCTGCTCGCCCAGTCCTCCCCGAAATACAGGACAGGGCCTGTTCCGAGAAAACCGCCTTTTAAAGTGTTTACCGTTACGGCAACGGCATAGATCACGAGCAGAGCAAAGATCACCGCAAGTACTGCCCTTCCGGTGCAGATACGTGTTTCTTTCCTTCCGCTTCTTAACGAGCCTCTTAACATAAACATTATAATCAAGGAAACCGTTAAAAGAAACAGAAGGAATACGGGCCCGTCAAGAAACTTCGTCACATCGTCGTTCGATCTTTCGATCGCTCCGAGTTTTGCAAAGGTGGCATGCACAAGTCCTCCTGCGGAAAAGATAACACTAAGCTCCGCAAGGTATTTATGCTTTTCAAGATCCTTTGCACAGTAAAACAGCATGATGACAAAAGCCGCAAGAGCTGCCGGATATCCGCTGGACGATCCCTGGGAAAAGAAGCAGTATGCCCCGCTTCCGAAAACGATCGCAGAAACAGTCTTTATGACACGCGTGTCTTTTTCATTCTTTGAGCACGCAGTTATGTAACATGCCGCGGAAACAAAAAGTACGCATACCATGTATCCGCAGAACCAGTTTATATTTCCGACAGTGGACATCTTGGACGTGTTCCATCCATCAATTTCCAGACGGTCTCCGGTGATATCAAATATCATTCCGATCGCAAACACCGCAAAGGATGCAAGAAGCATTATTCCTGTAAAAAACCGGCTTCCCAAAAGAGTTCTTCCGATCACGAGAATGCACAGGCACATCGCGATGTATTCCCAAGTCCCTATGTACCAGTTGGATTCGCCAAGATATGCAATGTCTTTTCTTTCCGACAGTGCGTAGGATATGCAGGTGCAGACAGCAAACAGTACCGTCCATATCTCGTGGGGCAGGGTCTTCTTTTTGTGATCCGTAAAAAAGGAATGTGAAAAATGCGGATCGTCCTCAGTCAGCGTCCGGACGATAAGAGAGACAAGGAATAAAACCGCGGATCCCGCAAACATCCACAGAGTGATCTTAAGATGCAATATCCAGAATTTCGATTTATCCGTTCCGAGCGTATTGTAGCCCGGAAGATACAGGGGAAGAAAAAGCCCCGCAGCGACCAGATAATAAAGCGATGCTGTCCTGAACGCAAGCGAGGAGATCAGCCTCATTACACCGGAGGCGCCGCGATACGCAGAGTCGTCAGGATCGATCCCCATATTATTTTTCAAAAAGCTTTTGATCATAGAATCCAAATGCCGGGTTTTCCGGCTTTACATCAAATGTCCTGACCGAGCCGTCCGCAGGGTCCTTTACCATAAGACGGTCGGCACAGAGTGCGGGAGCAGGTATTGCGAGCTTTTCCGAAAAAACCTTACTCTCATCACTTCCGTATTTCATATCGCCGAGCAAGGGAAGACCGAGTCCCGCCATCTGTGCTCTTATCTGATGGAATCTTCCCGTTGCTATCTCTATGCGGTAAAGGGAAGTGCCGTCCGCTTTTCCGAGCAGCTCGTATTTAAGCTCCGCTCTTTTGTAATCCTCACCTTCGCCGATCACACACAGATTGTCCTGTGTCTTCTTCATATAGCATACATCGGTTCCCGATTCCGGGCCTTCCCCATATGCTACGGCAATGTATGATTTCTTCAGTTCTCCCTTTGATACTTCTTCCGAAAGAACCGCAGCGGTCTTTTTGTCCTTGGCAAAAACAAGGAGCCCCTCGACAGGCTGGTCGAGCCTGTGGATCACACCGAGAAATCCGCCCTTCAGGTGATTCTTCAGGATGCTGCAAACATCCTGCGTCCTCACCGATGCGGTCTGGACCGGGATACCGGCAGGCTTATATATGACCAGGTAGCGGTCATTTTCATATATTATCCTTATCTCCGGTTTCATCCCTGTATCCTCAGTCCCTTGGGGTAATGATTCTTGATGATGCCTCCCGAAGCCTTGCCCCAGCCCAGTGAGTATCCGCCCACGCTTATCAGGCACCAGCCCTTTCCTTCGCCCGAAAGAGTCATTCCCTTAACAAAGCTCTCGGCCTCGGCTTCTTCCACTCTCTTGGAAAGAAGCACATCGCATTCACCGAGGGCAAGCGCAAGTGCGTGCGCAGGTTCGAACCTGTCCTTTTTGAATGTGCCTATGTGAAGTCCGCATCTTGCGACCTTAAGTCCCGAAAGCGAAGGCATTTCCTCCGGCATAACGAAGAGGTTATCCCCGAAAAGCCTGAATCTGTTTTTCGCGGAAAGAATTCCTCCCGCTGCATCTTTGGTCAGGGTGCTGTCGAGAAATTCTTCAAGTGCTTTTCTGTTCTTTATTTCCGATATGGGCTCAAATCCTCCGGGAGGAAGAGTGTCAGCGGAGTTTCCTTCCTTTTCGAAAAGCGCGGCAAAATGTCCCTCGCCGTTAAAGTACATCGGCCATACACGGATTGCATCACGACATTCATAGAAACCATCCCTGAGGCCCTCAGCCTTATCCTTGAAAAAGTCAGTGCTTAAAAGTTTCATATCGGGATGCCTTGCGATAAGCCCCGAAACCCTGTCCTCATTTTCCGCTCTTTCAAATGTGCAGGTGGAATAGAGAAGTATTCCTCCGCTCTTAAGGCAGATGTATGCATCCTCAAGGATCGACTCCTGTCTCTCCGCGCACATATTCACATTTTCGCGGCTCCACTGCGAGACGGCATCAGAGTTTTTCCTGAACAGTCCTTCTCCGGAGCACGGGGCATCGACGATAACGATATCAAAATATCCCGGAAATCTTTCGGACAGTCTTTCGGGTGATTCATTCAGTACAACGGCGTTTGTGATGCCCATTCTTTCGATATTCGCAGAAAGCACACTGCATCTGCTCTTTACGATCTCGTTGGAAAAAAGAATGCCATTGCCCGACATCGCCGATGCAATCTGTGTTGACTTTCCGCCCGGGGATGCACAGAGGTCCAGGACCTTCATCCCTTCCTTTAAGAATCCGCTGCTCTTAAGAAGCGCGCCGGGTATCATCGCTCCGGGATCCTGAATATAATATGCGCCCGCATCATGGTAAGGTCTTCTTCCCGGAACACGCTCCGGATCGAAGAGATATCCGTCTTCTTCGTATGAAAGCTTTTCCAGCTTCATTTCGTATATCAGATCGGTCTTATCGTCAGCGGCCTTCTTGAGCGGATTAAGTCTGAGAGCCTTCACCGCTTCTTCTTCGCAGGCGCGCTCAAGAAGAAGAGTTTCCTCTTCTCCGATCATTTCCCTTATTCCGTTCAAGAATTCTTCAGGCAGCATTTTTATTTTTGGAAGATCACTTCTCTTCCGTTATCTCTTTCAATATCTTTATAAGCTTTATGTCGGATGACAGATTCTTCGTACAGCTTTCGTCCGTATATCCGGGATCTGTTTCGGAAAGCCCTCCGCATATATCCGCACCGATCACTTTGCGTCCGCCGGCAGACCCTTTCAAAAGTTCCTCAAGTTCACCGATCGTAAGATCTCCCTGGTCCCAGTTGGTGATGCATTCGGATTTTTCCATCACATCCTTATCAACGGAGATGTACAGCGGAAGCTCATCACCTGCGTATCCTTTTCCTCTGTAAGCGCATCCCGTCAGCTTCCTTGCGCCTGCGGCAACCTTTATTTCATCACCGCCGTCTTCGAATTTCCCGGGGCCGATAACGGTAAGGGTTCGGAGATGCTCATCCTTTTCAAGAACCTCTCTTGCCCAGCTTCCGCAGCTTAAGAGCCCTCCGAAAGATGCCTCCTGCATATCCGTGTGATTATCGATCAGAAGAAGATCATACGGCTCTTCGATAAAGGACGTAAATACACGGGACATGTAATGATAATTCCCCGTATCGATCAGATGTATTCCGGATGCGGGCCTTTCAATTGCAGACAGCCTTTCCCTGATGATGCGGTATGCCTCATCATCACAGTACATATTCCTTCCCTCGACATCCTTCATGGAAATCCTGACACATTTGTCACAAATGCCCTCTTTGGATAGAATGTCCGCAAGATCTGCCGGATATGTTTCATTCATGTCGGTAACGATCAGTCTGATGATGCCACCTCCGTCTTCACGCTTTTTCCTTTCGCATTCATTGCAACGCAGATAAAGATCACGGAAAGAAGAGAAAGGATCTCGGACACTCTCCAGATTGCAGGCACGGAGAATTTCATCACAAAGCTTCCGGTAAATCCCGCGGGAAGCTTTGTCACAACCCTTCCGTCCTCACTTTGATAAGTAACAAGTACCTGTCCGTTATCGGCAACGGAATTATATCCTTTGTAATAAACAACGGGAAAAATGACCGAGCTTTCTTCGCCTCCCGAGGATGCATTAACGGTCCATCCGTAGTCGCTTATTTCAAAGCCTTCGATCACCGCGCTGCCCTGTGCAAGAGGTACTCTGTCATAATCAGCCTCTCTGTTCCACGAGACCGGATAATAAAGTTCATCACCCACAATGCCGATATCGCTTCCGGAATTTATACGTACATGTCTGTTTTCGGTACATGCCCTGCATTCGAGAACCAGTGCCGGGATCACCGCAAGAACGGCAAGCAGCGCGGAAAGACACAGACCCGCGCGGCGGTTCTTTTTCATCACTTCCCTTATGAGCATGGCTCCGAGGAATACCGTCAATACGGATGCCATCCCAATATATCTCCACGAAAACTGAATGCTGCAGAAAAGTGCGGTCAATGCATTATGTCCTGATTCGATAAATGTCCAAGGGAAATATTTGCTTGATACAAACAGCATAATGACCGCGAGCAGGAACAGATAAAATCCGACTGCGGATACCGCAGTGAAACCCTTCTTACCGGTTGTATTCTTTACCGACGCGATGAAACCTGCAACCGCTGAAACCGCATATGCCGCAAGCACTGCCGTGAGCGCCGCGCCTATTGCGGTCGGCATCCTAAGTTCATACGCAATTCCCGAACCCGTTCCCGAGGGAATCAGTTCAAGAAGCTCTCTCCATCCGGGATAAAAGCCTCTCATGATATAAGAAGAGCTGCTCACCAGATAGGTGTCGCTCATCATGTAATCCAGCATCGGAACAAGTACGGATGCCGACAGGCATATAAACATCAGGACCGAAAGAGCAAGTCTTAAGAGTATCTTGGAAGTAAATGTCTTTTTGAAGAGCACGAGCGAGGTAAGGATCAACAGTGCGGTGACGACCATTGTTGTAAGTACATGCGAATAAGCAAGAAACGTCATGCCGGCTCCGAGGGGAAGCGAACACCTTACGATATCAAAGCGCGATCTTTTTTCGGATTCCTCATATGTATAGATCCTTGCGAAGCCGTATATAACAAGAGGAAGTACCGCCATAGCGGTATATTCACCTACAGCATCCCTGATGTAAACATTCGTGAGTCTGTAAACCGAAAGTGTGTAGAGAAACGAAGCGACCGCAGCGGGAATGCATCCTGCGGATCCTCCGGTGCACTTGCAGGATAAGTGCGCATCCTTCGATGACGTAACACTTCCGAGAAATCCCTTTATACAGAAATAAGAAATGACTGCGGTAAGGGTATTGGTGAGTATCACATAGACGGTATACGTTATGCCGAGAGGCATTCCGAGAATATGAAGAACTGCCGGGAAATAAAGATTGATATCGGGATAGAAAACGGGCATCGCATATCCGGTGCCTCCGTTCATCACAAAATAGATCCTTGCCGGAAAGTAGCCCGCCTTAAGAGTATCGGCAAGAGCCGCGATCCTTCTCAGATGTATCAGCTTATCCTGATAGTCCGGAAGAATATCGTATCCGAAGAAAGCCGTGACACAGGAAAGCAAGATCCCGGCAGCTACTATAAGAAATGAAATTGTACATTTCTTTTTCCGGGAACCGGATCCGGATATCACTTTGTTTCCTCCGTTTTCTTTTCCGACAAGACCAGAGCCGTAAGTATCGGAAGTGCTGTGATGAATGGATAAATGTACCTGAAATTGACACATGGTCCGAGGAACATGGTCATCAGGTAGAAGAAAGGATATGCAAATACCGCGATGCTCTTTTTATTTCTCTTGTAGAGGGCGATGAACAGATCCAGCACGAAGAACCAGAAATAAAATGCGGGCTTCATGAGGATCGATACGACCGGCCACTTCAGATACGAATTGCCGTTAACGATATGTGAATACATCCTTTCCACGGCGGGAAGATATGAATGCGAAGGAATACCCTCCTCCAGCGTGGCATTCGGTGAAGCGTTGAAGGTGTATAAAAGTCCGAGGTCGGTGTCGTCGCCGTATCCGAGCATCTCGGCATGGGATCTGTCACCCACGTACCAGTAACCTATCGTAAGTCCGATCCATGCATCGATGTAATCGCTGGGGTATGCTTTTCCGATGGTTAAGTAGTCCCTGATAAGCGTATTTTCCGGACCGATCCATGCATCGGAGCTGTAATGTGAGATTTCGGACTTGGGACCGTCAGCGATCCAGGGATTGTAATCACCCCAAAGATAATCCGTAACATATCTGTGAAGGATATCCGTCTGTTCCGGTGTGAGATTTTCTCTCTGATACTTGATGACCCTTACCATCTGGACGATGGGCACGCTGTACTTTTCCATCTCGGAACCGGGTATTGCACCCATGACTGTTCTGATCATCGTCTTGGAACCGAGTCCCGCTGCGATCATCATCACTGTCAGAAGAGCCGTGAGTACTTTCTTTTTGATTCCGTCCCCGACAAGAAGAAATGCCGGGATCAGAAATACAAGCGCATATGATGCATTGTTCCTGAAGAGTATGTTCAGAATGCCGGTAACGACAAAGAGAACGACCAAAAGCTTTGAAGGTTTTTCCGTCATGCGGATCACAATAAGGATCGTGAACACGAAGAATGCCGCAAACAGGATATCCTTGGTCATACTTATCGCAAGGACGGGATTATAGGGAAGAAGTGCGAACATCAAAAACCAGATGACCGCGGGGATCTTTCCCGATCTCTTCAGTACAAATGTGATTCCGGCACTGATCGATGATGCGAGTACGATGCTCTGAAGGAGCGCGAATATTGCCATTCCCACCGCAGCCGAACCAAGGGCTGTTCCGAGCAGATAAAACATCCTTATCAGAAATGTGTGGGTGAGCGGCTGGTACTCAAAGAAATATTCGTATCCCCTGACAGCTTCCCAGAACTGCCTGTTGAAATCATAGCTCATGATCGCGGGATAGTACGCAAGAAATGCCGGGAACCAGAAAAACTCAAGTCCGGCAAGTCCCATGAGGAATGCTTTCTTTTCGTTTACCTCTGCTTTTCCCGCAGACTTTCCGAAAGAATATTTTCCTTCCGCGATCCTAAGCAGCCTGTAGGTAAAAGGAAGGATAAGTATTGATATGCACAGACCGCACAAAAAGATCACCGCCTTGCCTTTAATGCCCGGCGATGTTATCTGCCTCAGTTCGAACTGTACGCCCAGATCTGTCGCAATGCCGAAAAGAGCGCCGTAGACAAACGCATATCCGAGCATCTTCTTTGAAGCCGCTCCGTCTTTTGCGATAAGTCCGAGAAGTCCGGTCTGAATTATGAATATCAGGATTATCGATAAAGCAGATAAAAGAAAACCGAACGATCCGAGATCCTTACCCGAATCGCGGACGAGAAAGCACAGTCCGCAGAATCCGAAAAAAGTAAGCAGGACCGCAGGAACTATGGCCTTATGATCTTTTTTGAAAACATCAAAAAACATATGGAAATTATAGCATAAAACGCTCTGTTTACATATGATAGGTCGACAGCACCATGATCAGTCTCCAGGTGCCGCACAGGAACAGAATGCTTCCCGGTATAAGTCCGTATACAACAGGATCGTCGTCTTCGCCTACGGGTGCCATGCGTATAAAAGGCATTGCGACAAAGTACCCCGAACCGAAAAGAAAGATCTCAAATGCGGAAGTGATAAATCCAAGCACCGCGCATACTGCGGAAAGAACCGCACATATGAGCGCAGTTTTTATTTCTTCCTTTTTACGCGAAAAGAAAACAAGTACAAGAATTCCCACAGCCAAAAGCCAGGTCGGAATCCACGAAACAAATGCATCCTTTTTTTCGGAAAACTCAAGAGCGGCGCCGCCCGTAAAAGGAGCAAGTAATCTGTCCGGACGCACATAGACGGCAAAAGCACATGTTCCGAGGAAAAACATCGCGGCATTTCCGAGCCCGGTTTTAAATATCAGTGAAGGAACCGCAAGCAGACCCGCGATCAGAAGGATAATGACCAGATCGACCATAAAGTCCCACCCCCGCCTTGTAAATGCTCCCGTCCCGATGAACAGGGAATATCCCGCTCCCGTCGCGGTGTTGGTATCATGCACCGCAAACACGGCAAGGACAGATACGGCCATTGCCTCAAGACAAACGATGATGTCGATATTCTTTTTTTTCGAAAAGAATCCGTTCATATCAACCCACTATCAGATACATGACCGCAGCCGATGAAAGAAGCATTATTATCGGGAACACAAATCGTGCCGCGGAATTTTTCTCACGGAATACATCGCGTATCAGCGATACGGATACCGTTTCAATAAGGATGCATGTGCCGAATGCGGCACGGTCGGGATAATGAGGCGATGCGATCATTGCTCCGTAGGAAAGAAACGCTCCGAGAAGAAGTATTATATTTCCGCAGGAAAGCTTCTTATTGACCACAATCCGGTGAGCGACGAGTGCACCGGCCAGGATGACAAGCGAAGGGAAAAGATAATCCCCGGCGCCTTTCAGCATCTGGAGAAGCCTTTCGGGAAGGGTGAGTGCAAGGTCATCGGCAGAACCGGTCTTTCTGATGAAATTGCCGGGAGCAAGGATGCAGAAGCAGGAGCCGATGAATGATGAGACAACGCCCTCGATCATCCATATCTTTTTTGTGCCGACCGCGGTCCCTTTGCGGATGCAGATATATGTGACAAGTGCCGCGGCAATGCATGCCGAAGGACCCATGTTCTCCGTACTCCAACCCGTAAGCAGTCCAAGCAGCGGAATAAATGCGCAGGCGTAAGGAATGTCTTCTTTTTCGGGATCGAGCGCTCTCAGATAAATGATATAGAAAAGAATTATCCATACGGAAGAATAAACATAGTTTGCACATCCGGCCTGCCACAGCATGCTCATCCTGAAATTGGGACAGCACGCGATCAGAAGTCCGAAAGCAAGTGCAAAGACTGTTATATATTCTGTGCGGTCTCCTTCCGCGGATTTCCGGTCCGATGAAAGCCCGGCCGTGACACACATAAGAAGGACCAGAACAAGAGTGGCGACGGTATTGATCACATCAGCCGATCTTTCGCCTCTCATCAGTACAAGCTGGAGAAAGCCGTGCGTAAAGGATCTTCCTCCCCAGTTCTTATAATGCCAGACCTGGGAGCCAATTATATCACCGATGCCTTCAAGAGAGCTTCCGTCACGCAGGTCTGTGGAATACCACAGATCGTCCATCATGAACGGAACCATCACATTGGACCAAAATAAAAGTAACACCGCAAGAACGGTCACCGTCACGCATATGACGGACAGTACCGCTGCATAGGGCGTTATTGCCGCAGATATTCTGTTTTCCTTTTCATTTTTTTTCATAGTTCGGATATCTTTATAGATTATATATCATATCCGTCAAAAAGTCCTTATATGCGAAAGAACTCCGGCCGGGGCCGGAGTCTTTCGTAAGATTTCAGGGGAAGAAAATCTATATAAACACGATGATCCGTTAACCGTAGTACAGATCATCCTGATCCATGAAGGAATCGACCGGCATTCCTGTCAGTCTTTCGATCATCCGAACCGTTGCGGTATCTTTCTCACCTACAAGGATATAGAAATAGTGGGATCCGGATGAATATGAGTTGTAGATCATCTCATAGCTGCACTGGATCTGAACCGCATAGTATCTCTGATTCATATAGTTTATTCCGTATGTATCGAAGTTCTTGTTGAACTCATCGAAGTAAACTGACATGAATTTCTGTACTTCGTCATACGTGAGTGTGTAGATCGCATTACCGTAATCATCCGTTATCTTCACGGACTCGGGATATCCGAGCAATCCGCAGTTGAGCCTGTAATTGCTTTCCTTGTATCCTTCCGTCTTGGAGATCTCTTCCAGGAGATCCTTGTCGGCAATGCGGTAGCTTCTGAGGAAATCAAGTCCCGTATTTCTGTCGACGTTAAAATATACCTGGGCATAATCGTAATACATCGACCATTCATCCAAAGGAAGCGGATTCTCGCGTCCGGTCACGGGATCATATGAATATGCCCTCGAGCCGTACTCGGGATCAAACTCTCCGAAATAGATCTTTTCGGCTCTCATGATCTTACCGGCAAGCTCCGCCGAAATCTCCACTTCGCCGGAATATATATCGTTATATGAAGCCTCGTCCCAGGTTATGCATCCGGGCATGCCTTCCACCGGTATAAAACCGTCTCCGTTGTCACTCCAGTAGTAATTGTTGATCCTCATGCGGACGGTTGCGGATGCAATATTGTTTTCGGGTACGATGTGATTATCGAAATTGATCACATCAAAAATGAAAACCGCAAGAATGATAAGTGTGGCGGCAATGCTCAGGATCATCTGACCGCGGTGCGCAAAGAAAGCCCTGAAGGATTTCTTCTGTATGATATCCATAACACCGAATGCAAGTGCGGAGAAACATGCCGCTATAAATATGCACCAGCCGTAATTTCCGGAATATCCCACGATCTGATTTACCATAAATGCCGTATAGAGACCCGCAAGGATACTGCTTGCAAAACGGAGCACGAATTTATATACCTTTCCGGATGTTCCGTTCTCCGCTTCCTCACTCTTTCTCGTAACATAGACCCTGTATCCGATAAGGATATTTGCGATGCAAATCACTACGGTCAGTATGAAGCAGACCGTTCTCAGCGGCGTTGCAAATATTTCCGTCGCAGTTTCAGATCCCGCAGCAATGAGAAATCCGAAAGCGCAGCCCGAGATCGGAGCCGAGATGCAGCTTATATCAAGATAATCTACAGCCGACCTCCAGAAATTCTGGAAATATGCTTCGCTCATGTAATAAACGATCAGATAGAACGCAGATGCTTCAAAGCCGAGGCAGACAAAATTCACTATTGCATTGAATATTGTTCCGGATATGGCCGTACAGAGAACGACCAGGTTATATATACAAAAGAATGCAAATGCGGCTCCGGCCAGTGTCATGAGGAAATGTCCGAAAACCATCGACATAACACCGTATTTTCCGAGCTTTACAGCTATCTCTATGAAGGATATTGCGCCAAAGAAGAGAAAAGGAACAATCCACATAAGTAAACCGTTCGTATAGATGACCGCAAACATCTTTCCTCTTTTTACGGGAACCGAATTGATCATATCGGTCATGCGTTTGTTGAACAGATGCCTGAATCCGCCGAAGCCGACGATGACGGCTCCGACTGCCGCAACAACGAGCGCAAGCACTGCCAGATAGCCACACAGGGTTTCTGCGGAATCACGGATCTGCCTTACCAGTTCCAGATAACTTAACTCGGGGTTATATCTGGGCTCGTACCTTGACAGTACAAAAAGTGTAAAGAAAGGTCCGCAGAAGAACTGTACTATTGAAGAAAGTACAAGCATCCATCTTCTGTGCCTGAAGTCCTCGAGCAGGAGACTCGTAAATGTTATGCCTGTATTTTTCGGAGTTTCGGGAGTTTTTACCACTTCCTTCTTTTCCGTATTCTGTGTGTTTTTTATCTCGCTGTTCATCTTTTCCGCCTCTGTTACGGGATTACTGTTTTGTGATTCCGGTGAAGTCATATCCGAGCACCTCCGTTTCACTTATGAATATTTCCTCAAGAGTAAGAGGCAGAACCTCGTAGAAAACGGGAACCTGGGATGAGATCACCGTTTCGACCTCCGTGCGTCCTCCGCGGATGGTAAGCGTGACCAGCGAACCGCGGTGCTCTTCGGAGATAACCTTGAGATTGTTTCGTACTGTCTCAAGCGATGCAGATTCCTTGAAGACTACCTGCACTTTATAGATACCGAGCTTCATATCCTCGAGATCCTTGGAAAGGATGACTCCGCCCTTGTGAAGAAGCCCGACATATTCGCATATGTCCTCGAGTTCTCTTAAGTTATGGGAAGCTATTACGGGAGTTATGCCCGCCTCCTCCATATCGTGTATGAAAAGTCTCTTGACGGCCTGCCTTACGACAGGATCAAGTCCGTCAAATGTCTCATCGCAGAGGATGTACTTGCATCCCGATGCGATGCCGAGCATTATGGCAAGCTGCTTTTTCATTCCCTTCGAAAAAGTCTGTATCCTGCGCTTCTTATCCAGAGAAAGACTTTCCATAAGATCCGAGAATCTCTCCATGGAGAAGGTCTCAGGATACATGGTCCTGTAGAACTTTGCCATTTCCTCGGAATTTGATCCGGGATAATAATACTGGTCATCGGATATGAAAAACATCTTCTTTTTTGCTTCGGGATTTTCATAAACGGGTTCTCCGTCCACGAGAATATCCCCTTCATCCGGCTTGCACACTCCGCAAATGCATCTCAGAAGCGTACTTTTTCCGGCTCCGTTTGTTCCGACAAGTCCGAAGACCTGTCCCTCGGGCATATCAAACGAAACTCCCGAAAGTGCATTTATATCTTCGTATTTTTTGCTTACGTTTTTTATCTCGATCATCTTACATCCCTCTCGTATGCTTTTCTGACGCATTCAATAGCCTCATCAAGCCCAATGTCACAGGACCTGCTCTTCTGCGCCGCTGATCCCAGCTCTTCCAGAACCTCAGCTTTGAGGTTGTTCTTCCACTGGGACTCCTCGCTGACATAATTGCCGCGCCCGGTTATCGTGGTTATATAACCCTTTTCCTCAAGAGCGGCATATGCTCTCTGCACGGTATTGGGATTTACCGACAGATCGACGGCAAGGTTTCTTACGCTCGGCAGTCTTTCGCCCGGGACCAGGCCACCCTGCGCTATCAGGTTCATTATCTTATCCGCGACCTGCTCGTTCAGCGGACGTTTGTCCCTGTAATCAAGTACTATCATCTCACCCTCCGATGTTACTGTGGTGTATTAAGACATTTAATATACTTATGACAATAAAATAACACGGCCGAAAGGCCGTGTCAAGCGTGCCGGTATTTATGCTCTGGACATTACATATTCCGCGAATTTTCCGGGAGTGTTGATCTCCTCCTTGGAAACTTCGGAAGGAGCGATCGAGATTCCGAAACGGCTCTCGACCTCAACGAGAAGATCGAGGTAAGCTATCGAATCCAGAAGTCCCGACTCGAAGAGATCGACATCGGTTTCTTCAAGGACAACCTCGTCATCGCATATTTCCGCAAGCAGCTGCAGTATTTTTTCTTTCATCCGAAAAACCTCCGTACAAGATCATATGAAACGAGTACATTATCACTCTATTTTTTCAGAGATGCAAGCAGTGCTCTTCTGTCTGTCTTTCCGTTGCCCGTCATCGGCAGTTCCTCGAAAAAGAGAAACTTCTTTGGGATCATATAATCGGGAAGAAAACTCTTTGCCTCGGCCCTGAGCTCCTGTCCCGCCTTAAATGCGCTCTCCGGCATCTTCTCGGGGATGATGCATGCGGTGAGGCTTACGATCTTGCCGTCTTTTTCATTCGGTATAACCGTCGCCTTTTCCACGCCGGTGAGCTTCATCAGGTTGTTCTCGATGTCCTCGAGCTCGATCCTGTATCCGTGGAGCTTGATCTGCAGGTCTATCCTGCCCTGGTAAAAGAGCATTCCGTCTTTCAGATATCCCTTGTCTCCCGTGCGGTAGCCCCTTACCCCGTTTTCTTCAAAGAAAGCCTTCGCGCTCTGCTCGGGAAGATTCCTGTATCCGATGCTGACGGTGTCTCCGAGGATTATTATCTCGCCGCTCTCGCCTTCGGGAAGATCCTCGCCCTTTTCGTCACGTATCTTAAGTTCGCTTCCGGGCTTGATCCTGCCCACGGGAAGCGGATCGTATTCTTCACACACTTTATCCGTAACGGTCACATCGGTGATCGCAACCGTGCTCTCGGTGGGACCGTATGTATTGATGACCTCTGCCTTCGGGAATCTTTCGCGGAGTCTCTTTACGACCACGGGAGGAAGCGTCTCCCCGCAGAAAAGGAATCTCTTCATTTCGGGCAAAAGCTCCTGTGAAAATCTCTTGTCGGACAGGCACACTTCCGCAAAGGAAGGAGTGGATACCCAGATTCCCGCATTGCTCGAGCCCAGTGATTCCATAAGAAGTCCGATATCCGCCTGTACCTTCTTGGGAAGAACATGGAGAGTTCCTCCGCTGTAAAGACACATATACAGATCCATCACGGACAGGTCAAAAGAAAACGGAGCCTGGTTCAAAAATACAGGCTTTTCGCCTTCGGATACTCCATCGCCCAGCCCCATTGCCCAGTGAATGAAATTATCGAGACATTCTCCGGTTATCTGTACTCCCTTGGGAGTTCCGGTACTTCCGGAGGTATAGATTATATAGCATACATCGGACCCCTTTATCGCTTTATCCGCGGAGATCATGTTTGAAGAGCCGGCGATGATACCCTCTATCTCAGAAAGCGTTACACACCCTTCGGGTCCCTCTTCGTCGCAGGGGCTTAAGATCATCTCGGGCTTCAGGTTATCGATTATTCCCCTGACCCTGTCGGAAGGAACGGAGGTGTCGACGGGACAGTAACCTCTTCCCGACAAAAGAGAACCGAGAAAGCATACGATCATCATCGGATCCTTATGTCCGTAAACAACCACGGGAGTTGTGGTCTTAAGGTTCTCATCCATGTATGAGGCAAGGCTTTCCGCCTTATCCCACAGCTCTTTCCATGTAAGTTTTTTACATTCCCCGCCGGGGATCATGTACTCATAAAATACTCCGTCCGGATCTTTCTCCGAATGCTGTTTAATCTTCTCAAGAAAATCAGTCATGACTGCTCCAAAATAAAATTATATTCTTCAAGACCTTTTTCGGGCTTAATGTGATGCCAGTCGGCAAAGTCCTCTTTTTCGATACCGGATAATGAAGGATCGAAGGTTCCGCGAACGGTCACTCCGTACCTCGAAGCCATTTCCCTTAACCAGATTTCGGAAAGTTCGACTCCCTCGTACAGTTCGGAATCCGCGATATAGTCGTACAGCACCGGGTACATCGCCGGAAGATAAAGCTCCACGGTAACACCTTCCTCCGTCAGATGCCTTACCATATTTTCAAACAACTCGGTATTAGTCGATGAAAGCGACGCAAATTCCACATCGAAAGCATCTACATGTCCGCTCTGTATAAGCTGGTTCACATCACCGTCCATCTTCGCGACCGAATCCCGTCCGAGGCAGGTATGTCTTCCGTCGGGAAGTATGCAGGGGATGGATTCCGATTCGGGCTCTGATATGCTGCGTATCTTTTCTTCTGCGGAACTCAGCGAATAATCCCAGCCCCATCTCTTAATATATTCCACTGAAGACTGGAAATAGGAAAATGATAAAAATTCCTTCCAGGAATCGTCCGTCTTTTCCTCATCAAGTATCTTTACGGCTTCGTCGTAAGGAACACCGGATGAGAGCGCCGCCTCAAACCTTCCGTACTCGGCGATGCTGTCGTGACGTCCCACTCCGTAATCCGTCCTGAGTATCCAGGGATCAACACAGATGACTACTCTTTCGGGAAGGTCTCCTTCCGCATCGAGAAGTCCGACCGCGGCAAGATCGTCCCAGAGATATGCTCCCGAAAGACCGATGACCTGATAATTATCGTATTCCCAGGGAATGTAAAGAACCGAGCTCGATCCGATGATGACCGTATCGGGATCCTTGGCATCCAGCAAGATCGTATGCAGGAGTCCTTCGTTGTAATCTCCCGGACTTGCGACTATATCCCCTTCAAGGAGCCTGTCCGCCATCTCGGTGACCATATCGTCTCCGGCAATGTTTGCGGGATCCGCTATTCTGTTGATGCTTATGACGATCCCATAGACGAATGCCGCCATGAGAACGCATTTAAAAATTAACTTCTTCATCCTTTAGAAACCGAAATAAATAAACGATGAAACTCCGAACGCACCGAATCTTATTATCACAAACACAAGCGCAAAGTACAGGATCCATCTGACGATAAGAGGTCTCTTTGTGATCACGTTTTCATTGGAGATCTTGTGATATTCCCTGTAGTCCAGCACGAGCTGTATCATTATCAGGACCGCAACAACGATCAGCACATAAATACCGCCGAATTCTGTCCAGGCAAGATCCTTAAGCCTTCTTGCGGAGTCTATCGGATTTCCTCCGCGGAAGAAACTTGCGAGGAGCTTAAGTCCCGTAGGATAATCCGCCGCCCTGAAAAACAACATACCTATACTGAAGAATATATATGTCCTCACGGTCTGGAATGCGATCCATACCGGATTATCGTCCTTGATATGAAGCTTTGCTTTAAGCTTTTTGAACTGCGGTGCGAATGCCTGTCCCGTCACGATAACAAGGAAATACCACCAGCCTTCGCCGAATATGTATTTCCAGGAATCCCCGTGCCAGAGTCCCATTGCGGACCAGAGAACGAACAGAGCGGGGAAGGTCGCGATACGTGCTCCTTCTTTTCCGAAGCGGTCCTTGCACTTTGTCTTGAGTTTCTTAAACGGTCCGGTCTTCAAAAGAGGGAACAGAATATAGTCATTGAGCCATGTGCCGAGAGCAATATGCCATCTCTGCCAGAACTCCTGTAGAGTTCTTGAAAAGAAAGGCGCTCTGAAGTTTTCGGTAAGCGTAATCCCGAAGCACTCCGATATTCCGAGGACGATATCCATGCATCCGGAAAAGTCAAAATACAGCTGTACCGAGTAGATCATCGGCATGAGCAGTGCCCAGAGTCCGGGGAATTCCGCACTGTTTGAGAACATGCTGTCCACCGGGATCGAGAGTCTGTCCGCGACCACGAGCTTCTTGGCAAAGCCCCAGCCGCATCTTCTTATTCCACGGGTCACGCGGTCGTAATCAAAACGGTGCTCTTCGAAAAGCTTCTTTCCGAGATCCTTGTAACGGCTCATGGGTCCCGATACCATCAGCGGATAGTAGCACACGAAAAGAAGAACCTTGAACGGATTTTTTTCGATGTCCTTGTATCCCATATAGCAGTCGATCAGATAGGACAAAAGGCTCATCGTATAAAAGCTTATCGCAAGCGGTGCGGCTATGTGGATGTCGGGGAAGATACCGCCCCTGCCGAAAAGGCCGCCCACGGAATTGACGGTATGTACTCCGAGGTTCACGTACTTAAGGACCGCCAGGAATATGAGGTTTAAGAAAAGCGCTCCCAGGAACGCTCCTTTTTTCTTCTTTTTGTCGTCAGGGTATTTTTCGAAGACCGAAGTGGCCAGATATACCGCCATAACTGCGGCGACCATGTATATGAATGTGTAGGGTCTCGAATTAACAAAAAAGAAAACAAGGCTTCCTGCAAGAAGCCACATCCATTGAAAACGTGTCGGAAGATACCAGTACACAAATAGAAGTACTGCGGTGAATATCAAGAATTTTACATCCGTGATTACCATAGAACCCATTCTACCAAAAATTTTCGGGTTTTTACACAGAAAAAATACCTTCCGTACACATTTATGCACGGAAGGCATCTGCCCGAATAAATCAGATCTTGAATCTGTAACCTACGCCCCAGATAGTCTCGATATACTTCGAATCTCCGCTGACATCACCGAGCTTTTCGCGGATCTTCTTGATATGTACGGTTACTGTCGCGATATCACCGACGGACTCCATTCCCCAGATGGTCCTGAAGAGGTCGTCCTTGGTATATACCTTGTTGGGATTCTCGGCAAGGTAGGCAAGAAGGTCGAATTCCTTGGTGGTAAAGATCTTCTCTTCGCCGTCTACAAACACCCTGCGGGCGGATTTGTCTATCTTGATGCCGTGGATCTCTATAAGGTCGTTATCATTCTTTTTGTTGCCGGCACCGACAAGTCTTTCGTACTGTGCGAGATGAGCCTTGACTCTCGCAACAAGCTCGCCGGGAGAAAAAGGCTTGGTCAGATAATCGTCCGCACCGAGTCCGAGACCACGGATCTTGTCAATATCGTCCTTCTTTGCGGAGACCATGATGATCGGAATATCCTTTACGGCCCTTACCTTGCGGCAGACATCAAAGCCGTCGATCCCGGGAAGCATCAGGTCGAGCACGATAAGATCGTAATCATTCTTTTCAGCTGCTTCGAGACCGGTATCACCGCGGTCATAACATTCAACCTCGAAATCATTCATCTCAAGGTAATCTTTTTCAAGATCGGCTATTTCCTTTTCGTCCTCGATAATGAGAATCTTAGCCATAAACGTCCTCCTTGTATTTCCTTATAACAAAATGCATGCAGGTTCCTTCTCCAAGCTTGGAGGTGGCCCAGATATGGCCACCGTGGTCCTCGATGATCTTCTTTACTATCGAGAGGCCTATTCCGCTTCCGCCCTGCGCGGTGTTTCTCGCGGAATCCGATCTGTAGAATCTTTCAAAGATCCTGGTTATATCGTTAACGGCAACACCTTTTCCGTTATCTTCGATCTCGACTATTATGTCATCGCCGCCGTCAAGCACTCTCATGGATATGGTCTTGGAAGGCTTGTCCATGTACTTGATGCTGTTTCCGATGATGTTGTTTATGACCTTCCTGAGCTGCTCGGGATCGGCGATGATCCTTGTCTTGGAAGGAAGCGTATTGACGTAGTTGAATGCGATACCCCTGGTCTCCATATCGAGTCCTACTTCCTCGATACAGTCCCTGAAATAGTCCGTGACATTGAGCTTAAGGAAATTGTACTTGATCCTGTCGTTCTCAACGCTCGAATAAAGAGTGAGCTCATTTAAGAGCTTATCCATATCCACGGCTTTATTATATATGGTCCTTAAATATTTTTCCTGCTTTTCGGGTGTGGATGCGACTCCGTCAAGGATACCCTCGACATAACCCTTTATGGAAGTGATGGGCGTCTTGAGGTCATGGCTTATGTTCGAAATGAGCTCTCGGTTCTTCTTTTCCTGCTCGGCACTGCGTTCCTCGTTCTCGCGGAGCCTCATTCTCATGTCTTCGTAATTCCTGAAGAGCTCCCCTACCTCGCCTCTTTCACCGGTGTGCTCTATGACATAATCGAAATTTCCTTCCCTGACCTGGGTGAGTCCCCTGGAAAGCTCGCTCATGGGATCGAGCATTCCCTTCTTGTTCCAGAAGGTTACCAGAAGCGCCGTGATCAGGAGAATGAGGATCATCGACACGAACATATCGACGGTAAGTTTCCTGTTCATTACGGTGTTCGCATTTACCAGGATAAAAAGAGTACCTTTGCTGCCGTCGGAAAACACAAAATCATACGGTCTTACAAATTCTTCCAGATCACCGAAATAGATACCCGAATCCGCGCCGGAGGTTTCGCTCCCGTATTCGGGCAGCCTGTTCCAGACCTCGTCGGACATACGGGAATTTCCCGAAAAATACAATTCCCCGCTCTTTCTTACCACCAGAGTGGCTGATAAAGAGGACAGTTCTCCGGACACATCCTGAAGATACGACTTATCCTCCATGCAGCCCGGATCTTCCTCAATGCGGCCGCAGATATCCGAATAGAGCTCGTCCACCTTGATGACGATCTGCTCCATATTGCCCCCGAGCTGAAATCCGTCGTCACGGGAAGCAATGAGTGACATCCTCAGAAGACAAAAAACGATAACCATCATAACCAGCGGTACCAGAGCTACCGCCAGAAACGTTATTACCATTCTTGTATGTATCTTCATGGAAAAAAGTATAACACAGAAAGATCGTGCCTTTAGAACATGATGTGAACAATTTCAAAAAATTTTATAAAATGAAGCCTTTAAGGGACCGTTTCACCGGTCCCGTCACCTGCTTCTCCGGCTGCCTGTTGGGCCAAAAGCGAATATACATAAGGGAAATATGCATTGTAGATAACATTTCTGTTGAACGCTATCTTATTCGCAACTATCGCATTATGACGCTTGATATAAGCCTCACCGACCTCTTCGTATCCGGGGTTCGGAGTGAAGGTGGCCGTTGCGGCCCTGTAAGATCCTACCTCCGTCTTCCAGTTATAACCGCTGTCAAAATACAGTCCCTCGGCATCGGAAAGGACATCCCTTCCGATGTAAAGCCTGGAATCCCACTCGCATCCGAAGAGATTCAGGAGTGTGGGAAGAATATCAAGGGGAGAAGTGGGCTTATCGATAATGATGGGGTCGCTGTCCTCGAGAATTCCGCACCAGATGATCGCCGTATTCCTGTCACGGTCAAGCTGGGTCTCTACCTTGTAACCGTAAAGCTCATCAAGATAGGGAAGATTTCCGAGATATCCGCCGTTGGTAAGTCCGTAAGGGAAATGGTCCGGAGCCAGTGCGATGACGGTGTCATCGGCAAGACCGTTCTCCTCGAGATACTCAAGGGTATATTCAAGAGCCTTTTCGAGCTCGAGATTGCAGGCGATGTATGCCTTGACGGGATCCGAATACTCGAGACCCTTTTCGGCGCACCATTCCTCTACTCTTTCACGGTTGCGTACGGACATTGCATTTGACTGGAAGCTGTATCCGCTGTGACCGCTGACCGTCATATAATAGATATTGAACGGCTGGTGATCGGTGTAAAGGGGAAGGGTTCCCTGCATCATCTCGAGGTCGCTCTCGGGCCATGCCCTTGAGATGAGCTTCTCCATTCCGTTTCCGAATCCCATGAATCCCTCGCTGTATCCGAGGAGGTTATGGGTTATGTTCCTGCTGTAATACAGATCGTCGTTATCATGGAAGGCCATTCCGTAATAGCCCATATCGGAGCTGAGCATAGAGCCCATATTTGTATAGGAGCCCTGTGCGGTCATGGTGAGCATCGAGTCACCGCCCGCAAGAGGCATGAGTCCGAATATGAGTTCAAACTCTCCGCCCGTTGTTCCCGCTGTAGCCTGCTCGTAATAATCGGTAAAGTTGATACCCTTTGTCGTAAGTCTGTAAAGTGCGGGTGTCAGATCCGGATCGATGATGCTGGAGGAGAATGCTTCCGCGCAGAAGACTATGAGGTTCTTTCCCTTGAACAGTCCGGTGTACTCATTCTTTGAAGAAGGAGTAAGTGAAGCGACGTACGCATTCATGTTTGAATAAGCACCGCCGGCTTCCGCAAGTGCCGCAAAGTCTATATTGTATGCATTAACACCGTAAACAACGGGTTCAGCTACAGTGACGGTTCCGTCATCATTTCCCGATACCGAAGGAGCCGCTGTCACGGGAACCGGAACATCCGCGTACGGATCGGTATAATCAACGATGACAAATTCACTCTCGGTGACGGTCGCATTACCCATGTTCTTCACATCGAGGGCAACGGAACCCGCAAGTCCTAAGTCAACGACAGAATTTTGGAAGCTGTACTTGGGTCCGAGCTTATCCTTATCTATCACTCCGGCATATGCCATGATGAAGAGTGCGGATACGGCAAGCAGAAGCACGCCTGCAGGGATAAGTCCCGCAATGAAGCGTCTTCCCCTGTTGGAAAGAGGTCCTCCGCAGGGTTGCTCCATAGTCTTCGGAGCTTCATCTTCATCTTCTTCCTCGGAAAGGTCGATCATCTCTATACCCTTTACCTTTTCGGGAACGGGGTATGAACTTTCGATCATCCTTGTGCGTTTGATACCTTTGACAAGCTTCTTTCCGAATATGATCCATGCAAATGTCGGAACCAGGAAAAGAAGGATATGCGATATTCCGTCAAAGCAGAAGATAAGTTCCCTGATATCTCCGGCAAATCCCTTCAGTGCGTCGGTTGCCGCATTCAGAATGGTATTTATGTCATAGAAAACGCTGAACTCCCTCTGGATGAAAAACTCGATCAGAAAAGAGACCGTGGAGACCAGAAGGGCCAGGGCTGCGGTGATACGTGCAAGCACGTGCGGCAGCATATATACGAGAAATGCGATGATGCTTCCCGTTATGAATGAAACCGCAAGCATCCTTGCGACCGAGGCATCGACCACCCTCGCGGAGACTGAGAATTTAAATACCAGTTCCATGTAAAAAAAGGACAGGCCGAAAAACAGGGTCAGTGTCAGTGCCGTTAACGGATATGATGATTTCTTTGCGGTGTTATTTACAGATATTGATGATTCTTTGATACTCATTTTCAGTGCTTTCCGTTCTCAAACAGATGCCTTTGGGACTGCGATCCCAAAGGCATCGAAGTAAAACAATTATTAACCGTGAAGACCTCTTGACTGACGGTCCATATCCTCGACAACGATATCGTAGATCTCGCCGAGGCTTCTGCAGTACTCAAGTATCTTCCAGGGCTCGTTGGTATGGAAGTGAATCTTTACAAGTTCCTCGTCACCTGCGGCAACAAGGCTGTCTCCTACGAAATTTGCGGTGATATAGTCCCTGATCTCATCCTCGTCGAGATCCTCATTCTCGCTCTCGATGAGAAGCTGGGTGTCATATCTGAATTCAATACTCTGTTCCATTACTTATTCCTTTCCTTATGTCAGATTCTGGGAAGCATATCCGCTACAAGCTTTGCGCAGTGAGCGGCTGCAGCCTTTTCAAATGTGGGATAATCTTCCTCTGCGGAACCGTCCGCCTTATCGGAGATGGCTCTTATGATGACGAAGGGAACCTTGTTAAGGTATGCTCCGTGTGCTATTGAAGCACCTTCCATCTCGGTACAGTCGGCCTCGAAATTCTTTATTATCCTTTCCTTTGCTTCGGAACTGGAAATGAACTGGTCTCCGCTGGCAACCCTACCGATACGGTAGTTGAGGTCGGGCTGGGTCTCTTTGATGGACTGCTCCGCAACCTCGATAAGATGGGTATCAGCAGGGAATTCCCTTATACCAAGCTGGGGAACCTCTCCCACCTTGTATGAAAAGATGGTCACATCAACATCATGATGAACGGCATCCCCGGATATAAGGATGTCGCCGATGTTCAGTTCGTTATTGAGCGAACCGGCAACACCGGTATTGATGATATGCGTAACATGGAAATCATCACAGAGGATCTGCACGCAAAGGGCGGCATTTACTTTACCGATACCGCATCTTACGACAACAACATTGGTACCTCCGATGGATCCTTCACAGAACTCCATACCTGCTTTCTTTGTAACGGTAATACCCTCAATCTGTCTTTTAAGGGCACTGACCTCCAGTTCCATTGCACCGATAACGCCAACTTTAGTCATAAGCTCCCCCTTGTCGATCACTGTGGATAAATAAGTCTGTCTTCGGAAATGCCGTACAGAACATTATTCAGGTATTTATTGGCAAGGAAATTAGCCATCGGAAGGTTCTGATCGAGATAATTTCCGCAGTCCTTTGCGGTGGCGCCGGGAATCTCTCCGTCATAATCCCTTACGAACTCATACATTCCGGTGACGAGTGATACGATGTCCTTACTTTCAAGATCTCCCGCAAGAAGAAGATAAAATCCCGTCCTGCATCCCATGGGTCCGAAATAAACGACCCTGTCCTTCCACTCGGCGTGGTTTCTGAGATAGGTTGCGCCGAGATGCTCTATCGTATGCATCTCCGCAGTGTTCATAACGGGTTCTTCGTTGGGGCTGGTCATACGGATATCGAATGTGGTTACTGTCTCGCTTCCGATATGATCCTTTCTTGATACATATACTCCGGGCTGGAGCTTTATGTGATCAATGGTAAAACTGGCTATTTTTTCCATATATTCCTCTCCTGAAATCAGAGTCGGTTAGTTGCACAAAACCGCTGATATTCTACCATAAAAGGGTGATTTTTTAAACAGGGGTTTTATTCTTCATCCTTATCTCATAATCTTCCGAAGACATGGGACGTGCAAATACAAATCCCTGGATCATATCACAGCCCTGCTCGGCAAGGAACTCAACCTGCTCTTTTTCCTCTATGCCCTCGGCAACGGTGAGCATGTTCAGCTTTCTTGCAAGCTTGATGGTCTCGGCGACGACAACCCTTCCTCTTTCTCCGGCATTTTCGCCCCTGAAGAATTCCGCATCGAGCTTGAGTACATCCAAAGGCATATCCTTGAGTGAATTGAGTGAAGAATAACCGGATCCGAAGTCATCCATGGATACCTTGAATCCGTATTCCTTGAGCTTGTTGATGGTCCTTACCAGAGCGTATTTATCATCGAAGAATGCACTCTCGGTAAGCTCTATCTCGATAAGGTTTCTCGGAGCACCTACGGCATCGACGGTATCCCTTATCTGCTCGGCAAGGTCGGTCTCTATGAAATGGGCTCTTGAGATATTGACGGATACGGGCACGCATTCGAATCCCTGGTCAAGCCACTTCTTCTGGTCCTTCGCAACATTCGAGAGCATATAATGGTCGATGTTTGTGATGAATCCGTTCTTTTCGAAGATAGGGATGAACTTTCCGGGAGCGATGAGGTTTTCTTTTCCTTCCTCATCGGTATGCTTCCATCTGATAAGCGCCTCGGCACCCTTGAGCATGCTTGAGACGGGATCGTACTTGGGCTGGTAATATACCATATACTCGTCGTTCTGAAGAGCAAGGCGGCAGTTGGCCTCGACCCAGTCCTGCCACTTTCTTTCCTCGATCAGGGTGAGGTCGAAATATGCTATTCCGGAATCCTCCTTGTCCCCGAGGGTTCCCCTTGCGGTGCAGGCATTGTTGTATTCCTGCTCGATATCGATATCCTTGCGGCGTACGATATGTCCGGTCGCATCCCTCAAAGGAGGAATGATGACAACGCCGGCCTGATAAGTAAAGGCATGGACTACATTGAACCTTTCAAGATCCGCGATGAGTGCATTCAGTCTTGCGGTGAGCTGATCGGTGTCAGGAGCTCTCAGAAGGAGCATGAATTCCTTGGGTGCGCCGTGGGCATTAAGCTCTTTTCTGGTGATATGCTTATCGATGCATTCACTGATTCCGCGGAGTACGGCCTCGCCCTCCGCAACGGAATGGCATGCACAGTAGGTGGTGTATTTTACGAATATAAGGTTAACTATCGCATACTGATATGAAGCATTGAAACGGCTTCTTAATACACTGTCTCCTTTATAGAAGAACCAGGTCCTGTTTCTTCCGCCGGTAACTATATCCATGAAGAGCATCTTGAGCGACCTCTTTCTGGAACGGATCTCCCTTACCATGTTCACTATGAACATATTGAATATGGTAAAGAACATCACGATGAGCATGACAATAACGAGTGCGAGCATCGAAAGGTCGCTCATCTTGAAGGTGAGATATCCCTTTCCGATGAATATCTCTTTTCCCTTGTTGACCCTGTATCCCATCCACACGGGAAGTCTGAGCTGGAACTTGGAAGTAACGTCAACATAGAAACCGATCGTTTCGAAATGCTCCTCCTCATCCGCATCGGTCAGGGTGAGTATCTCGGGATCGTAATTTTCGTCATTCATTCCGTTCAGCGCTTTGAAAACCTTGAACAGTTCAAGATCGACATTTCCGTTCTTACCCGCACTTATGAAGGGATAATCTTCATCGGGATACATGATGACCGATTCGGTGATCCCCGAAAGACTGACCTTCCCGCTTTTTTCTCCGCAGGTATTGCCCCTGTCGCCGTAGATCAGTTCTCCGGTTTTATCGCGGATGATGAATTCTTTTTCGGATTCTTCCAGAAGAGCCCATACGGAATCCTCCGTTTCCTCGGCAAGGCTCCTGTCATAGATCCTGGCCATATAGGATACGGACTCGTACTCACTGGCAAGCTTTGCCTGCACGACATAGTAGCCCAGTATTCCGAGGATATATGTGAGCATTGCTCCGGCAAATGCAAAGAATATGAGATACACGATGATGGACAGCCATCCGTGACCCTTTTTAAGGCTTTCTATCTTTTTGAGATTCTTACTTTTCATTCAAAATCTTTCCTTATACGGAACGCTCTTTGAATCTCCTACCTGCGTCTTCTGTCCGCGCCCGGAGTATTCGAGTAGTATTCCGCTTTATTCTTGTACATGTTCTGGTCCGCGGTGTGCAGGATCCTTTCAATATCGATATCTCTTCCCGCAAAATCCGCGCCGAGCGCAAAGGAAGGCTCTCCTGCGATCCTCGAAACAGCTTTCAGCCTTTCAAAGCGGGAACAGAATTCCTTTTCGTCAAGATCGGTGGTGATGATCAGGAATTCATCACCGCCGGCCCTGAAAATATCGTCGGTTTCAAATACGGACCTTATCTTGTCGGCAACGGAAATGATCATTTCATCGCCGTGGTTGTGGCCCTTGGAATCGTTGACCCTCTTAAGTCCGTTCACATCGACATAGATTGCGCCGAAACCTTTTTTCAGTTCCGAAACAGCGGGGGCAAGCTCGCCTATCCTCTTGTTCATCGCATTGCGATTGAGGACTCCGGTAAGCAGGTCGGTCCTGCCCATATGCTCCAGCTTTGCATGCATCCTGAAGTTCTCCGCTTCCGCAGACAGGATGAATGCGTTCAGTTCCATAACCTCCCTGATAAAGCGGACCTTGTCGGTATTGAAATTGGATGCGAAGACATATCCGTAAAGATTCTTTCCGACACGGAGCGGATAGAGAACAAGGCTCTTTATTCCCGAATAAATAAGGGATCTGTACCATTCGGGAGCCTTGGCTTCAATATCCTTCAGATCCTCCTCGCCCGTGATTATGATGCAGTTTGAACCGCTCATATAATCACGCCAGCTTTCGACGATGTCATAAAACTCGGGCTTTAAGAAAACATCGTCGTCCGCAACTTCAAAATCTGAAGCACTGTCCACGGCAAGTAAGTCTATTTTCCTCTGCTCGGTATCCATAAGGATTATCGAACATCCGTCGGATTCGCACTGCTGCCTGATATCCTTGACAATAGAGTCGAGCGATGCCTTGAAATCATCGGTCTCCCTGAGCTTGATACAGGTTTTGAGGACCATGTACGCACTCTTTGCGGATATTCCGATCATCTTCTCGGAATCGGAATTCGCACTCATCTCATAGGTAAAGAGACAGTATCCGTTCCCTTCCTCATCATCCTCGAGCGGGATCATGTAAAAATCCAGCCATGCATTGTAAAGTTCGGCATTCACATACTGATGGGCGATCTTGTGACCGGAAATACAGCCGGAGGTAAGCGCCTCAAAATTCGGATCCTGCGCAATATAATATGTATAAGACCTGTTCGGAACGAATTCCTCATCAAGCTTATTTACGGATGCAAGGTATTTTTTGTTTGCGGCTGCGATCGTTATCTTCTCACTTCCGGTCTCACCCGTTTTTCTGAGTGATACAACGCATGCAATACCCTTAAACGAATTTATATATGCCGAATAGTCTGTCATTTTTTTCTCCCCCGAAAAACACACTCCGACAAACTATTATTATAGCTCTATTTACGGGTCTTATCAAATCCGCGCGGTAATCATTACCTTAATTAAAAAAAGTCCGGCGCCTTTCAGACACCGGACTCATTCCTGCTTCCCTTGACTTATTTGAGCCTCTTGATCATTCATTCCTTACATAAACCATATATCCGAGATGAAGTACTTCATCGGTATAGGTATATTGAGGGATATAATCCCTTTCTGTTCCGTCATCATTTATTATATGCAGCGAAACCGTCGGAACTCCGTCAATCACATCATAGTCCCAGAAAAACGCGCTGTAAGTTCCGTTAAAAAGATACTCGTATCCGGTGCCGTCATCCGAAAAATGTAAGGTCTCGGTGTCCCAATCGGTATAGGGGTCGCCCGAAAGTATCCAGTCTCCGCAGACCTGCACATCCGAATAATCCTTTATTTCTCCGAGATAAAGGTCCGAAACCTTATCTTCGGTCAGTTCTCCAAGAAGATCTTCATCCCATCCCGTCGCATCGGTTACCGCTTCCAGAAGATCGTCATCCGATACTATCTCGATCACCGCATCTTTCGGAAGGTCTGTTTCCGTTATATCCTCGACAATGAGTTCGACCTCGTCGTCTTCGATTATCACGGATACCTTCTCACCTGCCCTTACCGTCACGGAATCGGAATCACCATCCGGGCCTATTCCCGTAACTTCACATTTTCCACTCGTCAGGTACAGAACACTGTTTCCGTCCTCATCGGCACTGACATATCCGGAAGTGCCTCGAATTCCTATGACCATCGTCGATGTACTTATCTCAAATGATTCTTTATCGGAAAGCGGCTTTTCTATGTTAAAGAAAAGAGAGCCGTCGACAAGGGTAAGGGCCATACGGTTTCCCTTTTTTTCGAACCCGGCCTTGCTTTTTTCCATAAGAGTGACCATTCGGTCTTCGTCCAGAAGCACCCATGCCTTGGATTCTTTCTTTGTTGAAAGTACATTTCCGCTTGTAAGCCTCTTGTCTTCCTTTACTTCTATCGCCCTTCCTTTATCGTCGACCAGCTTCACCTCACCTTCATATGAATAAAGGCGTATGGTATTCGCCCTGAACTTTAAGGTATAAAGCAATAAGCAAATGCCTGCGGCAGCGATCAGAGCCACTCCCATGGCACTTATCAGTATTATCAGCTTCTTTTTGGTCATTTATCTCTCCCGAACCGTCTCGTATCTGTATTTTATCTTTTTCCGGTATCTTCTATTCCGGCGGAACCGTTATCGCTTTCTATGCCCACCGGATCTTCCCGGTTTTCTTTTTCATTCATCCAAATAATATTCTCTGTGTCTTCTATCTTCATCGGAAGCGTGGTGATGTTGAATTTTTCGGCCGCTCTTAACGCTCCGGGATCGTCCGAATTGAGATAATAAGTCCACAGGCACCATCCGCCGTAGGTGACGCAGACAAGCGAAAACAACAGAAAAAACGTGATCGCAAATTTCCCGCTTCCCCACATTATGAATGCAAATACCAGCGCAATACCGGCATAGATCATTCCGTTGCGTGATTTCCGCCTGATATCCTCAAGCTCCCGCCGGTAGATCTCGAGCATTCTCTTCATATGCCCGTTATCCTTTTCGGCGGCAGCTCTGAACTTGGATTTGGGCTGCTTCTTTGTATAATCCTCCGGCTCTTTTTCCGATATATCCACCTTTTTCCATGAAAAGAAAAACAGAACCGCCAGAGCCGCAATACATCCCGCAATGACCAGAATGCCGATTTTCAGGTCGACAGAACTTTTTATAAGCCCTATCAGACATACTATGAATAATATAAATCCGAATATCGCAGAACCCGGAATGTTTGCTTTCCTCATTTTCCGTCCTCATGAAGTCAAAATTCGGTCAGTTCGTACTTTCCCGGCTTGCCGCCTCCATCGACTATCAAGAAGGAATTATCGTCCGAATCATAGATCATATATTCTGTCTTGGTCGCAGAACCGTACCACGAATCCATCCTGATAACATTGTCATCATCCAGATACATGTAATATCCGTCTCCGCAATTCAGGCTTCTGAATGCTCCGAAATCCCTGTGCCAGATATACAGATCGGTGAATCTGGTCTCCTCCGAATCATCAATGATCCCGATCAGCAGTTCGTCGGCACCGTCACCGTCCAGATCACGGAGCAGATATCCGAAATGATTATCCGGATCCTTCATCTCTTCAGATATATGCAGCTTCGGATCCTCATTACTCCATCCGGACTCAAAACCCGTACTGTAATACTCAAGCGTTTCCTTATACCATTCATCCGGAATCATTTTCAATGTGCAACCGGAAAATAATATGGCAACAAGCCCTGCAATTGTTGCTGACAATATAGCTGTAATCTTCTTCATCTCAAACCCCGCCTCTCATACACTTTACTCAGCAAATAAATCCTTATTAAGGATTAAATCTATTGTACTTTCATAATCTTTTTCAATAATAATCTGATCCGGCCGAAACTTGTTAATATACTCACTGTTTGCTTCTTTTATCCACTCAACGGTACAGCAAGAATCATCGCCCCTGGCTTCTATGTCAGATCCATGTTTAACAATATCCGTAAAATGTGCATCTATATACTCATTTGTCATTACCAGACATATAACCTTGATCTCTGATAAATAGTCTTTTTCAAACCATGAACTCCAATCACCCGGAATATAACATCCTTCAACTATAAGGTTCTGCTTATTCTCTATGGCAGTTTTTATCATTTCGCTGACTATTGGCCAGAGATAATTTGTAAGGTCTGTATCGTCATCACATGGAGTAAGGAGTGTGTTATTGCTTCTTATCAACCCCATTTTCAAATGATCTATGGACAGATACGGATATTTGTATTTTTCAAGCATTTTTGAGCCAGAACAGTTTTACCTGTATGAGATGCTCCTGTTATCAATATGATCATTATGTTAATACTCCAATCTAACATAAAAAATGTGAAACATCTGATTTTGGTAAATGTATCACTTATTCCAGCCCTTCAATAATTTCAATCAACAAATACCTTCAACTCAGAATTCATCGTTGAAATCAGAAGGACTGACTTTTCGAGATATTTCGCTGCTTTTTCTTCACACTTATCCGCGTCTTCCTTTGATCCGTTACACACATATTCATCCATCATAACCTGCCTGTCAGCAGAATCAAATGTATATATGGCGACCGCGCAGTCCCAACTTCCCTGTCTCATAGTCGGAGGAAAATATTCAACCAGATACGGTGCGCCATCCATCTCTGCAATATAGAAACTTCTCCACCCGGCATACGGCAATCCGAAATCACTGCTCCACAAATTCTTTCCGGCTTCATCGCAAACCATTATTGCTCCCGGCACTGCATCTCCGTCTGTCAATATCTGACTGTAATCCGCTGTAACCGTCTCTGTTTTTCCATCTCCGTCAAAATCACATTCGCAGCTAACAATCCCTTCTCCCGAAGAAATAGATACACCGTTTATAACAATATCTGACGGGATCCCGATCGGATAAACGCGTTGCAATACGGAACCGGGCAGGTCAAACTCCGCATACAGATCATATAAATCATAATCACCGGGAACTCGGAAATCCATTATTTCTTTATGTATACGGTAGTGACCATCAGGCAGATTACCATAATAATATTCCCACTGCTCCCGGAAAAAAGTATCCTGATTATTGTTGATGAACCAGCCTTCATCAGTCCACACAATATAGGATTCACTCTCTGCTAACGGAACATCCTCCCACTCTCCGTTATCATTTAATGTCTGAATATCAAATGGAGAGCCTGTCGTAAGAAACCCTGAAACATTTCCGCCGTGCTGTGAAAATATTAAAGTACATCCTGTGGAAGTAATATCAGACAGTGACAACGAAAGTCCTATCCGGTCATTATGTGAATTTATTCCACCATCAACGACGTTTGTTACATCACCGGAACCGGAATTCATAGATATTCTTTCACGTTCCTCTTCCAGAATCCGTTCTTCAAGCTCATGAATCCAGGCTTCATCGGTTCTTTCTTCAGGAATAAATCTCGCACCATCAATCAGATCAACATAAATAAACGGATGGGAAGAATCTTTATCATATACCAGACAGCCATCCTCAACATTGAAGAATATATTCCACTCTTCTCCGTAACCGGTATCTTTCAGCAATAATCTGTTCTCAGACAATTCCCAGTCTCCGGATCCGATATAACTGCTGGAACCTCCTTCGTAATAATTGAATGTCCCGTCATCAGAAATCATGACAGTAAATATTCCGCCAAATCCGGGTTTCTCACATATATATTTACCATATATATCTTCCTTCAAAACCGGTCCCGGAATTTCTTCTATTGAAGGATTTTCCGTAATGTCATTTGAGGTTACAGGTACTTCCTCTTCCGATACACCACAAGCGGTCATACCAACCGCTATAATTCCCGAGATAACAGCGGCCTTAATTCGTACAATTGTCATTGCAAGATCGATCGAAATATTTTTCTTCATAGCGGCACTCCACATTCTTCGAATCAGCCAGAAGTTCAACCAAATATTATTATTTTCTCTGTAGATATTCCTTCATTTTAAAGCCACAGAAATATGGAAACGTATATATACCATTGGCACACCCAATATTAAAATCGCCTAGTTTAATACCATAAGTTATATCACCATAGCTCACACTTTTTATCAGTGTCGATAATGACTTCGATTGATTGCTGTTTGATTTTACTTCTACCGGAATCAAATCATTTTGTGTCCTCACAAAAAAATCTTCTTCAAGGGTAGAATTCTCCTTTTTATAATAAAAGAGTCCCAGTCCTTGCTTTATAAAAGCCTCTGCAACAAAATTCTCATACAGAGCACCTTTATATACTCCAAGATTTTTATTCGTTCTAAGATCCTCTTGTGCTTCCTCGTCTAACGCTGATACCAATAACCCCGTATCAGGATAGTATAATTTATACTTGCTTTCCTCTATATTCCCATTTAACGGAAGTTCCGGATACTGCAAACAATTACATTCGATAACTACTCCGGCATCCTTTAACCACTCAATACAGCCGGTGTATTCTCTGGATCTCGCATTCTTATCAATTTTGCTAAACTGAAATTTCTTATTTTCTTTTGCAAGTTGCGCGGGGATACTCCTATATACGCTTATGATTTTTGTTTGATCTAACCCTTCCGCGTATTTTCTGACATCTTCCTCATAATCCAGTCTGATCTGCTCCTGTACTTCGAGCGTTCCCGAAAATGTACCGGTTTCTATGTACAATTTAACAACATCCGGCATTCCGCCCAGAACACAATAGTCAAGGAACAAACTTTTGAATATAGCCAATTCATTATTGTTAAATGGCTTGTTCTCCAACATATGAGCCAGAATAGAATCAATTTGTTCCCGGTTATAGCCTTTTGCCCATAGAAACTCCTCAAAATCCATCGAATACATCTCATAATCTATTTTTGAGCCAACACTATTACTGTGAATCTTTTTATAGTTAATTCCCAGCATTGATCCGCTGCAAATAACATCATAATTACCGTCTATTCGAAACGCCTTTAAAGTCGTAGCAACATCAGGATTTTCCTGTATCTCGTCGAAAAGAATGATTGTCTTTTTAGGTATGAACTTTACAGATGGATCTGCTAAAGATATATTCTTTATTACGCTCTTCACATCGTATCCATCCGCAAGTATCTGCATAAATTTCTTTTCCAATGCAAAATTTATGTACACTACATTCTCATAATTATCTTTGGCAAAATGCAGGATAGACTCTGTCTTACCAATCTGTCTGGCACCTTTTACTATAAGCGGCTTATGAAATGGATCCGCCTTCCAATCATTAAGAAAAGCGTCTATTTTTCTCCTAAAATACATATACTTCCACCTCCGATCATATAATATCACGTTTTATGAGCCACTTCAAACATAGTCTTCACATTTTGTGGGCGTTGGACCTTGATTTCATCACATTCATCCCTGGTAATGACCGGACATTACGATCGAAGGCAGAAAAAAGCCATAGATCCAAAGCTCATCAACGAAGCCTTCGGATTTGAAATTCCTGTATTGCCCGCTTACTGCCCGGCAAAAACAGAATGAAAAAACCTCGTAAACATTGAATATACGAGGTTTTCCGAAGAGCAGGTGATGGGAATCGGAGGATATTGAATTCACAAAAACCAATAAAATAGGAGGTTTGAGAGGTCGCCAAGCACTCATTGCCCACTTATTGCCCAATCGCTGCCCATAATCATTCAGGCCTTAGGGTCTATTTTTTTTTTTTTTTTCAGGAGTTACATGTCAATAATAAAGAATAAACCCCAAAACCATTTCACAATGATCAGTAACACAATCCTTAAGGATAAGGAACTGTCCATGAAGGACCGCGGAGTATTATGTACCCTTTACAGCCTTCCAGAAGACTGGGAATTCAGTATAAACGGAATAAGTGCTATCGTATCTGACTGTCCGGATTCGATCAGAGCCTCCATTATAAAACTCGAAAAACTCAGATATCTGACCAGAATTAAGTCCAGAAATGCTTCCGGAAACTATTCAACCGACGTCATCTTAAGCGATGACAAGACCATCAGATCAACAGATAAGCAGAATACTGCCCAAAAGGAATCCACCGTGAAGGAAAAACCGTCACGGAAAAACCATGGCGGTAATACCGTGACGGTAAATCAGGGACAATACAATACTGATAATACTAAAAACAGATATAAAAATGTAATATCTTATCCCTCATCCCACAAGAGCCCTAATTCATTCTTAAATTTCCCACAGAGAGAAGATTATGATTTTGAGGAATTGGAACGTAAACTGGTAAAGAATTAATAGCCAGATACTATAAGGTCATCATTTTATCTTCCGGTTTAATTTCTTACCCAGCCCTCTGCCGGCAAATAATGCCATGTTTTCTGACTGTTTCCGTAGATCTCTATGAATTCGAAGAATCTAAACTTTTGTTTTTCGGCATCACCGCTTGCGCTTACTTTATATATCACATGAGAGTACTGTTCATAAGTTTTCATTGAGAAATCATCAAATCCGTATTCATCCTGAATAAGCTCGATTATGTCTTCGAATTCTTCGTTAGCGAGCTCAAATGCTTCCTTGGGTTCGCTGAAAATTGGGTCACCGTACTTATTGGCTCCAATTTTCCACTGTTCATCGGACCAGTAAGTCCACATGGAAGAAAATTCAGTATACTCACCAACAACTCTGCCGCTTCCCGCGGGTAATCCGCGATAAATAACAAAGTAAGGATATGAAGCCACTAACATCATAATTACAAATATCAGCATCATCGCTATAGCCGCACCTGTGGATATCTTCTTTTTCTTCAGCTTGATGATTGTAGAACCAATACCTATAAGAAGCAAAGTCAGAAACCCGTATACCACATACGTGATTATTTGTATTTTTATCATCGTGCCACTCCCCTATTTAAAATATTTAATATCAAAAGTATTTTCCGATATAATCGATTCTATTCCCCCATCGGCCAGCATACTGTTTCGTGTTGTATTTCTCTCCATTTACCGGTATTGTCAGAATAGTCCTGCCAGAAATCATCGAAGCATTCGCCGCCTTGAATCGAATATAGGAGTTTTAGGTTACCGTCGTTGAAATCTACACTTCCTCCGAGTACATTAAACCCTGTAACTTCTATATCCTTATCAGGATCAAATTTATTATCCTCATCATATTCGAACACCATGGTTACGATGTATTTTCCGTCTTTTTCTTCGATAGTGCTTAATGGATTCCTGTATTGTGAGAGATTAGACAGATTAGCACCGGCAGAAATCTCGTTTTTTTCCTGATTATATGACAGGCTGATATATTCTGATTTGTCACTAATTCCCTTATCAAATACAGCTGTTACTCTGTCCTCAAATACCACAACTTTCTCAAGACCAAACATATTCTCGGCAGGGCAGGTATATATTCTTACAGCCTGCTCTTCGCCATCCACTTTATCTTCACCGCACGCTGATAATGCGAGAATAAATATAAGGGATATTAGTGTTACCAATTTATAGAAATTTCTTTTCATCAAAATCTCCTCTTTACATTATTTCGGTTTATCTTACCCCTAATAGCCGATTATCCTGAAAAATATTTTCCGATTTTCCGTTCTATTGATTCAATACATCTTTGCATTCATTAGGATAACTACAAAGCACGCTATCCAAATGTTTAATCCCACAGAAATATTTACATATCGAGGTGTCTTTTACAGCGCATTTATGTTCTTTGGAATTCTCAGCTTCATTCCACGGACATACGTCCTGATTCCAGTCAACGCTATCGCTGACTAAATCAATATCCATGTTTGCACCGGCAAGCTCTCTGATTTTTATGTCATCCATGTATTATCTCCTATATATCAGAACATTTAATTCTGAAATAACTTACCACTTCCGCCTAGAAGAGTTCATCAAGAAGAATGTAGTAATCTATCTTCTCACGGTCCGGCTCTATCCCAAGTTCCTCGAAAAAGCTGTCAGGATCAAGGCCCGGATATACCTTGCCGTATGTTCCATCAAAATTATGGCGAAGGCTTCTGTACAACATTGCTATATCTTCCCACTTATCCGCGATACCGCAGTTACCCATATCGATAAATCCGCTTATATCACCATTCTCAATAAGGATATTTGGAAGACAAAGATCTCCGTGAGATAATACGGGTTCATAGGAAGGTTTGTTCTCCTTTAGCCAGGAAAGCAACTCTTTGGGATCTTTGAACCTGCCGTTTTCTCCGAATGTATCAGGTTCTGCGTCGCTTATATCCACAAGACCGTTCTCAACCCTGTATGCGGCTTTCTTAAGTTCTCTGTCCAGATCCTTTATAACAGGGCAATCCGTTATATCTATACTCTGAAGCATCTTTACCGACCTTGAAAGAAGCGGAACAAGTTCCTTAGGACATTCCAGATAATACTTGTCACAGGCTATCTTCCCCATTACCCTGCTCATAAGAAGATAACTGTAAGAATCATCTTCTTCGAATACTATTACCCGAGGTGCGGGGATCTTGCCTTCAAGCCAACGCATCATTTCGACTGCATCTTTATCATCACAAGGCTTATCAGTGATCTTCAGCACCATATCCTCGAAGATAAGTACCTTCGATCCTGACTTACCCATATCGTCTATCGTGTATTCTTTGCCTTCAATATTCTTTTTTATTTCTTCAGGCAGACTCTGTAAGAAGTCATATTCACTTGTATTCATCAATGCCTTGAAATCCATCGGTATACCTCACCCGTTACAAACTCTTAAATAAATCTCGTTTATGATTTCATCCTTGCTCTTGTCTTCCGTGATGGTAGTTTCTTTTATAAGATCCAAATAATCCTTTTCTTTCCACCATTCTCGCATCTCATCGGCTCCAAATTCAGCTGCTTTGGATCTGGTCTGATGTCTCCTTACAGTTTCTTCAAAAGGAATATCGAAATAATACGCATATATGTCTGCGCCATACAGTTCGATTGCTGCTTCAAACAGTTCTCGATACCAATCCGCAATAAATATCCCTTCCAATATGACCACTTCGCAGTTTTCGCTTCCGTACTCTAGCATCTGCTTTATCAGAGGCAGTGCCGGGGGATCTATTCCGTCCCTTTCTTTAAGCACTTCTCTTCGAATCATATCTTGCGAAAGAACCATAGTCCCTCGTCCGAAAAGTTCCTGCAATCCCTTAGCCACCGTAGTTTTACCGCTCCCGGAGTTTCC
>JAFZWW010000006.1 GCA_017617005.1 Lachnospiraceae bacterium
CCGGTTAGAGTACCGGGGATGTATTACTACATCTTTTAATAGGAATTTTTCAGGGATGCATTAGTATTGAATTATCAAGGAACATTTAAACGGAGAAGGAGGGATTTGAACCCTCGGCCCGTTTGTACCTCCATTGCATTGTTACATCTATGCAACTTCAGAACGGAGAAGGAGGGATTTGAACCCTCGCGCCGCTATTAACGACCTGCACCCTTTCCAGGGGTGTCTCTTCAACCACTTGAGTACTTCTCCAAAGTACTTATGCTTGAATCAAAAGCAAGTATAAATTGTCATTAACCGTAGGTCTTAACCGGTCTGAGCGGAGAGGGTGGGATTCGAACCCACGCGCCCTTTCGGACAAACGGTTTTCAAGACCGCCTCGTTATGACCGCTTCGATACCTCTCCAGGCTGTTAGAGCACAAAAAAATAAAAGCGCCAGCACAGCGGCAACGATTATATTAGCAAAATCACCAGCCATAGTCAACACAATTTTCAAGTTTTTTTCAACTATATTTTGTATCTAAAAACCGGCCGTATAATTATACAAAAAAGCACCCGCCGAAGCGCTCGGATAACGCCTCGGCAGGTGCCTTCTTTTTACCGTCAGACCTCATCTTCCCAGAAGAGTTCATCGAGTGTTTTATTCAGAACTTTGCATATGGATATGCACAGGTTTATGGTCGGATTATAATCGCCCTTTTCAATGGCACTGATGGTCTGTCTCGATACGCCGCACTTTGCCGCCAGATCCTCCTGCGAAAGATCGAGCGAAGCCCTTGCGGCTTTAAGCCTTAGATTCTTCATAAGCTCAATCCTCCTCTTCTTCTTTTGCACGGATGCGCTCCCTGATACCGGTGACGGCAACCATAAAGAACATCATAAAACCGCACAGAAGGGATATCAGTCCGATAGAGAATTTCCCATCCACATACATCGTTTTCGTTGCGATAAAGAAGATCGCTAAGAGAATGTTTGCGACACCTATAATGATATACGTTCTGAGCATGGTCTTCCTCTTGGAATTGAGACTTACATCCGCATCATTCCATACGGCAAAGAAACCCCAGACAAATCCCGAAGGAAGCAGTGCGATGAAAAACGCAATATAGGGTTCAAAAGGAACGGGTACATTCATCGCATAGAGGATCATCATGATCAAGTTTGCGGCAATAGTCGTATAGAACGCATATGTATAAGAACGGCCTCTTGCCAGGGTCTGCTTTTCATCATATTTCCCCTTCAGTTTACCGTCGGTATGAACAGCCAGAAACAGGACCGCCGATAAAAATAATCCGAAGATCACACCTATAAGAATTGCCAAGCCTGCAATATTCATTTCTTACTCCTTTCAATTCGGGACATCAAATCCCGAGAATCATTTATTTGGTATAGATCTTGTCTCTGTACTTGCAGATATAGAAGAAGTTTATGGCCTGGGAAATGATGAGCATGAGCATTCCCGGATTATGCATAATCCACATGCCTGCGAAAACATCGAGTGACAAAAAGATGATAGCGAGTGCACAGAGGATCATGGAGATTATCCAGCATACAAATACGTGCTTGGGGAGTTCCTTAAAGCTTGCAAAATTGATTTTTCTCATTTTATTATTCCTTTCTGTTAAAGAAGTATGTTTGTTGTCTTGTACCGGATGTTTTGTTTGCTTACCCGTCGGTAAAAAACATCTTTCGGAAGCTTCTGTAATGATAATACATCGTAGATAGCATAATGTCAACTATATTTTACATATTTCTTTTGTGAATTGCTTTTTGCTAATCAAAAAAGCCTGCGGGATTACCCCGCAGGCCCGATAAATACGGTGTTTTAAGACATTTTGTATCAGCCTTCTTCAGACTTCTCTTCGACCGCTTCTATCTTCTCCTTCTTGGCTTTATGCTCCAAAAGCAGCGGCATAAAGAGTTCTTCATAAGTAAATACTACGATCGCCGCAAAAGGAATTGCAAGTATGATTCCCGCAACGCCGAAGAGCTTTCCACCGACAACGATCGAGATCGGTACCCATGCGGCAGGTACACCGAGCGAACCTCCGAAAAGCTTGGGCTTCAATACGTAACCGTCGACCAGCTGAAGGACAAGTGTAAAGATAAGGAAGATCAGTGCCATCATGGGATCTGCAAGGACAAGGATAAATGCTCCTATAGCGGCACCGATCATGGGGCCGAATGTGGGAACAAGATTTGTCACGCCTACCACCACGGAAATAAGGGGTACATAAGGCATTCCGGCAATGACCATGAATATCGCATTTATGACACCTACGATCACACCGTCGAGAACATCAAATCCAATGTACCTTATAAGTATCTCATGACACTTTTTCCAGAATGCGGTGTGTGAAGCATATTTCTTATCGGTAAGGAGTGCATGGCGGATACGCCTGATGCTGCTCTTGAAGTTCTCTTTGTCTGCGATGAAATAAACCGCAAGAATAAACCCGATAACAAGGTTGAACAGTGAGCTTCCGACACTTACGGATGTCGAGAAGACCGTTCCCATATTCTCGGGAATACCGCTTATAAAATTCGTAAAGCTCTTTTCAACCGATCTTTCTATATCATTCACATTGATACCGAACTTGGAAAGAGACTCCGACAGTTTATCCAGATTCGATTCAAGGTTGGTCAGATATATGGGTATATTCGATATCAGTACGGATACACTCTGTACAAGTGAGGGAATCAGAGCGATGAAAAGGAGTGCGACAAGCAGCACAACAAGCGCAACGGTGATGATCACGGCAATGATATGCCTTATCCTGTCTTTCTTTATCTTACGTAAGATGCTCTTCTCAAAGAATTTGCACACAGGGTTCATAAGGTATGCCATAACCATGCCGCAGAAAACGGGTGATACGACATCCTTAAATGCCGCAAAAAAACTCCCTATGCCGGAAAAATGAGTAAGCGTTACATAGAGAAGAACCGCTATGCACGCGGCAAAGGTATACGAAAACCATTTCTTTTCGAGCAGTTCCTTAAGTTTCTTCATAAAACTTTCCTCGCTAACATGACATATGCGTCATAAATCGCTCAGGTTATTTCTTCTTCTGATGTGCAAGAATATATCCGATGGTTCCGGGAGCAAATTCCTCGCTTCTGCCGGCAGGCTTACGGTCATCCCTGCGGGGCTTGCCATCATTATCCCTGCGGGGTCTGTCCTGTCTGTCATTACGGGGAGCATTAGTCTTCGGTGCTCCGGCACCGGGAACTTTCTTCTCGGAATTTCCGTCGTCATCGAGTCTCATCGAAAGAGAGATCCTCTGCTTGACGGGATCGACATCGACAACCCTTACTTCCACGATATCACCGACGGATACGACTTCAAGAGGATGCTTGATGTAATGATCCGTCATTCTTGAAATATGAACAAGACCGTCCTGATGTACACCGATGTCGACAAATGCGCCGAAATCGATGACATTCCTTACCGTTCCCTTAAGGATCATTCCGGGCTTCAGATCCTTGATATCGAGCACGTCGCTTCTGAGAACGGGCTTGGGCATATCTTCTCTGGGATCTCTTCCGGGCTTTTCAAGTTCATGGAATATATCGGTAAGGGTGATCTCTCCGATACCGAGTTCTTCAGAGAGCTTGATCTTGTCCGCGGTCATTTCATAAGCCTTGATGGCCTTCTCGTCCCTGATCTCACATCCCATCTTATCGAGGAGCTTTCTTGCAGCCTCGTAGCTTTCGGGGTGAACCGATGTCTGGTCAAGGGGATCCTTACCGCCGTTTATACGGAGGAATCCTGCGCACTGCTCGAATGCCTTGGGTCCGAGCTTGGGAACCTTCTTGAGCTGTGCCCTTGATTCGAATCTTCCGTTCTCTTCCCTGTATGTAACGATATTCTTGGCAAGTGCGGCGGAAACACCTGATACATATTTAAGAAGAGCAGCGGATGCGGTATTGAGATCCACACCGACACTGTTAACCGCATCTTCAACAACACCGCCGAGAGTCTCGGCAAGTTTTTTCTGGTCACAGTCATGCTGGTACTGTCCGACACCGATGGACTGGGGATCGATCTTAACAAGTTCCGCAAGAGGGTCCTGAACTCTTCTTGCGATGGATGTTGCACTTCTCTGTCCTACATCGAAATTGGGGAACTCTTCCGTTGCAAGTGCACTCGCGGAATAAACGGATGCGCCGGCTTCATTGGTGATCACATACTGTACATGTGATTCGGGAATCTCGCTTATGATCTCCGCAATGATCGCTTCGGATTCTCTGGACGCGGTTCCGTTACCTACGGAAATGAGATTTACTCCGTACTTTTTGATAAGAACCTTAACTATGTTCTTGGATTCTTCAACCTTGTTCTGGGGCTCAGTGGGATATATGACACGTGTGTCAAGAACCTTGCCGGTAGGATCGACGATTGAAAGCTTGCATCCGGTCCTGAATGCGGGATCCCATCCGAGAACGGTACAGCCTGCAATGGGAGGCTGCATGAGAAGCTGCTTTAAGTTCTTGCCGAATACATCAATTGCGCCGTCCTCTGCCTTTGATGTAAGGTCACTCCTTATATCTCTTTCGACTGCTGGAGCAATAAGTCTGTCATACGCATCCTGCACGGTAGCCTTAAGGAGCGGAGTTGTGTATTCGTTGTCGGAAGTAATGAACTTCTTTTCGAGATATCCGACCGCCTTCTCTGCGGGAGCCTGTACCGAAACGGTGAGGATCTTCTCGGCCTCACCTCTGTTGATCGCAAGGATCCTGTGTCCAACCACCTTGGAAACCGGCTCGGAATAATCATAATAATTGGTATATACGGATTCAGCCTCCGCATCCTTCGCAACAGATACGAGGTTCCCTTCCGCTACTGTAAGATCTCTTAAATAGCTTCTTACATCGGCATCATCGGATACTCTTTCCGCGATAATGTCGCATGCGCCGGCGATGGCTGCGGCAGCATCGGGAACTTCCTTCTCGGCAGCCTTGACAGCTGCTTCCTTGGTGTCGTTCTCGGGAGTTATCTTGCCGGTGACATACTTTGCAGCTTCCTCTTCGACGGGAGCTGTCGCATTCTGTGCAAGTATGAACTCTGCAAGAGGCTCGAGTCCCCTTGCCTTTGCGGCCGATGCTCTTGTCTTTTTCTTCTGCTTATAGGGTCTGTAGAGATCTTCGAGAGTTACGAGTTTTTCGGCAGCTTCGATCTTAGCTTTCAGCTCATCGGTAAGCTTGCCCTGCTCATCGATTGATGCGATGTATGATGCTTTCTTTTCCTCGAGATTTCTCAGATAAACAAGTCTTTCGTGAAGGCTTCTGAGCTGTTCATCATTTAATGAACCGGTGACTTCCTTTCTGTATCTTGCGATAAAGGGAATGGTGTTTCCTTCATCGATAAGTCCCACAGCGGCATCCACCTGGGATTTTTTGATCTTCAGTTCTTCGGCGATCTTAAGAGATATGTCCAATTTTGTCCTCCAGTATCTTACCGGCGATAAGCACATCGACCGGTGTTGTTATCTTGATATTTTCATAGCTGCCCATAACGAGTTTGATCTTCGTATCGGTGAACATGCTAACCATACGGGCATCATCCGTTATGCCGGAATCCTTCTCGGCCTCGGATGCTTTTACGCATGCGTCATACAGTATCTGAGAAAAGAAAACCTGCGGCGTCTGCATATTCCATACGCGGTCTCTCGGCGGTTCGTTCGTTACGATCGCATTTTCGTCGGCAAGCTTTACCGTATCCTTGCTGGGAACTGCCGCCACGCACGCCCCTGTCTCTTCAACTCCTTCAAGGCATCTTCCGATGATCTCATCGTCCAGAAACGGCCTTGCTCCGTCATGTACCAGAATAATCTCAGGAAGTCCGGTAAATGCTTCGCATTCCTTTCCTCTTTCGAAGATTGCTTTAACTCCGTTTACAACGGACAGGTATCTTTCCTCTCCGCCCTTCACGATCATGCTGACCTTGTCGAAAGAGTATCTGCTCACCAGCTCCCTGATCTGTGCCATATCATCTTCACCCGAAACGAGTATGACATCGTCTATGAGATCCGACTTCTGTACGGCATTCAGGCTGTGCCAGATGAGCGGTTTGCCTCCGAGTTCGAGGAACTGCTTATGCACGCCGGTGCCCATCCTTGTTCCCCTTCCGCCCGCAAGGAGCACGAGAGCATTTCTTTTTCTCATACCTTGAACGCTCCCTTCCTCTCGCCTATCGACAGATTGGGTACGGCATTGAGATCGAGTCCGCTCCTGTATCCGAGTAGATAATCATACGAACCTGCGACTCCGATCATTGCTCCGTTGTCTGTGCAGTATATGGGTTCGGGACTTAAGAATTCTATTCCTCTTTTTGCACATTCTTCTTCGAATGCTTTCCTGAGAGATGAATTCGATGCGACTCCGCCCGCTATCGCAAACTTTTTGACACCTCTGTCGGTTGCTGCCTGCATGCTGTGGCCGACAAGTGTATCAACGACTGCCTTCTGGAAGGAGGCCGCAACATCCGCGGTGTTTATCTTCTCACCCTTCATATTGCAGGAATTGAGGTAATTGAGAACGGCGCTCTTGAGACCACTGAAGGAGAAATCATATTCATTCTCCCTGACCTTTGCCCTCGGGAAAACTATTGCATCCGGATCACCTTCGCGCGCGGCTTTGTCTATCTTGGGACCGCCCGGGTATCCGAGTCCTATGGCTCTCGCAACCTTGTCAAAGGCTTCTCCCGCAGCATCGTCACGGGTCCTTGCGATGATCTCATATTCACCGTATCCCGATACATTTACAAGATGGGAATGACCGCCCGATGCGACAAGGCACATGAACGGCGGTTCAAGCTCCGGAGAGGATATATAATTTGCACAGATATGTCCCTCGATGTGGTTAACTCCGACCACGGGGACGCCTGCTGCCCAGCCGAGAGCCTTGGCATGTGCTACTCCGACAAGAAGTGCACCGACCAGTCCGGGTCCGTATGTCACGGCTATGGCATCAAGATCCTTTAATTCCACGCCTGCTTCGGACAGAGCCTGCTTTACGACAAGATTGATCTTCTCGATATGTCCCCTCGATGCAATCTCGGGAACAACTCCTCCGTAAACGGTATGTATATCTATCTGCGAATAAATGACATTGGAAAGAACGTTACGACATCCCCTGATGACCGACGCTGCGGTCTCATCACAGGATGATTCAATGCCCAGAACGAGCAGATCTTTATTTTCCGAAAGATTGGTACTCATAATCACACGATCAGTTCTCAGCGGACGAAGGAGCACCTTCACCCGTAAGATCAACATTTTCCATCAGATCCCATCCGAATATCTTCCAGCGTTTATCGGCAGGATCCTTTCTCAAAAGATAAATAAGCTTCAGCGTATAGTTATTGTTGTTCTCGTTGATATTGTACGTGCAGAGAAGTCTTGCAAAGCTGTATCCGTCACGCTCGTAATAATCGACATTCGTACTTGCCGCCGTCGATGCATTGGTGATCTTCCTGCCGGCTTCCTTGTATTCCCTGATATCGGAGTGAAGCCTTACAAGATAGGTGCCGGTCTCATTTATCGCCTGAAGATCCGGATCAAAAAGATCCCTTGCCCTTATTCCGAGTTCGTCTATTTCGTCACTCGAAACATCATCGCTGTAATAGCAGATCATGATGTCATTGTAGTACTTCATCACTTCCTTGGGAGTCGGAGGATAATTACTTACAAGGTCCCTGGAAAGAATCTTTTCCACGGCCGTCATCTCGGCTTCCTTGGCATCGGTCTTGGCCTTACCGGTCAGATAGGAATAGTATCCTACAAGTCCGAATACAAGGATCAATATGATAATTGTAACTCTGATCTGTCCCGACTTCATGGGATCCTTCCCGGGTGGTGTTAACAGTTTCCGTTAGTCTTCTTCAAAATTCAGTTCCCTTGTCTCGCCGTCTCTGGGGATGAGCGTTGAAGGAAATATCTCTTTTATCTGTGCTTCGTATTTTTTCGCCTTACCCATTGAAGGAGAAAAATGTGTGAGCCACAGTTCGTGGACACCGGCTTCCGATGCAACCTTCGCAGCTTCCTGCATGGTCATGTGCTTCTTCTTGAGTGCCTTGGGTGCATCCTCCTCGTCTCCGTACATTCCTTCGAGAATGCACAGATCGCTTCCTGCGGCATTTTCCGCGATCGCGGGTACGGGTCTCGTATCGGTACAGTAAGTGACCTTGATGCCCTTTCTGTCCGGGCCCATGACCATCTTCGGTTCGTAGGTCACATCCCCGCTCACTATGGTCTCGCCGCCCTGGAGCCTGCTCCAGAATTCAAGCGGTATATTATTTGCGACCGCCGCATCCTTATCAAATTTTCCGGCGCGGTCAACTTCAAATGTATATCCGTAGCAGGTAACGCTGTGGTTTACCTTGAAGGCCTTCAATCTGTAACCGAAGAGCTCGAATGTCTCTCCTTCACCCGAATACTCAATGAGCTTTACTTCAAAGGGAAGCTCGGGAGCTATGACCCTGAGACCGCCCACAACCCTTTCGAGTCCCTTGGGACCGATCAGCGTCACGGGTTCAGTTCTGTCGGAATTGGCCATATCCAGAAGGAGTCCGGGAAGTCCGCTGATATGATCCGCATGATAATGTGTAAAGCAGATCACATCTATGGGATTCGCACTCCAGCCTCTCTGCTTCATCGTAATCTGCGTACCTTCGCCGCAATCGATGAGAAGCGAGCTGCCGTTATATCTGATCATGAGAGAGGTCAGCCATCTGTAGGGCAGAGGCATCATTCCTCCCGTTCCGAGCAGTGTTACATCAACCATTTAAATACTCCGATAAGAACATTACTGTTTGCTGCGGATCCACATGATGTTGGCATCTTCCTTGGGATCCTCGTAAAATCCGGGACGTATGCCCTCGGATACAAAGCCTGCTTTTTCATAGAGCTTTATCGCATATTCGTTGCTCACCCTGACTTCGAGTGTGAACTCCGTCACACCCTTTTGTCTTCCCATATCGAGAAGTCCGTCGATCAGCTTTCCCGCTATACCGAGATTCCTGAATTCCGGAAGCACCGCAACATTGTCTATATCTCCCTCGGAACCGAGTATTCTCATGCCGGCGGTTCCGACGATCTTTCTCATTCCGTCTTCAAAGGTGACATCGGCGACAAGATAGAGCGCATCGGTCTCTCCCATCAGATGTCCGAATTCCCTCTCGGACCACGGTCTGGAGAAACACTGTTTCTCAATATTTGCCAGAGGTCCTATGTCGCTGACCTCCATACGTCTTATCTTTACTTCCCTGATAGCCTGTTCCATTTCCCCCACCTCTTATGAAACAACTTTACGTCAGATTGAAATCCTTCGCGCCTTCTCTTTCGGCCTGTGATACACGAAGGTATTCGGGACTGTGGTCATCGGCATTTACAACCTTGCCCTCCGCATACATCTCCGATGCGAGCACTGCGACCGACGCCGCATTCTGTCTGTTTAAATGTGCCGGAGCAAGAACATACGGAACCCTGACCCTGCTAACGATCTCATCTCTGTACGCATCCGTACCGTCTCCGAGGAATACGACTTCTTTTCCCAGAGAATTAATGAAATCAGTCATCTCTTCGAGTGCGAGCGCCGACTGGTCCTTATAGACTACCGTCTTCCCTTCTTCAAAACCGTAGAGTGCGGAATAAACCTGGTTCCTTCTTGCGTCCATCATCGGGCATACGGCCCTCTTTTCGCATCTGAAGTTATATGCAAGTCCGAGGAGCGTGGGCACCTCTATTATCGGTACTTCCGCCGCCATTGCGATGGCCTTGGCGGTAGCGGATCCGATCCTGAGTCCGGTAAAAGAACCCGGGCCCGCAGCGACGGCAACGGCATCGAAATCCTCAGCCTTCGAATCCGTCTGCTCGCATATATGGTCGATCATCGGAAGGAGCGTCTGCGAATGTGTTTTTTTGAAATCCGTCGAGCAGAGTGCAAGTATCTTTTCTTCGCCGTTTTCCTTTTTTTCAAGGACGGCACAGCTTGCCACAAGTCCCGATGAATCAAGTGCCAGAATCTTCATATCTCGGTAACCGTTATCCTGCGGTAATCAAATCCCTTTTCGGGAACCTTTTCTATGGATATCTTCGTCAGGTGATCGGGCAGGTATTCTTCAATGTTGCACGCCCACTCGATAAGACATGTGCCCTCACCGTAGAAATAATCCGTATATCCTATCTCTTCCATTTCGGAAGGATCTTCTATCCTGTATGCGTCGTAGTGGTACAGATCAAGCCTTCCGCCCTCATAGATCTTCATGATCGTAAAGGTGGGGCTGTTCACCGTTTCCTTTATCCCGAGTCCCTCGGCAAAGCCCTTGGCAAAAACCGTCTTGCCCACCCCGAGGTCGCCTTCGAGCGAAAAAACACTGCCGGGCAGGGCCTTTTCACCGTATTCTTTTCCGATGCGGAATGTTTCGTCCTCGGAAAAGGATTCATATTCCGTTGTCATATTTCCTGCGCCCATCAGCCTTATCCTTTTATATTGACCCTGTCGGGAGGCATATGGGCCGCTATGGTGCGTATAACGAGCGCTGTCTTGTCACCCAGCTGGTCCTTGGGGAAGATGGTGGCACTCACGCCCGAGGTGAAAAGAAGTATGCTCCTTGACGTGGAAACAGCCTTTATGCACTTATCCCACTCCACGGTCTGGGTCTGATCCTCCTGCGAAACGGTAAGGCCGTCATCGTCGAGGACGTAGTGAAGGGGCTTTTTGAACGCCGGAGTAAGGGCTGCGGTCTGCGCACTCCTTATCCAGAGCGTTATGGGCAGATATACGACCACTGCCGCACCGATGACCGCAAGAGGGAAGTTTTTCGAGTAAATACCGTAACAGACGGCGCAGATCCCCGCGATCTCCGCAATGATATTTATGGCTTTTCCGTATGCATATTTCAGGTTGTAATCATACAGCTCTCTGGCCGATATCTTAACGTCACATTCAACCATTTCAGGTTCCTTAAAACGGCGCTCCGGACATGCCCGGAAGCCTTAATTTTCATGTGGGCATAGTGACCACAAAATATCACTTTATTTTACATCCTGGGCATAAAAAAAGCAATGTGCGGCGAGGGGGGGACCGGCCGCACAATTGCTTTTTTGTTCCCAAAGGGAGGGAGGATTATATAGTTTTATATCAGTCCTTTGAGATCAATTTTCCGCCGCGCTTTGATACTACATCAAAGATAACGGCTGCAAGGAGAACCAGACCTTTGACAACCTTCTGCATGTTCTGGTCAACTCCCATAAGTGACATACCAAGGTTGATGGTACCCATGAGGACCGCACCGATGATAACTCCGGGAACGGTTCCGATTCCGCCGTATGCGGATGCGCCGCCGATGAAGCAGGAGCCGATGGCGTCCATCTCATAGTTCTGTCCGTAAGTGGGCTGTGCCGAGGTAAGTCTTGCGATGGTTACCATTCCTGCAAGTGCTGCAAGGAGGCCCATGTTGGTGTATGCAAGGAAGTATACCTTGTTGGTATTGATACCGGAAAGCTTGGTAGCCTTCTCGTTACCGCCTACTGCGTAGAAGTAACGTCCGGTCTTGGTGTTGGAAGTAATGAAGCCGTATACGATTACGACGATGAGTACCCATACAAGAACGGTAGGAATACCCTTGTGCTGTGAAAGTCTGAAAGAGAATGCAAGGATCACTGCGGAGATGAATACAAGCTTGCCCCAGAATGAAATGGGTCCTTCAACTTCATAATGCTTCTTGATCCTGACTGCCCTGTTCTTGATCTGAAGGCCGATGAAGAGAGCTGTTGCTACGGCACCTGCGACCATACAGGTCATATTGAATCCGTTGACTCCGAATACGTCGGGGATATAGCAGTTAGCACCGCCGCCGAATACATTTACGAATGTGGTGCAGTTCTTAACGGAGATGGTCATACCGTCGAGGACAACGTTTGAAAGACCTCTGAAGATAAGCATTCCGGCAAGAGTTACGATGAAAGGAGGGATTCTTACAAATGCGATCCAGAATGCCTGGAAAGCACCGATGAGGATACCGACGATCAGCATTATGACAACTGCCAGATACCAGGGTACCTTGTAGTCGACCATAAGTTTTGCTCCGACTGCACCGGTAAAGCATACTACCGAACCGACGGAAAGATCGATGTTACCTCCGGTCAATATACACAGGAGCATACCGGTTGCAAGAATGAACACGTATGCGTTCTGTGAGATAAGGCTGGATACGTTCATGGGAAGCAGGATCGTTCCCTTGGTAGCTAACGCGAAAAGTCCTATGACGAGGATCAGTACAATGATCATCGTATATTTCTTTACGAAATCAAGTGTTTTAGTTTTGCTCATTTTATTCTCCTTCAATCCTTCCTTAAGCAGTTTTGATTATGTGAGACATGATTATTTCCTGACTTGCTTCGCTGCCCTTAAGTTCGGCAACCATCTTTCCTTCGTTCATGACATAGATCCTGTCACACATACCGAGTATCTCAGGCATTTCGGAGGAGATCATGATGACTGATTTTCCTGCCGCAACCAGATCGTTCATTATGCAGTAGATCTCGTATTTCGCGCCTACGTCTATACCTCTCGTGGGCTCGTCAAGGATCAGGATATCGGGATCGGTGAACATCCACTTTGCAAGAAGTACTTTCTGCTGGTTACCGCCGGAAAGATTACCTACATTCTGTTCAACGGTCGGACACTTGATGCCCAGCTTTTCCCTGTATTCGGACGCAACGTTGTACTCTTCGTCTTTATCAATGATTCCGTTTTTGGAGACCCCATTCAGATTTGCAAGAGTTGTATTTATCTTGATGGGATTCGAAAGAATAAGTCCGTTACCCTTTCTGTCCTCGGTAACATATGCAAGTCCGTGTGCTATGGCATCATTAACGGAATTAAGTTTGACTTCTTTGCCGTCTATGAAGAGTTCGCCGGAAATATTCTCTCCGTAGCTCTTTCCGAAAAGGCTCATTGCAAGTTCCGTTCTGCCTGCACCCATGAGTCCGGAGATACCTACGATCTCTCCCTTTCTGACGTTGAAGTTAACGGAATCGACAACCTTTCTCTCCGAATAGAGAGGATGATATGCGGTCCAGTTCTTAACCTCGAGCTTGATGTCCGAGATGTGGGGTTCACGCTTCGGGAATCTGTCGGACATTTCACGTCCTACCATTCCCTTGATGATCCTGCTCTCAGAGAAGTCATC
>JAFZWW010000052.1 GCA_017617005.1 Lachnospiraceae bacterium
GCGGGAGTCATGCGGCTTGCGAGAAATCTCTGCCAGATGAGTTTGTAAAGTCTGTACTGGTCTCTTGAGAGCTGACCCTTTAAGGATTCGGGCTCCCTTGTAAGAAGTGTGGGCCTGATTGCTTCGTGTGCGTCCTGGATCCTCTTTCCGGTATCTGCATCCGATGAAACCTCTGCGATATACTCTGATGCGAAATTATCGGCAAGATACTTGGAAGCCTGTGCCTGTGCTTCGTCCGAAACTCTGGTCGAATCGGTTCTCAGGTAGGAAATGAGACCGACCGTGCCCTCTCCCTTTATCTCGATTCCTTCATAGAGCTGCTGTGCAACGCTCATGGTCTTGGAGGTTGAGAAATTGAGGGTCTTACCTGCTTCCTGCTGAAGTGTTGAGGTGGTGAAAGGAAGGGGAGCCTTCTTCTGTCTTGTTCCGGTGGTGACATCGGTAACAACGAACTTCTCTCCTTTTACCTCTTTCATTATCTTCTCGACATCAGCCTTTGAAGACAGAGTCTTTTTGTTCAGATCCTCACCGTAGTATTTTGCGGTAAGGGGTTTCTTTTCACCCTTTACGTCAAGGATCGCATCGAGGCTCCAGTATTCCTCGGGAATGAATGCATCGATCTCATTCTCCCTTTCGCATACCATGTGAAGGGCTGCGGACTGTACACGTCCCGCGGAAAGTCCTCTTTTTACCTTGACCCACATAACGGGGGAGATGCTGTATCCCACTATACGGTCGATGATACGTCTTGCCTGCTGGGCGTCGACAAGGTTCATATCGACCTCCCTGGGGTGCTTAAGGGATTCCTTGACCGCGTTCTTGGTGATCTCGTTGAAGGTGATCCTGTAGCACTTCTTGCCTGCGAGGCCGAGTGCCGCATACAGATGCCAGCTTATTGCTTCTCCCTCACGGTCAGGGTCCGTTGCAAGATATATGTTGTCAGCCTTTTTTACTTCCTTTCTGAGGGAAGCGAGAATGTCTCCCTTTCCCCTGATGGTTATATACTTAGGCTCAAAATCGTTATCGATATCGATTCCCATGGAGCTCTTGGGAAGATCGCGCACATGTCCCTGGGAAGCGGTAACTTCATAACCGGAACCGAGGAACTTTTTGATTGTTTTCACCTTAGCGGGCGACTCAACTATTACAAGATTCTTTGCCATGAAAAATCCTCCGGGCATTTTTTAAACCAAACGTAAAGATATATACAACAAAAAAAATAAAAATGCAAATGTATATATTTGGAAGAAACAAAAAAATCTGCATACTTTCGTATGCAGATCCTTAAGCAGCTGGTAGGGGAATCGAACCCCTGTTTCCGCCGTGAGAGGGCGGCGTCTTAACCGCTTGACCAACCAGCCATATGCAAGTCGCTTTCATTTGTGCGACTTGCTTATATTACAATAAGACAAAACAAAATGCAAGAAAAAAATTTCTTGAAGTTTTATTCCCCGAACATATCGAAAATGCTCATCTGGTTCGATTCCGGAATGTCGCCTAAGATTCCGAGACTCTTCAGCTTATCGGTTACGGTTCCCGACGCCTTGGTCCTGAGCCTGAAATCCTCGCAGCTCATGAACTTGCCCTTCTTTCCTTCAAATGCGATCGCATCGGCAACGGACGCACCGAGGCCGTCGATACTCGTAAGTGCGGGCATGATCCTGCCGTCAATTACCTGGAACTGCTTGGCCTTTACCAGGGACAGATCTATGGGCATGAATTCGAAGCCCCTCGCATGCATCTCCTGCACTATCCTCAGGTCTGACATCTGGTCGACCTGTGTGTTGGAAAGCTTGGGTGCATTCTTGTCCTTGTCCGAGGTTTCCTTTATCTTCTTAAGTTCATCAAGCTTGGCTTCGACATGTGCCTTTCCGAGACACATCACTTCATAACTGAATGCCTTGGCCCTGATACTGTAATATGCCGCATAATATTCGAGCGGATAATTGATCTTACAGTATGCGATCCTCCAGGCCATCATAACGTAAGCCGCAGCGTGAGCCCTGGGGAACATGTACTCGATGCGTTCACACGACCATATGTACCAGTCGGGGATCTCGCACTTGATCATATCCTCTTTCCACTCGGGCCAGTCCTTGAAGGTGATCTCGCCCTGTGCGTTACGGCTTCCCGCAACCTTACCCTTTCTTACGGCCTCCATTATGTTGAAGGCTTCGGCGGAATCGACTCCCTTACCGATGAGGTAGGTCATGATATCGTCACGTGTACAGATGGCTGTCGAAATGTCGGCGGTTCCGTTATTGATGAGAACTTCCGCGTTGTTCTGCCATACATTGGTTCCGTGCGAAAGACCCGAGATCCTGACCAGATCCGAGAACATCTTGGGCTTCGCCTGGAGAACGAGGTTTATCGCAAAGTCGGTACCGAACTCCGGAATGCCCAGACATCCGAGCTTACATCCACCGATATCATCGGGAGTGATGCCGAGTGCTTCGGTATTCTGGAAAAGAGTCATTACTTTCTTATCATCAAGAGGAATATCCTTGATGGGATCGAATCCGATGAGATCCTGAAGCATCCTTATCATGGTAGGATCATCGTGTCCGAGAATATCGAGCTTGAGCAGGTTATGGTCAATGGAGTGATAATCGAAATGAGTCGTTATCGTATCCGTTGTCATATCGTTTGCGGGATGCTGTACGGGTGTGAAGGTATTGATGTCTTCACCGTTGGGAAGAACGACGATACCTCCGGGATGCTGACCGGTACTTCTTTTTACACCCATGCATCCGTTCTGCAGGAATTCGACCTCCGCATTTCTCTTGTGGACACCGCGCTTTTCGAAGAATTTCTTGATGAAACCGAATGCCGTCTTATCTGCGACTGTACCTACGGTTCCCGCACGGAATGTCTGTCCGGTACCGAAGATTACTTCCGTGTATTTATGTGCTTTGGCCTGATACTCTCCCGAGAAATTAAGGTCGATATCGGGCTCCTTGTTTCCTTTGAATCCGAGGAAGGTTTCGAAGGGAATGTCAAAGCCTTCCTTGCAGAGAGGCTTGCCGCAGTTCGGGCAGTTGCGGTCCGGCATATCGACTCCCGCTTTTCCGCGGAACTTCAGAACCTCTTCCGAATCAAAATCATAGAAGTGGCACTCGGAACAGTAATAATGCGGAACAAGGGGATTTACCTCCGTGATCCCCGCCATTGTCGCAACAAACGAGCTTCCTACGGAACCTCTGGAACCAACCAGGTACCCGTCTTCCACCGATTTCCAAACGAGCTTCTGCGCTATGATGTACATGACGGCAAATCCGTTTGAAATGATGGATTTGAGCTCTCTTTCGAGTCTTTCCGTAACGATCGGAGGCAGGGTCGGACCGTAGATCTCGTGCGCCTTGTTGTAACATATCTGCTCGAGCATCTTGTCAGAATCGGGAATGACGGGAGGACATTTGTCGGGTCTTACCGGCGAAATGCACTCGCACATATCCGCGATCATATTCGAATTCTTAATGACTATCTCGTCAGCCTTCTGGCTTCCGAGAAAAGAAAACTCTTCGAGCATCTCCTCCGTTGTCCTGAAGTACAGGGGTGCGGTCGGAGGAAGGATCCTGTCGCGGTTTTCACTCTTTGAATCGTAGATGACATCACGGTATATTCCGTCTTCGGGATCGAGGAAATATACATCTCCGGTAGCGACGACGGGCTTTTTAAACTGCTTACCGAGCTCGGTCACTTCCCTTACGATATCGCGTATGTCATCGATCGATGTGATGTTGGGATAGTGCTCGTTTTCGACCATGAACTCATAGACCGAAGGCGGCTGCACTTCGAGGAAATCATAGAAGTTCACCACATTCGATATCTGCTCGGAGGTATGTCCTTCAAGCAGTGCATCCATAAGTTCTCCGTTATGATTACCGCTTCCTACGATGAGGCCTTCACGGTATTTTTCGACAAGCGATTTCGGTATCTTCGGAAATCTGTTGAAGTAGGTAAGATGGGATTCCGAAACAAGAGTGTAAAGATGTACTCTTCCGAGTTCGTTCTTCGCAAGGATCGTACATCGCGAAGGACGGAGCTTCGATATCGCCGAAGCACTCGATGCACCTTTACGGTTTACATCCTCAAGTGTCTTCATTCCTTCGTCACGGAGCTGCTCAAGCATCTTAACGAAGATATTTGCTGTACATTCCGCATCGTCCACCGCCCTGTGGTGATGTCCGAGATCTACGCCCAGCGCCTTGGCAACGGCATCCAGAGTGTACTTGGAGTGACCGGGGAGCTGTACTCTGGACAAAGGAAGCGTATCGATATAGACGGGATCGACGGGTGTTCCGAGTTCACGGCATTTTTCTTTTACGAAGTTGACGTCGAATTCCGCATTATGTGCAACCCAGACACAACCTTCGCAGAAGGAAAGGAATCCGGGCATGATAAGATTTATATTGTCCGCACCACTTACATCATCGTCAGTGATCGATGTCAGTTTAGTGATCTCGTAAGGAATGGGCTCTTCGGGATTAACAAAGGTTGAGAACCTGTCGACGATCTTACCGCCCGAAACCTTGACCGCACCGAACTCGATTATCTTGTTCTTAACGGGTGAAAGTCCCGTGGTCTCTATATCGTAGACAACGTAATCGGTCTCAAGAAGAGGAAGCTCCGCATTTCCCGTAACGATGCGGTGAAGGTCATCTACAAGGTATGCCTCGACACCGTAAAGGATCTTGAAGAAATCCTGTCTGTCGGGATCCGGATCTCCGGCTTCTATTCTCTTGTTCTTCTCTCCTTTTTTGCCGCCCCAGAGATCGTCCCAAACGTGACCCGCATCGGTAAATCCCTGTACGACGCCATTATCGGTGATCGCTACGGCTTTGTGTCCCCACTTGAATGCACGCTTTACGATATCCTTGCATTCGGACACACCGTCCATATCACTCATCTTGGTATGGCAGTGGAGCTCGACTCTCTTTCTTTCAGCCTTGTCCGAACGGGGAGTCCTGAAGTCATCGATCTTGACAATGCCCTTTACATTCTTCATGTACAAGTCGCCGTGATCGAACTTACCGCTGCTTATCTCAAGAAATCCCGTAACCCTTATGAAAGTTCCGGGCTCGAGTTTTTCCTGGATCGCAGGAGCTTCCGCGGTATCTATATACATCTTGCAGCTGATCGCATCGGTGAAATCCGCGATGTTAAAAGAAACCACGGTCCTCTCGTCTTTGATCGGAACAGCTTTATAGGAAAAGACCATGCCCTTTACGGATACATTGGTCATTCCCTCATTCAGTTCACTCAAAGGAACCGTCTTTTCATCCGGATATACAAAACCGAAGATGTGGTTCGGATCATCGGCCATGGGATTCTTGCGCTGCGCATTTCCGTTTCTGAATCCGCTTCTTCCCTTGTCCCAGCTGCGTCCGCCGTTATAACCGCCCTGTGGCCTTGGTGCTGCGGCTTTGGGCTCTTCTTTAGGTTTTTCTTTTTCCTCGGGCTCTTTGGGAGAATCTGATTCCTTCGCACCGATGAATTTCTCCGCGGACTTTCTTTCATTCTCGGATACGGACCTGATCAGGTCGCGGTATTCTTCATCTTCCTTCTGCTCGATATTGATCTTGTGGTATACGAATTCGATCCGGCCTTTTACTCCGAATCTCTTTATATAGATCTCATTCAACAGATCCGCGAATTCTTTTTCTTTTACGTGATAAACGGGAATATCGGCAAGTGAAACCTTCATCACATCGGAAGAATCAAATGTGACGTTTGCCGTTCTCATCATGTTGAAGAACATGATGTTAAGACCTTCTATCTCAAGAAGAGCGGAATCCGAATATTCTTCATAGAGCTTATCGAGTTCCGGTGCTTTCGGGAGCTTGAAGGTTTCAAATATGCGCACGGATGTGCCGGTATTGTTTACGACCTGCTTTTTGATCTCACGCTCGACTTCGCGTATGATGTCCTTGGTGATGACATGATCACTTTCGAGATAGATATTGAGAAAGTCGTGGGTTCTGGGCGTAGTCACACGAGTGACCACCGTATCTTCGAGAAGAACAGCCGCACGACCCTTGAGCTGCAAAGTGGGAAATGCATCCTTGAAAATAAAACTCATATTTAATTCCTTTCACATTCTGTCCTGCCGTGGCGCTCTCGCCTTCCCGAACAGGTACATATTTAACATAAGCCGGATGATCCGGTATTACTTCCAGTTATCGAGCTCTTCCTTGAGAGCATTCAAAAGTTCCGCTTCGGGAATTTTTCTGATGATCTCACCGTGCTTCATAAGGAGACCTTCGTGAAGTCCTCCTGCAATCCCGAGATCCGCTTCCTTCGCCTCACCGGGGCCGTTTACCGCACAGCCCATTACCGCAAGCTTGATATCGTAAGGGTAGCTTTCCGCGATCTTCTCAACCTGCTGTGCAAGGGTTATAAGATCTATCTTCGTCCTGCCGCAGGTTGGACAGGAAACTACATCTATGCCGCCTTTCCTGAGACCGAGAGTTTTTAAGATAAGTCTTGCCGCGGTGATCTCTTCGCAGGGGTCACCTGTGAGTGAAACCCTGATCGTATCTCCTATTCCCTGTCCGAGAATAAGTCCGAGTCCGACGGAGGATTTGATGCTTCCGCTCCTTACGGTACCCGACTCAGTGATGCCTACGTGAAGGGGATAGGGAGTCTTTCCTGCAATTACTTCGTGTGCTTTTACGCACATCATTACATCGGAGGATTTGATACTTATGACAAGCTTGTCATATCCCATATCCTCGATGAGTTTAACCTTATCAAGCGCGCTTTCGACGATACCCTCAGCGGTTACCCCGCCGTACTTTTCGACGAGATTTTTCTCAAGAGAACCGGAATTCACACCGACTCTTATGGGTATATTTCTTTCCTTGGCAAGGTTAACGACTTCCTTAACTTTATCGACGGATCCGATGTTTCCGGGATTGATGCGGATCTTGTCCGCGCCGTTTTCCATGGCCATCAGAGCCATTTTGTGATCGAAATGAATGTCCGCAACAAGAGGAATATGGATCTGCTTTTTGATTTCAGCAATCGCCTTTGCACTGTCTTCATCGGGAACCGTGCACCTTACGATCTCACATCCCGCTTTCTCAAGTGCAAGGATCTGTGCGACCGTTGCGGTTACATCCGAAGTGGGTGTATTTGTCATCGACTGGATTGCAACGGGGTTGCCGTGACCGATCTTGACGCCGCCGATATTTATCTCTTTTGTTTCATCTCTGTAAGACATTTTTACCTCTTTTTTCGAACTGCATTAACGTATTTCATTATATCATCATTCGACGGTTTGGGAGTGTATACAATGAAAGGATCCTTGACTTTGTTTCCCTGTTAACATAAGATTGAAATACGCATTCTAAGGGCATTCGCCCGCTTTTTCCATGTAAAAGACGGAAAGGAAATAATTGAACATTGATGAGATTATGAGCCTTGGCATCGGTGACGATGAAAGGGTTTATGCATTCTGGCTTCAGTCGGTTCCATGGATCGGTCAGGGGCCCGTTCCCGCCATCCTGAAAGCATTCGGATCACCCAGACAGGCCTTCCTCGCATCCGATGAAAAGATAGCAGAAGTACTTGGAAAAAGGTCCGATCCGAAGGCTCTTCTTTCCTACAGAAAAGAGAACGATATCTTCGAAAAATACGATGAATTCATGCGCTCCGGAATGAAGGTTTCCTTTGCCTGGGAAAAGGATTATCCCGAAAGGCTCAAGTACATTCCGGACCCTCCGCTCGCACTCTTTTACATCGGAAGATTACCCGAAAACAACAAACTCTCAGTGGCCGTGATAGGTGCAAGACAATGCTCGGATTACGGGGAAATGCTTGCGGATGAGCTCGGTGAAGCGCTTGGAAAAAACGACATAAACGTGATAAGCGGAATGGCATTCGGGATAGACGGAATATCGCAGAATGCCGCAATTTCCGCGGGAGGATCATCCTTCGGGGTCCTGGGATGCGGAGCCGATATATGCTATCCGGATTCAAATTACGGACTGTATGAAAAACTGAAAACATCCGGCGGAATCATATCCGCATACCCTCCCGGAACACAGGCAATGGCAAGGTTCTTCCCGCCCAGAAACCGCATTGTGAGCGGGCTTTCCGATGCCGTTGTAGTACTCGAAGCAAGGACAAGGAGCGGCACGCTTATCACAGTGGATATGGCACTCGAACAGGGGCGGGACATCTATGCCGCACCCGGAAGGCTCGGTGAAGAGCTCTCCTCCGGAACGAACGGACTGATCGGTCACGGGGCAAGATTATATCTTTCTCCGGAGGTATTTATGGGTGATCTTTTCGAAGACCATGCATCGATAATGACGGAAGGTTTTACCGAGGAAGACGCATCACTCTCCTTCCTGAAACCCGCTTTTGATGCACCTTCCGACAAAAGACACAGAAGCTACACGGGGAATGCTCCGAAGGAACCGGAACTTGATGAAGAGCATCTCGAAATATACCGGCTGCTCTCTCTTTTCCCCCAGAGTGCGGAAGATATCGAAGAGAAAATACAAAGGAAAAATATGGATTCACCCGGAGTTACGGGAATATGCCTGATGCTTATGGAACTGTGTCTCGAAGGGCACGCCGTGCAGGTGAGTCCGGGACAGTTCTGCAGAAAAACAGATTAAGAGGATAAAACATGTTCACAGATACATTATCGGCTACGATACAGGGAATAAACGCTCTCATAGTACATGTGGAAACTGATATAGCAAACGGCCTCCCTATGTTCAATATCGTGGGATCTGCGGGCACCGAGGTAAAAGAAGCCAAGGACAGGGTAAGATCGGCGCTCAAGAATAACGGGATAAATATACCGCCTTCAAGGATCACGGTCAACCTGTCTCCCGGCGGACTGAGGAAGGATACAACGGCTTTTGACCTGCCCATCTGCATCGGTATGCTGACAGCCATGGAATACCTTCCGGGAAGCTCGACCGAGGGAATTCTTTTTCTCGGTGAGATAGGTCTGAACGGTGAGATAAGGCCTGTCAGAGGCGTGCTTCCCGTTGTCATGGCAGCCCGGGCGGAAGGCATAAGAGAATGCATTGTACCTATGGATAACGCATCCGAAGGGTCCATAGTTCCGGGAGTTACGGTAAGAGGCGCTTCGGATCTTGAAAGCGTAATCGACTATCTTATAAACAGGGATGATTCCATACTGCCCGCAACACATACGGATCCTAACGGACTTTTCAACGAAAACGCAGTGTCGATCCCGGATTTCGATGAAGTAAGAGGTCAGGAAAGGGCAAAACGTGCGGCTGTGATCAGTGCAGCGGGATTCCATTCACTGCTCATGACAGGTCCTCCGGGTGCGGGCAAATCGATGATCGCACGCAGGATACCGGGAATCCTTCCTCCTCTCACACTGCCCGAAAGCCTTGAGCTCACATCGATCTACTCGGTTGCGGGAAAGATGCCTAAAGGAAAAGCTCTCGTCTGTACAAGGTCATTCCAGTCACCTCATCACACGATAACGAGCCAGGCACTTGTGGGAGGCGGTCCCGTTCCGATGCCCGGCATAATAAGCCTTTCACACAGATCCGTCCTTTTTCTGGATGAACTTCCGGAATTCGGAAGGGACGCCATAGAATGCCTCAGACAGCCGCTTGAAGAGAAAAGCATACTAATATCCAGATTAAGATATACCGTCGAATATCCGGCCGATTTCCTGCTCATATGCGCAATGAATCCGTGCCCCTGCGGATACTTTCCCGACAGGAACAGATGCAGGTGTTCGGAAAACGAGATAAACAGATATCTTGGTAAAATATCCGGGCCTATTCTCGACAGGATCGACCTGTGCACCGAGCTTAAGTCTGTGGAGATAAAGGATATGACAAGCGAAAAGAACGGACTGAAGACTTCGGATATGTCCGAGATGGTCCTGAAAGCTCGTGAAATACAGGAAAGAAGGTATAAGGGAACAAAATACAGATTCAATTCCGAGCTGAAGGCGGATGATATGGAGGAGATCTGCAGACTCGGCAATAAGGAATCACAGCTCATGGAAAAGCTCTACAAGGAGTTCTCACTTTCCGCACGCTCCTATCACCGGATACTGAGGGTTTCAAGGACCATAGCTGATATAGAAGGCTCTGAGGATATAACTTCCAAGCATCTGCTGGAAGCGGCATCATTCAGACCGGACCTTGATTATTTCAGAAACAGAAGATAAAAAAATGTCGCCGGCCCCTTACTGCCGGCGACATTAATGTTATCAAAAGAATTATCAGATCTTGATCTCCATTGCATCGGGATCCTGAGCAAAGTGGATAGCCTGATCTCTGTCGATCTTTCCTTCGTAGAAGAAGTTGCAGATTGCTTCGTCCATGGTGATCATACCCATAGCCTTGTTGGTCTGCATTACACCCATGATCTGGTGTGACTTACCTTCACGGATGAGGTTTCTGATAGCGTGGTTAGCAAGGAGAACCTCGAATGCAGCTACACGGCCCTTTCCGTCATAGGTAGGAATGAGCTGCTGGGAAATGATAGCTTCGAGAACGCCCGCAAGCTGGATTCTGATCTGCTGCTGCTGGTGAGGAGGGAATACGTCGATAACACGGTCGACGGTTGAAGCAGCACCGATGGTATGCAGTGTTGAAAGGACCAGGTGACCGGTCTCAGCTGCGGTGATAGCTGTTGAAATGGTCTCAAGGTCTCTCATCTCACCGACGAGAATAACATCGGGATCTTCACGGAGTGCGGCACGGAGTGCATTTGCATATGAACCGGAGTCCATACCGATCTCACGCTGGTTAACAACGGATCTCTTATGCATATGCAGATACTCTATAGGATCCTCAAGGGTGATGATATGTGCGTCGCGGTTTTCGTTGATCCTGTCGATGATGGATGCAAGGGTTGTAGACTTACCGGATCCGGTAGGTCCTGTTACGAGGACAAGTCCTCTCTTTCTCTCATGGAGATCGATAACTGCCTTGGGAACACCGAGCTTCTCAGGATTGGGAATTTCGGTACCTACAAGTCTGAGTGCAAGTCCGGCAGAACCTCTCTGCTTGAAGATGTTAACACGGTAACGGCCGAGAGCGGGTATGGAGAATGACATATCGTATTCACCGATATCCTCGAATCTGCGTCTCTGCTCTTCGTTTGCGATGGACATAACAACGTCCAAGGTGTCCTGAGGCATGAGTCTGTCATAGCCCTCAACTGAAAGAAGGGAGCCGTTAACTCTCATCTTGGGAGGTACACCAACCGTGATGTGCACGTCACTGGCGCCGGCATTTTTAGCCTTTTGCATTACGTCATAAATATCAACCATTTTTGTTCACCCCTGAATTAATTTTTGGTTATTATATCATTCCCTCTGCGGGAACATTGATACCTGCGTTACTGATCGCGTCTCTGTCCATTATGTATCTGTTGTCCAGAGTCTTCATGATGTCTTCAACCCTGATATCCGAAAAATCACGAAGCGACAGATCCATGATCTTGTTCTGACGGAAAGTAATTACCGTGGGCTTCAGAATATTCTCGGAATTTTCGGTGATGACAAGTGCCTTCTCGCCGGAAGAAAGCTCCACGCTGACTCCGGGGAAAAGAATGAATACCGAATCGATAAGGGCCTGTACAACCGCGGGATCGTATATATCGTCCTTATCCTGGAATTCCATGATGGCCTTGACTTCGGAAAGTGATTCTCCGGTAAGGCTCATTCCGGTGATCTCATCATAACGGCTTGCAACGAGAAGAATCTTCGCTTCGATCGACATCTTCTTGACCTCGATCTCTTCTCCGAGATCAACAGCCCTCTGAACTCTCAGAGCCTGCTGGCAGATCCTTCTGACTCTCGTCCCTTCGGTACCGAGGCTTTCCTCGAGAGTTTCCGCACCGCTTAATGCTTCGTCATACATCGGCTTTATCATCGCGGGATCGGTCTCTCCTCCGTAGATGGCGGGATTTCCCGAGCCGACCTTTCCGATGTCATGAACAAGTGCAGCGGTAACAAGCGCAAGTCTTTCTTCTATCGAAATGTTCATACGGCTTGCGAGCATTGCGCTTAAGATAGCCGTGTTGAACATATGTCTGCAGGTGTAATCGTCCTTACTTCTCAGGTTCTGATAGAAATGAACTTTACCTTCCAGATGTCCGTACTGACGGATGATCTGGCTTACGATGGTAGGAAGATTTTTCTGTTTCTTGGTGGTTTTTATACGGGTTATTTCATCCTGAAGGGATGAAACGGTCTTGATCTCAAATTTCTCGAATGCAAGATCCTCCTCCGACATGGGAGGCAAAGGCTCCGCGGGTTCCAGAATATAGATTCCGAGAAGACCAAAGTTCTTGACAGACTCAATACTTCCATCGGTAAGCTTGGCGTCACGTTCATGCAGAAGAACGCCACTCTTGGAATAAATGGGTCTCGCGAGTCTCATTCCGCTTTTAAGATCTTCCCATCTTACGAATTTCAATTCTCTCTCCCCGGATAAGTCAAAAAATACGTACAGACAACAAAATTATTCTACTATAAATGCATTGCGATAACAAGAGTTTTTGATTGACAGTATACTTAAAGTATACTGATAAAATGCGGATTTCAGATACCTTCAGCAGATGCCTTCATCGAGTGAAAACAGATTTTTTATCGAATTTAAGTATTTCTCTCCGTTACCCGATGCGGCCATTACCGGAGCATATGCGTCACGTCCGCTGATATCCAGTAAATACGGGGTTTTTGCGAACTTTTCGGTATACTCTTTCACAAAATCCAGAATGCCTTTTTGTATTTCTTCCGCCTTTACTAAATCGATATCGGAATCCTCGAAATGAGAGCCGTCAGAGTAAAAACCTGAAAATTTAGCCTGGGGCGACGAGAGCAAAAGTTCCCAAAAAATGTTGTAACCCTTTCCGGGATCATGTTTTTTGAGAAGGTCCCTGTTATGGGACTGCGAGAACATATAGCTTTTCAGCTTTCCGCTCTGAAGGAAGCTTTCCGATGCATCGGGTTCGGCATTGTGTGATGTATTTGTTCCTGCAATGATACCGCTTACGGTGCAAGGGATATTCCAAACTCTTTCCACAAGATACGAAAGCGATACTGCTCCGCTGCCTGCCCATCCGATATCGACAGCCGCCGCCTTTTTACATCCGTCAAGCATTTCACTGTAATACTTCTCCGCAGAGGCACTCTGCTCTCCGTATGCCCGGACGATCTTTTCTTTTCGCTGCAAAAGGAATTCTTTCAAAACCACGGCAGTCTTTATGTTCAGCTTATCTCCCGCTTTCAGAGTTGCTTCTTCATCCGCGGATCTCCATCCGGAGAGTTCGCCTTTCAATGATGCAAGTTCCATTGAATCGAGTGCTTCACCTATCGAGATGTTCTCTCCGATACGATGTGTGACAAAACGCCTCAGATAATCTTCGGTATCATAAGCTGCCATAAGTTTCGCCGAAGCCTTTCTCGACCAGAGGGCATACTCCGTCCTGTCTTCCGGGAAAAGGAAATCGTAGACCTGCTTCAGGATATCTCCGTCCCTGGATAAGAACAAAAGCTTGTCGAGGTTTTCTTTTACATACTGCTCGTGAATGAATCTGCAGTAACCGAGAACGAACAGTCCGCCGTAAATGAAGCCGTACTCATATTCCATGGAGTACCGCTCCAGACAGTTATAGATATGGTTATTTACGATGCCGCGGTATGCGCTTCCGATTATCGAAGACATATCATGAGGCCTGTAAAGAAGGTCGTATCTGCCGGTCTGAGGATAATGAACAACATCAATCCCTGCCTTTTCAGCCATCAGTACATCGCTTCTCTGGTCATCCCCCACATGGATGAGTTTTTCTTTTCCTCCGAGATCATCAAGAACCTTTTTGTAGATCCTTCCTTCGTACTTGTTAATGTTGTACTCGTTGGAAACGTAAAACTTTTCCGCACCTTCAAAGCCGTTCTTTTCAAGAAGCTGTTTTATGGTTTTTTCGGGAAGATACATATCGGAAACGATGATGAGCTTCTTTCCCTTTGCTTTAAGACCGTTCCAGACTTTAAGCATAAAGGGATTGGGATAGCATAAGGAAAGCTCTGCTTCAGTTTCGATCTCCATGCCCTCTTCGGGATTGATCGATGTTATCGCACTTAATTCATCCCATATCTCTCTGAGTGTCACTTCGTAGTGCTTATCTTTTTTGTATTTCTTTTCACGTGCTCTGTGCTCTGCGAGTATACGTTTATTCTTAAAACCAAGGATCCCGAATCTTTCACCGAGGATGAAGAACATATCCGTGGGATCGGAAAAAGGCCTGAATATAAGAGTTCCGAAAATATCGAAAGAGATCACGGAATAAGCCGAAAGTTTTTCGACAAGTGAATTTACATCGTATCCGAATTCCCTGATCGCCAGTTCGGATTCGGATGCATTTACGGGAACCTTTTTTGTCTCGTAATATTCGGCATTCGGGATCTTTCCAAGGAACCTGCAGAACAGGCAATAATATGCAAAATTAAGCCATAGAAGATAAAGCCAGGAAATAATAGTTTTAATCCCTGTGCTTCCGTCGTGGAACCTGTGGTATCTGTATCTGATGCCGGGTATTCTGTTAACGAGTGCGTTGTATATGGTAAGTCTCATTTATGAACGGTGTTTATACATTTCCGAGAAGAACTCTCTTCAAATGCCTTTCCGCTTTTATTTTCAGTTCACGCATAAGTGCGATGTCCGTTGCAGGTTCGCTGTATCTGTACCTCGGGAAATATCTCGTGATATGAAGCGGTATATCAGGATCTATGGATGCGATCCATTCTGCTTCCTCTTGCATATCATCCGGAGAATCATTAAGTCCCGGTACGATGAGTGATGTGATCTCGACATGGGAATCCTGCGCTGACCTTTCGATAAATGCCTTCACAGTTTCAAGGTCTCCGCCGAGCTTTTCATAAACTTCCGTCCTGAAGCCCTTTAGGTCAATGTTCATCGCATCAATGAAAGGAAGTATTTCTTCAAGGACAGACAGCTCGCACGTTCCGTTTGTGACAAGAACATTTTTCAGATCATGCTCATGTACGAGCTTTGCCGTATCCCTTACGAATTCATAACCGACAAGCGCTTCGTTGTATGTGTAGGCGACACCTATGTTGCCGCCCGGGATCTCATCAAGTGCGATCGAAAGGATCTTCTCGGGAGTCACTGTATATACTTCCGGAATATCACTGTCTCCCACCTGTGCTATGTCATGGTTCTGACAGAACGGACAGCTCAGATTGCATCCAAAGCTCCCGACAGACAGAACTTTACTTCCCGGATAAAAGAAAGCGAGAGGCTTCTTTTCAATCGGATCCAGCGCGATAGAAGTAACCTTGCCGTAATTGAGCGTTATAACCTTGCCGTCACGGTTTGCCCTGGCCCTGCATCTTCCGATACTGCCTTCAGGTAATCTGCAGTGATGGGGGCATACGGGACAGACTGCTATCGATTTTTCTTTTTCGTCATCAAACATGACGGACAACCTCAAAGCGGTACATCTTAACTCCGCTCTCGGTAAGATCCAGTCCTGCTTTCTGCTTTGCTATCGCTATCTGTTCATCAACGGTATCAACACCGTCGAGGTCGGGAAGAAGAAGTCCACGCTTGTAACCCTTCTCAACGATCACGCCGTATTTCTTGACATCAAGCTGATCGGGGGAATCGATGGGCTCTTCGGGACTGAGGACATCGACATTTATCTCAAGCGAACCAAGTTCCTCGGTCCTGATCGGATTGAATCTCGGATCTCTTGTCGAAGCAGCGATCGCATTGGATACGATCTCAGCTGCGATATTCTTACAGGTGGGAGCAATGGTCCCGATGCATCCGCGGAGCTTGCCGCCTTCGTGAATGGACACAAATGCGCCGGCTCTTCCGTTCTTCATCTCATCGGTAAGTTCATCATCCGACGGGACATATACATCATTATGACTGATGATCAGTTCAATGGTTTTCCTGGCAAGTTCTACATATGGATCCATGGCTTCCTCCTTTTAACTTTGTGAATACGGTAGCGGATGATATATACAAAATCCGTATCCGACACCGAATGTTGCTTCGTGTGACAGTTCTCTTGTTTCAAAATTTGTACCTTCAAATGCGCCGCCCATGATTGTAAACGACCTGTGCCCGCATTCCATTGACTTGCTCAAAAGGTCCTCATCATAAGATGCCAATGCGCCGAAATCCCCCTCACCCATCGTCTTCATGATCATCTCATCATATACGGGACCCTCGGGTGAAAAGCCGTACGGTCCGTCTTCTTTTTGACAATGGCTTAAGTCCCCACTTGCAACGAAGACACATCTTCTGCCGGTCTTATCTATCGCTTTCCTGATTGCTTTTCCGAATTCAAAATGAGTATTCAGATCAAGTCCGGAAAGACCGATACGGACAAGTTTGTAATTCGTATATCTCTTGTTAATGAAATAAAGGGGAACAGTGGTGCCGTGATCGAGCAGAGGATCTCTTTCTCCTTCGGTACCCGCAGGTATGTCTTCTTTTTCGCAGATCGATTCGATCTCACGGACCAGTTCATCGTCATATGAAACATTAAAACGGACATTACGAGCGCCGAAACGGCTGAAATCCCCGACGGCATTTCTTCCGGGGGAAATATGAAAATAATCCCTATACATGATCGAATGGGGAGAAGTAAGGATTATGGTATCCGGTTTGACAGAGGCAATATCCGAAGCAACCTCATCGAATGAGGTCAGCGTCGAAATGATCTTCTTTTCTTCCCCTCCACCGATCTCCGGTACGGCGATGGGCGGATGAGGCACCATATATCCTGCAAGAAGCGGCATGATAATCCCTCCCAAAGGCAATTGTACTATATTTTCGGGGATAATAGAGAAAAAACTTAAGCATTTGAAAAATCGACATTGTTGATAATATCAACTCTTTGATATCATTATACAGACAGGACATTAACACATACCACAAGGAGAAAAAGTATGTCCGTACGCAAATCACTTCTGTCACTCATGACTCTTGCATTCATACTCCTCATTCCGACGAGCGTTCATGCGGAAAGATATATCCTTTGCCTCGGATGCGACGGCACGGGTAAATGCGAACTCTGCGATCCCGCAAAAGGAAGCGACCGCCTCGGCGACGGATGGATGCAGTGCTGGTTGTGCCATCAGACGGGATATGCGGTCTGCGGAACAAACCATACGGGCGACGGGACTCCCATCGGATGTGACGGAAGCGGACATCTGCCCGACGGATCCATATGCCCCGTTTGTAACGGTGAAGGCCGCTACCCCTGTGATGTATGTGGCGGTGCGGGATTATTCGAATGCAAGTGCAGACAGCTCGGACAGCCCGGTTTATGTACTCAGTGCTTCGGAACCGGATGGAGGCTCATCAACACTTCCGGCGTATGCTATAACACCACTCCGGTCTACCCTTCCAACGGCTCAACCATAGATACATCCAATTTCGGATATATGGGCACAATGACCTATGATGCAAGCCGTTACGGCCTCGGAATAACCGCAGCCCAGTTCAAAGCGATAAAAGACGGAAACAGCGGAAATAATAACGACGGAGGCAATAACAATCCACAGAATAATCCGGGCAACAATCCCGACCCCCAGACTCAGCCCCAGCCCGAAGACTCAGGCGATGAAAATCCGGAGGTTAATCCTTCACCGGATCAGCCCGCCGACGATAATTGTTTTATTCATGAAATTGGATCAGACAGCGAGATAAAAGAAGAAATAGAGTCCGGAACAGATCAGATCTATTTTATATGCAGGTATGTCGCAGGAGATCAGTTTTTCTCGGTAAGAGCAATAAGAAGTCAGCTGAATGAATCCGAATACGAGATCATTCAGAACATGTCGGAATCAGACATAAACGAATTCAAAGGTCATCTGGAAGCTGCCGCAAACGGAATAAATTATTTTGATAATTCCGGCAGTTCTGATGACATCCGAATCGAATTTGGTTCCGAAATGATCGAATATTTTCCGTTCAGTTGTGTTGTGGAAATCGAGGTTCCTCTGACAAATTCGAATTATCCCGATCCAACAAAACTGTACTATGAAGAAGACGGAAAATACTACGATATCCCCTTCTGTCCCATCAGAAATACCGATTCTGCCGGAGAACATATATATCTGATGTTTACGATCGACAGATTCGGAAAATTTGTATTTACCAATCAGGCAGTAAATTCAGAAGGTTCTAATCTGCCTGTAGTTTATCATGTGATTTTAGATTCGCAAGGAACCGGCGAAATCATTAATCATTCCAATACAAACACAGAACCGGGAAATGCAATAGCATCTCCCGGTCCGGAATCATCTGACGAATCTGCAGGAAGCAGCAAGTCCGCTCCGGCGATCATCATAGTATTTATTGCTATATGTGCTTGTGCGGGTGGGGCTTACTATCTTAAGAAAAAGAAGAATTAATATATGCATTTTAATGCACAAATCGATAAAGTATATATGCACTTATTTAGTTGAGTTCATTCAAGCGCAAATATTTTTTCCACATTTCTTTTGATGTCATATAGCTGTATTTATCCCTGTATTTTCTTTTCACATTCGAATAGCAGAACAATAATTTTATATATAGAAATAAAAATTTAAAAATACAACATATCGCTTTTTTGATATCCTTGTTTCTTTCAAAACCCATTCCGGATATTTCTTCAAGAAACAATATTTTATTGGCTCTATATCCTTGAACAGGTTTATCAGTATATAAGGGTAAAATGAAATCATTTTTTGATTTCAATAAATATCCGTTTAATGAAACCATTCGAATGAATTTATGCAAAAAATCACAATCTTTTATATTTCTGCACACACCAAGCCAATCATAATCCACTTTATTTGCTACGAATTGAAACGGTTTATTAAATCTTAATATTTCGTTATTATATTCCTCCGGATTAATTGAACATAACCACATAGGTCCTTTAAGGAAATCCTCGATGGATTTGTTTAGAGACTCTGCATATTCGTATCTATATAAACAAATCTCTGAAATGATTCGATTTTTTAGAGTTTTAATTACTGTTTTCTTAGAATCACCGCCATCATGACAACTATTAACAATAAGGGAATTCCTATTAGAATAATAATATTGCATTGCAGTTCTTTTCAGATCAAACGGTTCATGTAATACATATATATCGCTTCTGGTATAAACACCAGCTTTGTTTCTCAATCCATAATCAACATCATCCCACTGAAAGAATAGTGGTAAAGGTAGATTATCGTCCCTTATATATTTTATAGGAATGCAGCAAAACCACCATGCCGCATAATCCGCACCAAAAATCGAATCAATCATTTTTGTGGCCTGTGGTTCTCTTATATCCAGGCCGTAACCTAAAGGCTCAACAACTAATCCGTTCCATTTTGCGCCAGATTCAACGTGAAAATAAGGGCGATCACTTCTGAACATAGCTCCGCCAACAAAACATTCATTCGAATCCGGTCCTAAAGATTTTAAGAAATTAATTAATCTTTCAAATAGTTTTGAATCAAAAGAAATATCATCGTCCATTAATACAACGTGAGAAAAATGCTCTTCAGAATCAAGCACTTCCAGCATCCCACGAGCAAATCCCCCTGCCCCTCCAGCATTTATGTTGGGAATCACAGTAAGATTTGGCCGACAATCATAATGAAAATTTCTGGCATTATCAATAATATATAAATGAATTCTGTAATCATCCAATTCCAAAAAAGTATTTACTATGTTGTTAATACTTTTCTCCCTATTATACGTAGGAACAATAACCGCAATATTTTTGTCGGATGATACACAATTATTGTTAGAATTTTTATTTGAAAGATTACTCATCGTATTTAGAAGGAGTTAAAAACGTCACATTAATTCCATATTCTTTAATACTCTTTATTAGTTTTTTATAGAATATATTGTTTTTTTCTTGTTGGGTTACTGATATCGGATGTCTTAAATCAGGATCATAATAATTTTCATTTACATTAACTGAAAAGCCATCAAATCCAGCTAAAACGATATCTTTTGCTTCGCATTCTTTCAGTAATTTAAAAGCAATGACCGCAGAAGAATCATGTGTCTCATCATTAACTTCGATCCATTTCTTATAATCTAAAACGTGAACATTCTCACTATTCACTGAAACTATATTTGATAAAACAATTACTTGCTTATTATCCTTAGATAATCTCTCAAACACATCAACTCTTGTCGTGATGTAAAAATCAAGTGGAAAATCCAAAGACATATTTAAGCCGAAAGAAACAAATCCCTTTTTCATCAGCTCTTCTATGGATTCCTTGGCATCGCTGACACTTTTTCCAGGTGCAATAAGCAATATCTTTTTTTCACTGATTTTTTTCTTGATCCATGAAACAGTATCAGAATCATCAATAACAGTTTTTTCGTTATATTTTCGATATACCTCTTCAGCATACGCTTCATCAAAAGATATTTTTTTTTCTAAAGAAAGAGTCTTTAAAAGTTCATCTACTCTATCTATTGGCAACATATGTTTACTATAAAAATGACTAGCATATGTTGGAGAACAATGATTAATAGAAGACAAATAAAACTCTACAGCATATCCCCAATAGTATTCGCTTCGAATCTGATTAATCACTTCATCAATAACAGACAGCAAAGGTGAAATCGAATAATTCTTTCCATAATTACGATTAAGGTGTTCAATTATCAATTCGGTACTTAGATTTCCCGCTCCCTTTCCCATTCCCATAATTGAACTATCCAAGTAAAGAGAACGTTCTGTGTTCTGGCTCAAAAAAGTACAAGCATTTGAAAATGATAATTGCATATTATTGTGAGAATGAAAGCCAATTGCAATACTACCAGCTAAATGTTCATCAAATAATTCAAAAAGCGAAGCAACATCTTCCGGATGCATTTCGCCAAAGCTATCGACAATATATAAGGCCGTAGCATCCGAAAGATTATTGTTAATTTCAGATATCATATCCAATAATTCATATTCAGAATACCAACATGTAAGCATTGGCTGAATGAATAATTTGTAGCCTTTATCTAATACTTTACGGCATTCAGTTAATGCATTTTTATAATCTTTCTTATGAAATGCAATCCTTAAACCATCAATTCCCTCATCGCTTTTGGGGGTGAGTTTATCAAGATCATACTTGCCATAATCAATCATGGCCAAGTATATAATTCCTTTGTTTTTTTGGGTAATAAAACTATCAGCAATTGATCTCTCATCAATAAATTTTGTTCGATTGCTGTAACTCCCATTAATTTGGTCTATATATCCTACTTCAATGCAATCAACACCCGCATCTTCCTGTGAAGAACGGATTTTATTCATATATGTCAGGCCAAAATTAAAATTGTTAACACAGCCTCCATCACGCAAGGTGACATCAAGCAATTTCACATCTCTCATTAATGTTATCCTTTGATATGTGATGCTCTTTCTACCAATTCTGCAAATTCAAAATCATCTGGTTCATCAATATCTATTGCCTCTTTGGCATTAACCTCACAAATAAATGGTTTATTACCAACTCTTCTTCCATATTGAAGAAAAACTTCTTTTCTAAAGACATATACGCCAGATGTTTCTTGGAAAATCACTGGCAAATCCTGAGTTCTAGGAAGATTTTGGGCATCAAAATTCAAAGGACCGTTTTCTGTCCATAAATAATCCTGCAACTTAATCGCGCAAAATGCCGAATCATATTCTCCAGATATAACCGCGTTTATACACTTATTAATTGTTTCTACTGAAACAAACGGTGCTGTAGCGTGTGCATAAACATAAATATCCGAATCAATCTTATTCATAAATTCTGCGAATATTTGGGTAAAGTTTGACGTTGGAAGATCAAGATTTGGGCTTCTGTGCAAATACGTAACACCTTCGGGAAGATATTTTGTAATGTTATCATCACTACAAAAAACATAAATATCATCACACAATTTAGTTTCAATCAATGAATCCAACTCGTATTGAAGTAATGGTTTATCACCCAGTAAACGTATATTTTTACCCGGGCATCTTTCATTCATCATTTTTATAGGCATAACAGCTATGATTTTCAATTCATACCACCTTTATATCATTAATCGTTTTTAAACGATACTCAATATTTATACTAGAAACATCTTCATTCATTGAATTTTTCCAGCATACATTATTCTTCAAAACCAATCCAGATTGTCCACCTATCAAAATGTTATTTAGATAATTTCCTTTTACGTTCTCTCCATCAGATACAATGCTTCCTACCCCTATATTTGCATCAGAGAAAATCATTGTGTTTTTTCCAATAAAACAGTGAGAGTGAATGGAAACACAGGGACTATTAGATATATTAGATTTATCTCCAGATTCAACATCAATTATTTCGCAATCCATCCCACAGTTAATGGAAACATTTTTTTCAACATGTACATCGTTTCCGATATTTAAATATCCGTTGCGAGAAACAATAACATCTAATCTCTCGCCTGATACAAATCTATTTCCTATAAGCATAAATGAGTTGTTTAACGTTTTTATATTACAAGAATCAATTCTAGATTTATTGCCGATAGAAACGGATGAGTGTGATTCCGCATTCATAAAACCTGAAATCATTACATCATCGCCAATTTTAATATCACAATTACTTTCAACATAAATGTGAAATTCTTTTTTAGAATTGACATTTTGACCTATTTTTATCTTTGAATTATATCCTTTAAAATGTATAAAAATATTTTTCGGTATATTATTAACTATATTGTTATATTCATCAGAATATGCCCCAGCCGAAGCCAGCACTTCAGGATGCATAAAAAACCTATGATCTCTGGATGAAGAAAAGCCAATTTGCTTAAGAATTTTCTGCTTATCAAAATTTTCTATTGAGTCAACATTGATAAGAAAAAACAATTCATTCTTATTTTTGATATCATCAAGGCATAACGTATTGATACCATCACATAATTTTGCAGTTTTAAAGGCATTTCTAATATCAATGCCTTTTTTTTGCTTTAAATATGTACGATACTCTTTTGAATTGCCCCATAATAGTATTTCTCTTCCAGCAGCATCCTCTAATACAGTATCCGTGAAATAATCGTAACTAGATAATCTTGATCCATTTTCGAAAAGACTATCAAAATCAACTCTATCAAAAACCTCTAAATGTCCTCCACGTGTTGCATTATAGATATTTACATCTTTGATTCTTGCATATTCTTTCATTGCATAATATCCATAATTTGCTCTTATGGTATTCATTTCCATTCTACCTTTTTTTTGCATAGTCGGATCGAAGATATTGGGCAAGAAATGGATTTTACTACCTTCAAAATTATTATCTGCTCCTATTAAATATATGTTTTTAAATCCCATATATATAGCTAAAGAAATTGCAATATTTGTAACTGTAAAGCAATCAATAGCCCTTATAGACAAATCATCACTAACATATATTGTAGAATTTTTTAAATTGTTTTTTGTATGATTTATAAAATCAACATATAACTTATATATATTTGATTTATTATTCTGTGTTTTTATGTAACTATTTAAAAATACAGCCTCCTTAGCATAAGAAGAAAAATCAAGTTGATCTGTCTCTTTATAACGATCTGCAATATATTGATCTATAATTGTATAATACGTAGGTCTCCAGTCAGTATGCGAATACGCTCTGTATATCGAATTAACTCCAAATGTATACTCATCACGAAGAATTTCTAAATCCGATAGATTTAAACTGGGACCAGTACACACGATGAAGCACCTATCTCCATTATGAATATTACGAAATTGACCTATTTTTCTCATTTCAGCATTTTGAATATGTAAAGCCGAAAGGAATTTATGAATTTGAATTATCAGGTGAGCCTTAATAGCAGCACGATAACTCCAAGGTTTTGGAGACAAAAAGCCAAAAGCATATTTAATGGCATATAAAAATCCATTGTCCTTTGTGCACCAAATAAAACGTCTAATAACGTGTTTGTCTACGTTATTATGGTTCATAGAATACAGATATTTTTCAGGAAGGCGCACTATAGTTCTTATAGAATTTGCCCTATCTCTAGGCATAATAGAATAATCAAGTTCCCCCTTTTTTTCTGCGTTTGAAAATTCAGAGTTAAAATGAGATAAAAACTCTTTTCTGAATTTTCTATCAATTCGTCCAAGAGTTCGAAGATAACTCCCTCCCCTTACTGACCACACATATTTTATAATCTTCGAATAAATATCGGGATGATTATTCAAAAATGACATGACATAATCATATTCGTCTTTTATACAGAACACTTTATCTTTTGATTTAACAGACGAATCCGGATTATCACATCTATAATAATAGAACGCTTGATCAACAAACATTACTCTTTGTCCGTAAGCAAATGTTTGAAAGAAAAACCCAGTATCTTGAAATGAAGCACCCGGAGTCTCGTTATGCCTTATCATATGTTTTCTAAGAAATGATGCTTTATATAGTCCAGTCCATGTATGCATCGGAAAATCATAGCATTCAGGTTTTTCATTAGGTGAAAAAACACAGTTATAGTATTCGATATTTTTTGATAAGAATATTCTATTATATTGCTTATTTCCATTTTCATATGTATATCTATAAAAATCCGATTTGATAAAATCAAGATTGTTCTCCCTAGCCAAGTTATATAAGACTTCATACATTTGGGGATGTATACAATCATCAGATTCAACTATCCCGATATAATCGCCATTCGAATAATCAACACCCAAATTTATGGTATGTCCATATCCAGCATTTTCCTTATCTATAACTTTAATTCGAGTGTCCGATTTTGCGTATTCCAAAAGAATATCTAGTGAAGAATCTTTAGATCCATCATTTACACAAATTATTTCAATATCATGGAAAGTTTGAGACAAAACACTATCCAAGCATTCTCTCAAATAATTTTGCACGTTATAAACCGGTACAATAACAGATACTTTAACTCTTTTTCCGTTTTTTGAAAAATTATATAAGCCCTTTATTTTTACCTTATTTTTTGTTAATTCAGTATATTTATTTGTTTTCTTTTTTTTCATTAAACAAGCCTCAGAAAATCATAAAAAATACCATAAAGTAAATTCATACTTTACAGTAGAATATAAATGTTATGATACAGGTAACATTTCTAAATATATAAAGAAAATAACTTGATAATGCTTTTTATGCACCAACAGCATTTTCATTCTCTTCCATATGTCGATATGCTTCGCAAACTTCTTTGGGATTACCTACCATTCTTAGCTCTCCCTTTTCAATCCATACACACTTGGAACAATTATCCAAAATTGTATTCATACCATGACTGACAATAAGAACCGTGCTTCCGCCATGAATCATTTCTTTAATGCGGGCAAGGCTCTTCTTTCTGAAGAATTCATCGCCTACTGAAAGAACTTCGTCGAGGATAAGTATTTCAGCCGCATCGCCTGCGGTGGCAATGGCAAAGCCGAGCCTGGATACCATACCGGATGAGAAGTTCTTGACCTTCTCTTCCATGAAATCCTGAAGCTCTGCAAATTCAACTATGTCATTGTAATGTTTATCGAGGAATTCCTTGGAATAGCCGATGATGGAACCGTTCAGGTACACGTTCTCCCTAGCGGTAAGTTCCATATCAAAACCTGTACCGAGGGTAAGAAGCTGAACTTTCTTCCTGTCGACGATAACCTTGCCGGATGTAGGCCTGAGTGCACCGGATACGATCTTGAGAAGAGTACTCTTACCGGAACCGTTGGTTCCGATGATACCGACGACTTCACCCTTATATACATCAAAGCTCACATGATAGAGTGCAAAGAGCCTTCTGTATTCTATCTTACGCTTTACGGCCTGAATGAGATAATCCTTGAGTCCGGAAGGATTATAAGTCGACAGATGGAATTCCATCGTGACATCCTTGACCGAGATGACACGTTCTCTTTCATCGGACACGATCATTCCGTCTACATCAACAAACTGGATATCATCTTCAGCATACGTATCGGATATGGGAGTGTAATCAAGATCCGACTCTTCGGGATCTTCCTCGGTGGAGGCAACCGCTTCAGATTCATTCTCCTCAGCCTGAACATTTTCATAATACTCGTCAGGCTTTTCATACAGCCCGTCTTCCTCAGGAATGATCTCATCCTCTTCGGGAAGGTCATAGATATACTAGTCCTCCGAACGGGGATTCTCGAGCTCATCGATATACTGACGTGCTTCCATCTTGCGTGCCTTGAACTCATCCCTTGAAAGCCAGAGAAGCAGAATAAGGGATATCGCAGAGATAACAAGAATGATCGCAAGCAGGAAGGAGTAATCGGATTTAACCGGTTCGTTATTTTCTCCCGGATTAAAAACATCAGGATTTGCTTCCACTATGCTTGACGGTTCTACCTGAACGGTCTCTATAGTCTCAGGAACATGAACCGTCTCAGGGACATACTCCGGCTGGGGTGCTACAGTTTCCGCCTCTTCCGGTATTTCTTCTGTTACGGTTAATTCTTCATCTTCCGTTTCATCTGTGACGGTGTCCTGCTCTTCTTCCAGTACAGGCTCGGGCTTTGTCTCTTCCTTTTCGGGTGCAGGTGCCGCAGCAGCCTGAATGGTTATGGGAGCGGAAGCATCTCTTGTTATGTTGCATTCCGTGGGAGGTGCCGCAGGTACAACAGTTCCATCTTCGAGGATCACATCGGGGAATGCATATGTATATGCATAATTGGCGACAGCATAGATAGATGTATAGCATGCAGTCTTTGCCCGGAACTTGAGAAGGAACTTTCTTGAATTTGCACCGTTGCCGACTTCATCAATTATAAAAACAAGTCCGTTAGCGGCATCATATCCGGAACCGCCCTCGACATATTCAAGGCAGTTGGGATCGTAGCCGACTGTCATACTGCATGCTCCGACTCCGTCTATGCATTTGACATATACGCCTACTTTGAACTCTTTTCCTTCAACAACCTCATATGAAGTAGAACCAAATGCGGCATATGCATCGGCAGCAGATACTCTGTCCGCAGGAATGAGCACGCCAAGAACAGCCGTGATCATCATTATCACAGCCATCACCGGACGACATATTCTCTTTCTCAATGCATATCTTTTCAAGCTTATTTCCTGCGACAGACTAAATTGTCTGCATTATCTTATTCTCTTTAGATTTGAAAACTATCATTCCGAACAGCAGGCTTCCTATGCACCATATGACAAGTCTTATCCAGACCCAGCCCTCAGGGAAATGTCCGTACATCACACATTCTCTTGCAAACAGTATCTGCAGATAGACGGGATTCCAATTGATCACAAGCTGCATTGCTTCGGGCAGGCTGTCCACGGGATAAAAGATTGCGGACAGGTACATGAGCAGTGTCAGGAATATTCCGTACAGGTGCTTGATGTCAGCGAAGAAAACATAAAGCGTCGCAAGGAAATATCCGATCCCGATTGAAAAAAACAGTGCAAAGACAATGCATATCGGAAAAAGCAGCATTGTAAAGCTCGGTTTTATCCTGAAGATCAAAAGCATCAGCACAAAAGCAATGCATGTATATCCGAAATTCACCAGAGATGTATAAACTCTTGAAAGGATAAATGTATGCTTGGGAAGCTTTGCTTTTATAAGCAGGGTCTTATTGTCCACAAGAGCCGTCATTGCAGCATTTGTTGCACCACTGAACAGCCCCCATAATGTCTGGCCTGTGAGAAAGTAGATCGGGAAGTTCTCGATCTTTCTCTTGAACATCGTCGAGAATATAAGTGAAATGACAACCATCATAAGAAGCGGATTGAGCACGCTCCAGATGATTCCGAGCGAACTTCTCGCATACTTCCTTTTTATCTCACGGGATGTCAGTTCCCTTATAACGAACACATATTGTAATATGTCGCTGAATTTACCCTTCACGCTCTGAACGTCTTCCTTAACTCTGTAACTGTTTTGGAGGCTCTCTCCGAAAACAGGCACATTTTTCTTTTAAATCCGGTGCAGGAATTTGTAATGCTTCCTTCGGGCCATCCGCTCTTTGGAATATCTCCCGCCTTCATTCCGCTCTTGATGAACATCTTTCTGATGAATGCATTCTTTTTCAGATCATCATCCGACCACTTTCCCGCGAGCGAATAATCCGCATCCGCAATGACATCATCATTGAAGAGCATCTTTCCGAAGGCACTGCTCTCCTCAGGCGTCGGTTCGCTCATAAGTGGTTTCAGGAGTTCCTCGCAGATCCAAACAAGATCGTGGTCATGAATATTTTCCGGATCATCCTTTATTCCCTTAGCAAGGATCTCCGAGAATTTCCGCATATATCCGGAGCATCTGAGGATATAATCCTTATTCGGATTACCCTCGGGCTTTGTCACGGGAATGACCTTACCGTCCGAATATTCATATCCGTATGTCATTGATTCCGGCGAGGAACATACAGTTTCAAAAAGGCAGACACTGAAGCGGTTCTTGCGTCCGATGTTCATCACACCCGCTCCGGGAGAAAAATAGAAACTGTTGTAGCTTTCCTCGGATACCCCTTTCGGAAGCGAATATAATCCGAAATAATACCCTTCAAGCTTTTCTCCCGCACCTGTAAGTTTATTAAGGCTCTTTTGAACCGTCCCTATCCATCCGCTGTCAACGATCGCGGTCTTTGTTTTCTTCAGGCTTTCTTTATCAAGGCCTTCCTGTTTCAGATAATCAAGAGCAGGTTCAAGCTTATCCTTGGCATGCTTCGAAACAACCTCAAAGAATTCCCTGTTGTTAAGCAGCCTTTGCTTTATTTCCCTAATCTGCGAATTATCAAGCAGATCGTTCTCTCTTCTTTCGTAACCGATCTCTTTCGCAAAATACTTTATCTCTTCATCCGAAAGCGATGCTCTTTTCATCATCCTCGAAAAAGAAATATCAAGTGCGCCGAGGCATATGGTATCAAGGCAGTCATCGGGACTCAGTGCATATTCCGCGGCACGGAGCGAATATCTCGAAACATGTATATACGAAACTTCCGTCTCAGGTGCGATAACAGGTCCAAGGATCTTCGCTGCTTCGTAGAACAGATACGCATCTCTTGCACAGAAGACCAGTCTCTTAATCCCTCTTTTGCGGGCATCTGTGAGAACATAGAATACAAACGCCGAGATCACGGGAGCAAATACACTTATGAACAGATGGTCTTCTGCAGGAAAATCATCGTTGCCTTCACAGGCGCTACGAAGACACTCTTCTGTAGCTTCCGAGAATGCAGGTATCCTGCGTACTGTATTCCGATACTTCGATGATCTGCTCTCCGGCACAGGACTCAGCATTTACGCTCTCCCTCTCTGCTTTCGCTTTCTTTCCTTCACAGCGCTTTACACTTGCGATAATACCCGAAGGAACAATGCATGCGACAATGGGTCTGAGAACATATATCCAACCGAAGGGGAAAAGTGTCCCCATCTTCTTATAGCCGTTTGCCCTGACTCTTGCTTCGTTGATGCGGTTCTTCACATTACGTGAACGGTATGAATCACTGCATTCAAAATATCTGAAGAGAGGTTCGGGAAGGTTATATCCCTTAAGCCCCTTTTGCATGAGCCTCATAAAGATCTCATAATCTTCGCATCTGTATGTTTCATCCTCTTCGAGATAACCCGCGAATGAATCAAATACGGATCTTCTGAACATCACGGAAGGATGAATATAGGGCGAATACTTATAGTAATCCTTCTTTTGCGGGATCTCGGGCATCCGCCTGTATCCCCATGCTCCGTTTTCATCAAAGAGCTCAGCACCGGTTCCGCACCAGGCATATTCGGGATTGCTTTCAAGGAATTCCACCTGCCTTGCGAATCTTTCGGGAAGGCATTCGTCGTCGGCATCCATTCTCGCTATGTATTTTCCCTTTGCGAGCTTTATGCACTCATTGAGGGAAAATGCCAGTCCCCTGTTCTCATCACGTCCCGCAAGGATTATCCTCGCATCCTTTTCGGGGAGCTTCTTAAGAGCAAGTGCCGCCTCACCTTCGGAGCCGTCATCCCAGATGATGAACTCAAAATCCCCGAGGCTCTGGCAGAGCACGGAACGGACTGCCCTCTCAAGGGCTTCTGTATTCCATTGATTGTAGACTCCCATTATTACGGAGATGAGTGGTCCGTTCAATTTCTCCCCTCACATATCCCCTACCGTTCCGATGTGACGGTAAGGATCGCTTTTTCATAAACAGGACGCATTATCTTGCTTACTTCCCCGCGTGAAAAATCAAGTGCGGAGCTTCTGCATGCATCCGAAAATCTCTTCAGAAGATCGGGATTGCTCTTAAGCCTGATGATGGCATCGGCGTATTCGTCCGATTTTCCTGATCTGCAGATAAGTGCGTTTACGCCGTCACGTGCATATTCTCCCGTACCGCGTGTTTCAGATGCGATAAGGGGAATGCCGCACAGAAGTGCTTCAACAGCCGCAACACCGAAGCCTTCCCTTTTCGACGGAAATGCGAATACATCCGCCGTCTGCAGTATCTCTTCCATATCGGTCCTGTAACCGATAAGTCTGACTCTTTCTTCAAGACCGTACTTTTTTATCAGGTCATTTAAGTATTCCTCGTTAGGCCCTTTACCACAGATTGTGTAGTAAATGTCTTTATCGGGTATCGAAGCTATCGCATCAATTATGACCTTCTGATTCTTGTTATCATTAATCTCTGCCGCAGTGACTATATGAAAAGCATCTGCGGGAACGCCGATCTCTTTTCTCTTTGATTCTCTGATCTCCGGCATGGGTCTGAACTTTTCACAGTCGACACCGACACCGCCGATCTTGGTAACTCCGGCTTTCTGTCTTATATGAAATCGAAGAGCTCTTGTATAGTCTTCGCTGTTTATCGTGATTATGTGGTCGGTCCACCTTGCAAGAAACTTTTCGGCTGTGTAATACAGCAGCCAGTTTTTGAGCGGTGCACCCTTGTAAAAATGAAATCCGTGTGCGGTATAGATGACATACGGACGTTTCTTCGAAAATCTTGCAGCAACTCTTGCGGTTACCGCACCCATCGGATTATGGCAATGGATTATATCTATGTTGCCTTCATCTATCAGCTTTTTTAATTCTTTTATCGCATGAAGGTTTGACTTGACGGATATGGGACTTTTTCTGACTCCGATCTGATGGAGCTCTATGCCCTGCTTTATCAGATCTTCTTTATCGAATACATAAACGGGATTATCAAAATTGGACGCATAGCTGACTTTACATCCCAGCTGCTGCGCCAGCATACAATCTCCCGATTCAAACTGCGGCAGAAAGCCGCTTATCGTTGTAACAAAAAGAAAATTTGTCATGATGTTAAAGCCCTCAGCCTGCAGGGATAACCCCTGCAGACTTAAGGCTTACATTCAGATATTATGCTCTGCGGTATTTTCTGAAGCAGATGACTGCTCCGGCCATTGCTGCAAGAACGATGAGTGCCATAAATGAAACGGTAACTCCGGTCTTGGGTGAAGCTGCGGGAGCATTGGTAGAAATCTTGACTATGGTGATGGGTGAAAGACTTGAAACCTGGAAAGCAACAGAGCCCTGTGCAACAGCTACAGGCTTGATGAGTTCCCAGTTTGATCCGTTATAGTGAAGGATTGCGATGGTGTCGCCTGCGGCAATCTGTCCGTTGGTCATAACGACGTTGTACATTCCTGCCGCATCCTTGGTTGCGGTAGTGGCATCAACCTCTACGGTAGAAAGAATGTTGGCAGCGACAACGCTTCCCTGGGTTGTGGCTGCGGTTACAAGCTCGGGACTTCCGAGGAAATAACCGAGAGCGGCAACGTCCCTGAGAACGGTGTTCTGTACGGCAACAACAGCGGCCTTAGCGGTTGAATCGGATACTGCGGATACCTTGAAGCCTTCGGAAGTAGCTGTGATGATAGCGTACTGTGCCGGAGTAGCGGTGTCGGCAACTGCGGTGATGGCAGTCTGGGTTGCTACGGGAGGCTGTGCGGTACCTACAGCGGGGCTTGCCGCAAATACGGTGATAGCATTGAGCATCATCAGCATTGCAGCGGAAATGATTGCAAGAGCCTTCTTTTTCATTATTTTTCCCTCCTGAAAAAAATGTTGAACATTTTTAATTTATTTTTTTATCCGGAGAAGCCTCCGGTACGACAACTGTTAAACAGGCTCGTAGAAAAGCTTTACGATCAGTTCTTCAAGTGCATCGTCATCGAGATAAAACTCTTCGAACTGCTCGCCCTGAAGTGTTTCGCCCTTTACGGAATAGATATTCTCTTCGGTAAAGGCATAGTCCATTGTTTCTGTCGCAAGGTATGTATAGCTGCTCAGATTAAGATCGGTGACCATGTATTTCTGCAGTGTGGTAAAAAGAGAAACCGCCACGTTTATGTCTCCGTTCATTCTCTCTCTGGCCGCCAGAGCAAATGCGGTAAGATACTGTTTCTGTCTTTCAAGCCTCTGAGAGTTGGAATCAAATTCATCCTCATGCCTGAGCCTTACATACCAATATGCTTTATCTCCCATAAGAGTAACGATCTGTCCCCTGTGAAGGTCCATATCGTATTCGGGATACACGATGTCATCAAGCACTTCGAGCGTTATTCCGCCGATTGCATCGTTAAGCTCCGGTATCGCATCCATGCTTATCGCAGCATACGCATGGATCGGAATGTTGTACATCAGTCTCGACACTGCCTTTACCTGATGCTCCGCACATGTAACATCATCATTTCCGTATCCGTGCTGAAGTGCTATCTGCTCTTTCAGAATGCCTCTGTAATTGCCTTCGTCATCCCAGATATCAACATCAGCCATAGTGTTTCTGTTAATGCTGACGACGTAAATATTCTCATCGTGCGGATTGAGAAGGAGCAGGAAAAGTGCATCTGCCTGGCCACCGTTATTTAGCGAATCGGGATTCGTCTCCCAGCTCTGTCCGCCTATCTCCGTAACGGTTTCTTTATCCAGCCCCATTACAAGGATGCAGATAAGGTCCTTGTTCGGAGCGTATTCTTTTCCGTTATAGATGATATGCCCTTCGGTGATCCCGGTATCGGGTGAACCGTTTGTGACAGTCTCGCCGACATCGGCCGTTTCGGATTCCAGTCCGGAACTGAGTTCGTAAAGGGATCTTCTTCCCATCTGCCTGACCAGCAGAAAGATACCTGTGATCAGTAATGCGATGACTATCAGTGTAAAAACAAGCCGGCCCCAGGCGGTAAAGGTTTTCTTTTCGGTTATGATCTTATCTTCTATCAAATCCTGCCTCGCGCCTTACGGATTAAGCAATACTCCCGTGACAAGGAATCTCTTGGAAGCGTCATGATCTGTCGTGCATGTCGAAAGCGTAATGATGCGGTCATCTACGGTAACATCAATGTCATGGCGTATATTTGCAAGGTCCGTACTCGTGATGTCCATATTGCTGATATTTCTCAGGTACTGCTCGAAAATGTAATCGTTATCGATATCGAAATTCAGGAGCAGATGGATCGACGGATATATGTATGCGGCATAGATCTCATAGACGAGAGTTCTGCCGTCTTCGGTATAGATGTAGATGTAGTGAGGCTCACTGACCATGTCGGGGTTACGGAAATTGTGCAGTGTGGAGAACATGGTCGTGTTATCCATATTGTGGCCGTACAGAACAGTATTGGGATCGGTGAAATCCTTGCTGTTATAATTTTCCGTATATATGACTCCGGGAAAACCGTATGAGCCGTCAAGGTTATGGTTCAGGTAATATTCATTGCTGCTCGGATGCTGAAGCACAGGATAATCAATGCTCGTTCCGGGCACGTAGATCCATGCATAGATATCGGGATTGGTCTGATGGAGTTCGTCCCAGTCAAGGCTTTTGCCGGGTGCTTCACTGACGGCTTCCGGGATATCTTCTTCATCGTTGCCGCTGACATCGCCTTCACCGGATGCCTGAAGAAGTCCCTCGGGCGAAAGTCCCTGCGGCGTCTCTTCCGTTTCGGTTTCGGGAAGTACCGCTTCAACCGTCTCCTGCTGCTGTCCCTCACTTACGGCATTTGCATTTTCAGACAATTCACGGTAGGTATTCTCCGCATCAATACGGCTTTTGTATCTGACCGCAATACAAACAGCGCCTATCACAGCGGCTACAGCGAGGACCATCCCCGCATACAACCATATTTTATTTCCCGAGCCTCTATTATCTGAATACATAACAAACAACAGGCCGAAATACGGCCCTTATACATCACACTACATTATACCACTGATTTACATAATATTGAATAAATTTTCGGAATTTTCAGATAAAAGCTCTCATGACAAAATTTGCCAGATCCAAGCCTTTTTCAGACAGTTTTATATTATCACCGGCGTGATCAAGGAGGCCGTCTTGAATAAAACGGTCGATCTCCTTTCCGTACACGTCAAAAATACCGGTCTTAAACCGTTTTTCAAACCCGGAAACGCTTACACCGGAGGTAAGACGGAGTCCGAGGATCATATACTCACTCATGAGCCCACTTTGATCAAGCTTCTCGATCAATGAAGGAGCTGATATGGGGTCCTTAAGATACTCTTCCATATCGGGAGTATTGCTGTATCTGCAGTGTCCGTAAAAAGAAGCCGCATCAAGTCCCGCAGCATAGTAATCTACACCGGTCCAGTATCCGATATTGTGCCTGCATTCGAAACCCGGGCGAGCATAATTTGAGATCTCATATCTTTCGAATCCGTACTCCGACAATATGCGTGTAGTCATATGATACATCTCGCGGTCTTCGTCTTCATCCGGAAGATTGAGCTGTCCGTCTTCATACATCTGCCCGAAGGGAGTCTCCTCTTCAACAATCAGGCTGTATGCGGATATATGCTTTATGCAATCGGAAAGAGTACAGACCTTTCTCAGAGTCTCTTCAAAGGAAGACGCAGTCTGCCCCGGAAGCCCGCTCATAAGATCTACATTGATATTGTCGAAGTCCGCATTTTCCGCCATTCGGATGCAGGATACAAAATCCTCGTAAGTATGTATTCTTCCGAGGGTCTTTAATTCTTTTTCGTGTGAAGACTGAAGGCCGAGACTCAGCCGGTTTATTCCGCACTCTTTATATGCCTTCAACTTCTCTTCTTCCAGTGTTCCGGGATTGCATTCGATAGTGATCTCCGCATCTTCTTCAAGAGTGAAACGTTCCTTTACGGTATCCATCACCCTGACGATGTGCTCTGCGGAAAGAACGGAAGGAGTTCCGCCTCCGATAAATACGCTGCGCAGTGGATTTTCCGCTCTTTCACAGCCGATATACATCAGCTCATCACAAAGAGCCTCTATGTATCTTTCCTTCGTTTTCTCATCGGCGGGAAAAGAAAGAAAATCACAATAGAGGCACTTCTTTACACAAAACGGAATATGTATATAAAGTTCTGATTTTGTAAGATCAGTTGTCATCATCAAGCTTGAGGACGCTCATGAATGCAGACTGCGGTATCTCCACGCTTCCAACCTGTCTCATGCGCTTCTTGCCTTCCTTCTGCTTTTCGAGGAGCTTCTTCTTACGGGTTATATCACCGCCGTAGCACTTTGCAAGGACGTCTTTTCTCATTGCCCTTACGGTCTCACGCGCGATGACTCTTCCGCCGACGCAGGCCTGGATGGGGATCTCGAACAGATGCCTGGGAATCTCATCCTTGAGCTTCTCGCACATTCTCCTTCCGCGCTCATATGCGGATTCGGAGTGGACTATGAAGCTGAGTGCATCAACCTGCTCTTTATTGATAAGGATATCGAGTTTAACGAGCGAACTCTTTTCATATCCCTTAAGGTCATAGTCAAAGGAAGCATACCCTCTGGATCTGGATTTGAGCGCATCAAAGAAATCATAGATGATCTCATTCAGGGGAAGCTCGTATTTAAGAAGTGCTCTTCCCGCTTCGATATACTCCATGCTCACATAGCGTCCGCGTCTCTGCTGACAGAGTTCCATGATGGATCCGACGAAATCCTTGGTCACCATTATCTCTGCATTTACTATGGGCTCTTCCATGAACTCGATCTCGCTGGGATCGGGAAGGTTGGAAGGATTGGTCAGGTCGATGACGGTGCCGTCTGTTTTGTGAACCTTGTAAACAACGGAAGGTGCGGTCGTTACGAGGTCAAGATCATATTCACGCTCGAGTCTTTCCTGGATGATATCAAGATGAAGAAGTCCGAGGAATCCGCATCTGAAACCAAAGCCCAGTGCAAGTGACGTCTCGGGCTCGAAGAAAAGTGAAGCATCGTTTAGCTGAAGCTTTTCAAGCGCTTCCTTGAGATCTTCGTATTTTGCGCTGTCCGCGGGATAAACTCCGCAGTAAACAACGGGCTGGACCTTCTTGTAACCGGGAAGAGGTGCCGCACAGGGATTATCCGCTTCGGTTACGGTATCACCGACTTCGGTCTCGGAAAGAGTCTTGATGGATGCGGTGATATAGCCTACCATTCCTGCGGTGAGCTCATCGCAGGGGATGAATCTTCCCGCTCCGAAATATCCGACTTCGACAACTTCCTCGCACGCACCGGTAGCCATCATCTTGATCCTGGTGCCCTTTTTGACCGTACCGTCCATGACACGTACGAATACGATGACACCTTTATATGAATCATAGATGGAATCAAAAATAAGTGCTGACAAAGGTGCATTGTCATCGCCCTTGGGTGCGGGAATCTTGTTAACTACCGCTTCAAGGACATCTTCAATTCCTATTCCGTTCTTTGCGGAAATAAGGGGAGCATCCTGTGCTTCGATACCTATTACATCCTCGATCTCATCCTTGACCCTCTGGGGCTCTGCGCTGGGAAGATCGATCTTATTGATAACAGGGAAAACATCGAGGTTATGGTCAAGTGCAAGATATACATTTGCAAGTGTCTGAGCTTCAACACCCTGCGCCGCATCAACGACAAGTATCGCTCCGTCGCATGCGGCAAGGCTTCTCGATACCTCATAGTTAAAGTCGACATGTCCCGGAGTATCGATGAGGTTAAAGATGTATTCTTTTCCGTCATTAGCCTTATAGACCGTGCGTACGGCCTGGGACTTGATGGTGATGCCTCTTTCCCTTTCGAGCTCCATATTGTCGAGGACCTGCTCCTGCATTTCCCTTGCGGTGAGAAGTCCGGTTTTCTCTATGATACGATCGGCAAGTGTGGACTTGCCGTGATCGATATGTGCCACTATACAAAAGTTTCTGATAAGACTCTTGTCCATAAAATCCTCGTGATTTTTCGAAAAAACCCCTCGGAAGACTCCGAGGGGTTTGTGATTCAGTAAACTTGCGAAAGCTTAAGCCATCTTGTTGACAGCCTTAGCCATCTTAGAAGTCTTGTTAGCTACGTTGTTCTTGTGATATACGCCCTTGGTAGCAGCCATCTCAAGAGTCTTGGTAGCTTCCCTGAGCTCAGCTTCAGCTGCGCTCTTGTCTCCGCCTTCTACTGCAGAA
>JAFZWW010000053.1 GCA_017617005.1 Lachnospiraceae bacterium
CATCAGGCACATATGCCGGTAAGGGAGCAGACGGAAGCTGTCGGCCATGCGGTAAGAGCCGTATACCTCTACAGCGGAATGGCAGATATGGCAAGGCTTACCGGTGACAAAGAACTTCTTAATGCATGTGAAAAACTTTTTGACAGCATCGTAAACACCAAGATGTATATCACCGGAGGAATCGGTGCGACACATCTCGGCGAAAGCTTTTCACACCCCTTCGATCTTCCCAATGATACCGCTTACTCCGAGACATGTGCGGCCATCGGACTTGTATTCTTTGCGGAAAGGATGCTCAGGATCAAGGCGGATTCAAAGTACGCCGATGTTATGGAACTTGCACTGTTCAATACGGTTCTCAGCGGAATGGCACTCGACGGAAAAAGTTTCTTCTATGTAAATCCTCTCGAAGTTATCCCGGAAAACTGCAACAAGGACGAACGCAAGGCACACGTAAAGCCTGTAAGACAGAAATGGTTCGGATGCGCCTGCTGTCCTCCTAACATTGCAAGACTGATCACCTCTCTCGGAAGATATATCTACACCGAGGATGACAATACTCTTTATACACACCTATATGTAGGTTCAGATACAACAAAGAGCGTAAACGGAAAAGCGGTATCCGTCTCTATGGAATCCGGCTTCCCCAATGACGGTAATGCCAGGATCACCGTTACCGGTGCAAATGATTCCGGCTTCAAGCTCGCTCTCAGAATACCCGGATGGACTGACGGCGAATACAAACTTGATGTGAACGGTGCTTCGGAAAAAGGCGAAAAGGACGGATACGTCTATATCGAAGATTTCTCAGACAGTGCCGTTATAGATATTTCCTTTGAAATGATCCCCCGTATCGTTGCGGCCGATTCAAGAGTTGCAGAGGATAACTTTAAGGTCTGCGTGACCAGAGGCCCCATCGTCTACTGCATGGAAGAGGTCGATAACGGAGATAAGCTCAGACAGATAAGAATCGATAAAAAGGGAACCTTTACGGAAGAGATCAGCAAAGAATTTGGTTACGATGTCATCACTTTGAAGACAGATGCAAAACGCATAATCCCGGGCAGTTCCGGATTCAAACCTTTCGGCGGACTTTACAATGGGTTCGCAGACTTTGAAGAAAAAGAAATCTCCCTCCGGCTTATCCCATATTATCTGTGGGCAAACCGGGGAGAGAATGAAATGAGTGTCTATATCAATATCTGATCAGAACTTTACCGTTTCGGGTGCGGCTGTGAATGAACTGAATGTTGCGGTCGCATCCTCGAAATAGAATACTTCTGTATTTCCGTCATCTGCGGAATACATTGCCTGAAGCTGGGGATAAGCATCGAGCATGGACTGACGTGCTTCCCTTCTGTCATCCTCAACAAGCTTTCCGGACACTCTGAGCCACTCACCGTTCATGAACGCGCAGATCTCAACCTTGGGATTTGCGTGTATCTGTTTGGAAACATCCTTGGATTTTCCGGTCTGGATATAAACCTTTCCTTCGAATACATTAACGGTTCCGAAGGGTCTTACCCTTGCCTGGTCTCCGTCCACGGTAGCAAGATAATAGGTTCCCGCTTCCTTTAAGAATTTAACAACTCTGTCCATATAAAAGTCCTCCTTTATATTAATGCCAGTATGGCTTCTGGTCCTTATGCGAATAGCCTTTCAGCTTCTCGATATAACCGTTTATAAGTCTGTCGTATTTTTCAAGGGATGAACCCTTTATCTGACCCGCTTCCTTCATACGGGCAAAAGCTTCCTCGAGCTCCTTCAGGTTCATCTGGGCATTGTCCTTGTAATTGTTGGACATGTTCATATCGAGCCTCGTCATGATCATATCCAGTTCTCTTTCGTATTTGGATTTAAAAAGTCCCATAAGCATTCCTCTCGATCATCGCAGTAAAAGCTTCCGGCTCATTACTTCCTTTTCTTGATCTCCTTCTTACGGTCGTACATCTTCTTATCCGCTCTTGCAAATACCGAATCAAGATCGTTGTCACTGTCTGCAACAAACATGTCAAGGCCTTCGGAAACGACCACTCCGCCGGATGAAACATTCTTATCTATCTCTTCTTCAAAGAGCCTTACAAGTTCTTCTCTTTCGGTATAATCATCGCCCTCGAGAAGTGCCACGAATTCATCGCCGCCTATGCGGTAGATCGGGCTGTGCTTGAATACGTTACAGATAAGGTGGCACGCGTCCTGAATATATTTATCTCCGGCGTCATGTCCCTTCGAATCGTTGACGATCTTCAGATTGTTGAGGTCGAATACGACAATACCGAATTCTTCAATCGTTCCTTCTGAGATCCTCGCATCCATATCAGCCTTCCTGTCCATGAATGCGGTCTTGTTCTTAACATTCGTAAGAGGATCTCGGTAAGCCATCTCCTTGACCGATCCGAGTTCCCTGTGCCAGTCCCATTTCTCATCCGCGATAACAAATGTATGAAGGATACATCCGACCAGAAGCAATCCTACCGCGTAGAAAGGCATCAGAGGAAAAAGATTCTGCAGGACAAGAAATGCGGTCATTACAAGCCCCGAGAATGCGGCAGCAAGATAATGAAGCTTATCCTTCTCGGATAATCCCTTTCTGAAAGCTGCGGCAAAAGTATACAGGGCTATTGCGGAAAAGAGTATGGTATGCATTCCCAGGGTGATATATCTGCAGGGCCCGGGTATATATTCGGTTTCTTTACCGAAAGTGAAGAAAATGGGAATGAACGGATTCAGGATAAGTGTAAATATCTGGAAGAAAAATATACTTCCTGCGGAATATTTCAGCAGGTTGTTCAACACGCTGACCCTGTTGAGATAAGCAATTATAAACCTCATCCAGAAAAGAACCGTAAGGCTGATTGCAAGGAAATAGAGCGTAGTAAATGCGAATACAAAAGGAAGGATCCTCGTTTCGTATGCAATGCCCCAGGTCGCATCCACCGCGTAGTAGATCATCGCACTTATAAGAAAAAGACGATATCTGCTTCTGACAGGAGCTGTGGCAGATTTTTTCGTCCTGATTATCGCTTCAAAATTTATAATGAAGTGAACTATTAATGAAAGTATTCCAACGCCTGAGTAAGACATAAGTCAATTCCCCTCTGCTAACCATTATACTCCTTAGCAGAGGGGAAAACATCTAAGAATTTGCTATTACTTACGCTTTTCTGGCCTCATAATCCTTTTCGATATCAGCCTTCCATGCACCGCCCGCAAATGCCGCACTCATCGCCGCACCCTTGCACTTTCTCGCCTTGGATACAACCTTGCCGAGTGCATCATAGTTAAGGGCTATTCCTGCTTCGTCGCAGCAGTAATCGGCAGCCATCTCACGTGATATACCCATATTTCCGGCGATCTCTATCGCGTCGATATTGGCTCCGAGGAAGATGAACTCCCAGTGGTCCTTCTCCTTCTTCTGCTCAACCAGGCGCTTGATATCCTTGAAGCTGTAGCGTCTGCTCGCATTTTCAAGGCCGTCGGTGGTGATGATGAAGAGAGTCTTTTCGGGACGGTCTTCTTCGCGTGCATATTTATGGATATCGGATATGCGCTCGATCGTCTGACCTACCGCATCGAGAAGCGCGGTGCAGCCCCTTACGTAATACTCTTCGTCGGTAAGCTTTTTGATCTTTTTCAGCTCTACGCGATCGTGAATGGTCTCAACCTTGTCATCAAAGAGCACGGTAGAAACATACGCTTCCCCGTCTTCCTTTTTCTGCTTTGCGATCATGGAGTTGAATCCTCCTATGGTGTCGCTTTCAAGTCCGCCCATCGATCCGCTTCTGTCAAGGATGAAAACAAGCTCGGTTAAATTTTCTCTCATAGTATTTACCTCCGATATTATTGAGTGGGTTGTTTTTGTTTCTGAGGTAATACTAATAAAAACCGGACCCGGATTGGTCTACCGTCAGGCGACATTTTCCGGGTCCGAAAAAGAATACGTATTATGTGGTTTTAATGCGATCCGAGTGGCGACTCGTCATACTCATACAGAGTAAGATTTATGACATCGATATCATACATTTCTTTCTCGATGAAGTAACGTACTATCAGATCCTGTTTGCTGCAGGGTGAAAGCGCAAGTCCCGCCCTTGAAAGAAGATCCTTCGTATCATCCAGGTTCAGTTCAAGCCCGATTGCAAGCGCAAGGGCCGTGGACTTACTGGGATTCTTAGAGGTTCCGCATTTAAGCTTTGAGTAAGCTTTCCTGTCTATAAGAGCTTTCTTCTGAAGTTCGGGCTCCGTGATACCCTTCCTGTCCGCAAATTCCCAGACAAGCTCCATGAACGTTTTATCCAGATCACCTATGACATCCTCGAGCTTTCTTCCGGGCTTGAATGCAGGTGCGGCTTCGGCCGCGGCCGAAGCCTGCGGGGCAGCCATCATTGCGGAAGCCATCGGCTTCATGTTCGGAGCGGACATCTGCATGGCATTCGCAGATCCGGACGTTTTCGCCGCCGCGCCCATAAAGGCTTCACCCGGTGCAGCGGGTGCCGACTCCCTTGCAGTGCCTGTCTTCTTTATCCCGAACAGTCCGGGCTTTTTTCTTTTCTCCTTCGGAGCTTCTTCATGAGGTGCGGCAGAAACACATTCCTCATCCGCCGGTTCAAAAACTTCGTCAAGATATCTGTCTTCTTCCGGGCCTGTTTCCCCGGGATATACGTCTTCTTCGAGATCGGCTCCGTCAGACACATGACAGACACCGTAAAATATCTCCTCCGGTTCCTCGTAGTACTTTTCCAGATAGAGTCTTACTTCATCAAGTATCTGCGCCGAAACGCCGGCAAATTCTCTGTGATCGGACATATCTGCCTCCCCTCGAAGCCTTCATCAGACAGCCTTGATATCCGCGCCTTCGTACCTTCCGGCCTGTACCTTCCACATTCCGGCGTACTTTCCGCCAAGTGCAAGGAGGCTTTCATGGGTTCCTTCCTCTACAATGCGTCCGTTCTCGAGCATTATGATACGGTCGGCATCCCTTGTGGTCGAAAGTCTGTGGGATATATAGAATACGGTCTTACCCTCTGCGGCGGATTCCATCGCTTTGTTGAGTTCATACTCCGCGATCGGATCGAGTGCCGAACTGGGTTCATCCATAATCAGTATATTAGCATCTTTGAAAAATGCTCGCGAAATTGCTATCTTCTGGCTCTCACCGCCCGAGAAATTGACTCCGTCCTTGTCAAATTCCGCGGTAACCTGGGTATCAAGTCCCTTGGGAAGCTTCTTTAACCTCTTCGCAAATCCTGCCTTTTCGAGCGCGGAAAGTATCAGTTCCCTATCCTCCGCTTCATCGCTCATAACGACATTTTCAGCAAGGGAAGCTCCGTACATCTGGTAATCCTGGAATACAACGCCTATCCTTCTTCTGTAGTCGTAAGGGCTGTAATCCCTGATATTCCTGCCATGGTATGTAATGCTTCCGGAGGTCGGATCGTAAAGTCTCATAAGGAGCTTTATAAGTGTCGTCTTGCCCGCTCCGTTATATCCGACTATCGCGATCTTTTCGCCGGGTGATACCCTGAGCGAAATATTCTTGAGTGTTTCGCCCGCCTTCTCACCGTACGCAAAGCTTACATTGTTGATAACGAGCTCTCCGTTTCCTTTCGGAACCTCCATGCCTTCGTGGGGCTTGATCACGGGTTCATAGTCAAGGAACGCCCTTATCTTATCGATATAGAGGCTGTTTTCCTGGGCCTGAGGAAATACCTCAGCAATGCCGGCCATACCACGTCTTAAACTTCCCGTTCTGTTGAAAAGAACGACTGCGTTACTGTAATCGATCGTATGGAGCACTGCAGCCTGGAAAACAAGATATGTGATGTAGAGACCGTCCATGATGAAATCACCGATCACATAATCCCTTGTGAAGGTAAGGAAGGATCTCTTTCCTCCTACCTTCTCCTGCTCTTTTACGATATCATCGTTTGCTTCATCGAATTCCTTTTCGAGGGAATCACCGACAGCGGGATGAAGCCTTAATTCCTTCGCATAATCATTCAGGTAGAAGACCCTGCTGACATAATTTCTCTTTCTTTCGAGAGGGTTGACCTTGAGCCTTACATCATAATTGAGCTTGTTGATCTTCTTGGCAATGATGAAGCGCAGGATGAGCGATGCGGTTACGAAAATAATACCCGTCGCATTCGTCACCAGATAGAAGACACCCGTTGTAAAGATTATGGTGAGTGCCTCCATGATGCTCTTGCACATCGCAAGGAATCTGTCTATCGAGCTTTCCGCCTCGGCTACCGCAAGTACGAAGTCGTTGTAGTAATCGGGATCGTCGTAGCAGGACAGATCGATCTCCGCAGCCTTGGCGTACATCTTCTCCTTAAGTGCCTGATAAAGCTTGGGCTTGCACTTGAAGCTCCATCCGTGGATGAACAATCCGTCAGGCACGATCTGGATCATATTAACGATCAGGATGATGCCGATGAAAAGAAGTGCCTTCCAGAAAGGCTCGTTGTATTCCGCGCAGTGGAGCACGTATCGGATTCCGAGAACATGCTCGAGGAATATTATTCCCTGATATCTGAATCCGTCGTAAAGGAAATAGATCATGTATCCGGGACATGTCTTAAAGCACAGCTTCCATAAGAAGAGCTGGTTTTTCCATACTTTCTTCATACGGCTTCACCTCCTTCCGCAGATTCTTCCGGTTCTTCGCCGGAGCTGAGCGCAAGGTAATTGACCGCCTGCTTTCTGTACATATCCGCATAGATACCGTTTTGATCCATCAGCATCCTGTGGGAACCTGCTTCCGCAACAGTTTTGCCCGAGAGCAGATATACCCAGTCCGCATTCTGAACGGA
>JAFZWW010000054.1 GCA_017617005.1 Lachnospiraceae bacterium
AAAAAGTTTTTCACATGCATTAAGAAGTTCTTTGTCACCGGTAAGCCTTGCCATATCTGCCATTCCGCTGTAGAGGTATACGGCTCTTACCGCATGGCCGACAGCTTCCGTCTGCTCCCTTACCGGCATATGTGCCTGATGATAATAGTCGGGCTTTCCCTTCATATCGGGATGCTCTTTTTCAAAATAGTTTGGTTCCCTGCCTCTTTCATCGATGAAGTATTCGGCAAGGCTTTTATATTTCTCTTCGCCGGTGAGGTCGTAAAGTGCAAAGAGCGCCATCTCTGCGATCTCATGTCCGGGATATCCGTTTATCTTTCCTTCTTCCGTACCGAAGAGGGATGCGACATAGTCGGCATATTTTTCTGCGGTCTTAAGGAGTTTGTCTTTCCCCGTAGCCTGATAATATGAGATCGCACCTTCGATGAGATGACCGAGGCAGTAGAGCTCGTGATGGTCGCGCAGGTCGGAAAAGCTCTTATCCATACCGTTTATTATGTAGTAAGTATCGAGATAGCCGTTCGGAAGCTGTGCGGCGCACACGATATCGATCGCACGGTCTGCGGTCTCTTCAAGTACGGGATCGGGACTTGTCATCAGTGCATAGCCGACGGCTTCTATCCATTTATAGAAATCGCTGTCCTGGAAAACGAATCCGTAGAATTCGTCATCCTTCGCATCCTCCCTCTTTTCCGGGAATACGGCAAATCCTCTGTATGTAAATTTGGGAGCTTCGAAAGCATCTCCCTTTTTTCTCATCTTCTCATTCAGCATTCCCGCAGCCTTGAAATTGTGCATGCAATAACTTGCCTCGGCCTCGGGGATGCGGTCGTTTAAGATCTCCCACTGGTAAGGTATCACTTCTTTTCTGACAAGAGCCTGTTTGCGGCTCCAGAATTCGTCTTTTATCACAACGTTTTTGATGTCTGCTGGTTTCATGATCTGTCCTCCGGGTAAAACCTGCGGTCTCTTTTCATAATTATATTATGGATGACACTTCGTTAAGTGCAAGTTAAATTTTGGGTTTTAAAAGCAGGGAAATATCGATCATTTATCCCTTGCTATAAGTTTGACTTATAGCAGGAAATAGGAATCGCGTATTAGACAGACGGACAGTCCGAAAATAAAATGTAAAAAACACTTATGAAAGGAAAAGACCATGAAAGGAAATGAAAGCAACTTGGAATTGCCCGAGCTCAAAGACCCGTTGGAACATATCAGCAATCTCCATCCCTGCTTTGGGAAGGGCCCGAACCTTAACAAGGGAAGAATACATCTCCCGGTAAGTCCGGCTTGCAATATTCAATGTGCTTTCTGTAACAGGACCAGAAATTCGTACGAGAACAGACCCGGTGTCACGGGCAGCGTCCTGGAGCCGAAGGAGGCAGCGGGGGTTGTGGATCAGGCACTTGAGCTCTGTCCCGAGATCACGGTGGCGGGAATTGCCGGACCCGGAGATACCCTTGCAACGGATCATGCGATCAAGACATTCAAGATCATCAGGAAAAATCATCCCGAACTGATCAACTGTCTCAGCACGAACGGACTGCTGCTTGAAAAGAAGGCAACCGCACTGATAGAAGAAGCCGGTGTAAAGACGATAACGGTCACTGTCAATGCGGTCGATCCCGAAATACTTAAAAATATCTGTCTCTACATAATAAAGAACGGAAAGACCTATTCCGGTGTTAAAGGTGCAAAGCTTCTGATTGATGCACAGGAAAAAGGCATCAGGAAGGTCAAAGAACTCGGAGCGACTGTCAAGGTCAACATGGTCCTCTGTCCCGGCATAAACGACCATCACGTTGAAGAGGTTGCAAAGACCGTGTCTGAATGGGGTGCGGATTTCATGAACATCATTCCGCTGATCCCGCAGTACAAGTTCTCATTCTTAAGGGAACCCGGGTGCAATGAATTATATGAAGCAAGGGCAAAGGCCGAGAAATACATAAAGGTATTCAAGCATTGTCAGAGGTGCAGGGCCGATGCGGTCGGAATACCCGGAAAGCTTGAACTTTCGGACAAGATCTACGATCTGAAAAAGCTTAACGCACAGAATACATTTTCACACGGCTGAGAGGGGAGAATATGAAATATCTTGTGGCCGTAGCGACATATTCGGGAGAGAATATCGATCTTCATTTCGGTCACTGCAGTGAGTTTCAGGTTATAGAAGTAACCGATAACGAAAGCTGGGAAGTGACGGGATCGATAGAAGCGGGCAGAGCCTGTGACGGACAGTGCAACCATGACAGCATAGGCGATGTTGCACTGAAGCTCAGGGAATGCAGATATGTTCTTTCCGCAAAGATCGGTCCGGGTGCGGCGCAGCTTGTCCGGAACATCGGACCTGTCCCTCTTGAGATAGAGGCTCCCGTGGATTACGCGATGGAAAAACTGATGATATATGACAATAGAAAAGAAAAAGCTAACAGGAATTAAAACGGAGGCGGATCAAAATGGCAAAGGTAGCACAAAATTTAACAGACCTGATCGGAGGAACACCACTTTTAAAACCGAACAGATTTCTGAAGGTACACGGTCTCGAAGCAGAACTGTATCTGAAGCTGGAGTATTTTAATCCCGCAGGCTCCGTAAAGGACAGGATCGCATTCGCAATGATAGAGGATGCGGAGAAGAAAGGAATACTGAAGGAAGGCTCGACCATCATCGAACCGACATCAGGTAATACCGGAGTAGGCCTTGCATTTGTGGGTGCGACAAAAGGATACAACGTCATCCTCACAATGCCGGATACCATGAGCGTTGAAAGAAGAACACTTGTGGCCGCACTCGGGGCACAGGTTGTTCTCACTCCCGGAAAGCTTGGTATGAACGGAGCAATAAGACAGGCGGAAGCACTCAATGCGCAGATTCCGAATTCCGTAATACTTCAGCAGTTTGAGAATCCTGCGAATGCACAGACCCATGAGAACACTACCGCACAGGAGATATGGAACGACACGGACGGAAAGGTTGATATCTTTGTCGGAGGAATAGGAACGGGTGGAACAATCACCGGAACCGGAAGAGGACTCAAGGCACATAATCCCGAGATCAAGGTTGTCGGTGTTGAACCCTGGGAGTCGGCCGTGCTCAGCGGAAGACCTACCGGCCCTCACAAGATACAGGGTATCGGAGCCGGATTTGTTCCCAAGGTGCTTGACCTCGATATCGTTGATGAGATCCTTCCAATCCGCGGAGACGAAGCGATAGATGCGTCAAGAGAGCTCGGCCGAACGGAGGGACTGCTTGTCGGAATATCATCCGGCGCAGCTGCCTGGGCGGGCCTGCTTCTTGCAAAGCGTCCCGAGAATAAGGGGAAGACGATAGTTGCACTACTTCCCGACACCGGTGAAAGATACCTGTCCACAGACCTTTATAATTTCACAAACAGAGCCTGATTAACAAAGATATCCGGAGGGAAAGAAATGGCTTGTTTTATAGAAAGACCAAGAACAACATGTGCACTCGGCGGTGCGGTCGCAGTTATTAACGCATTGCCCGGTGTAACGCTTGTAAACCACACTGCGATCGGATGCGGAGGCAACTTAAGCGGTGTCATATCCGGCGGAGGCGGAAATATGGGAGAGGGAACTTATTCCGGATTCCATATGCCCAGCTCGGCCATCGGTGAAAAGGAAGTCGTATTCGGAGGTGTTGACAGACTTAAGGAAGAGATCACGAATGCACTTGATGTCATCGATGCCGAATTGTTTATCGTTGCAACCGGATGTATGACCGAGATGATCGGCGATGATGTTGAGGCAGCGGTTAGGGCTGTCGAGAATCCGAGAAAGCCCGTCATCAATATAAGTACTCCTTCTTTTAAGGGAGACGCATATTACGGATACGAAGTGATCCTGGATGCGATCTTTAACAAGTTCGTTCCGGTAAGTGAGGAGAAGGACCCTAAACTTGTGAATCTCTTCGGAGTGGTTCCCGGATTCGATCCGTTCTTCAGGGGTGACTTAAGCGAGATAAGAAGGCTTCTTGAAAAGCTCGGTCTCAAAGTAAACACATTCTTTACCCCGGACCAGACATTTGAAGGAAATGTACTCGGAGCGGCTAAAGCATCTCTCAACATATTGCTCTCGCCTGTATGGGGAACAAGCGTTGTGAAGAATTTCGAGGAAGTACACGGAACTCCTTATTACCAGACAAACCTTCCGGTAGGTGCGATCCAGACTGCGGAATTCTTAAGGGGAGTTGCGGAAAAGTTTGAGATATCATCCGACCTCGTCGAGAAAGTTATCGCCGAAGAGGAAGAGGTTTACTACAGCGACTTCATCCGTGCGGCGGATACGATCACAAACAGACAGTGGTACTTCTATTCCGCAACAGTTACAAATTCCAATTATGCGATCCCGATAGGAAGATTCCTGTACGAGGAACTCGGATGGCACCAGGAGGATACATTCGTAACAGATATCCTGAAGCCGGTGAAAAAGAGGGCACTGACCAAAGCGTTTGAAGAAGCGAATTTCGGTTCAAAGCTTACACTTGATACCGATACCCAGCGCATCAGCAGGACACTTAATAAGACCAGGCCCCGTAACAGAGGACAGAGATACTGGGACAACAATACTCCGTTCTTCATTCTGGGAAGTTCTCTCGACAGGACAACGGCAACGGAGGTGGGCGGCCAGTCACTTGCAATTAGTTTTCCTTTGAGCTCAAGACTGATCACCACACACGCGTATGCAGGATACAAGGGTGCACTTCTTCTTGTTGAAGATATTTTCAGCACACTGCTTGGCTGACGAAAGGGGATAGAAATGGCAGAAACAACAGAAAAGTCAAATTATTATGCACAAGCTATGCCGCCCGTCAGAGATACCAGGCTTCAGATTGCCGACACCTTCAGCGGATGTGCATGTGAGATGTCCAAATGTCTCGGAGGAGGATGCCTTCTCAAGAAGAACAGAAGCTTCTGGCAGACCAATGCGTGTCAGATGTCCCTCACTCTGATGATGTGCTCCACAGTTCAGAATTCGGTAGTGGTAATGCACGGACCGATAGGATGCGGAACCCAGCTGCACGGACTAGCAGCAAACGCGGTCAAGGGAAAGACAAACAGAAATCTTCCCGATCAGAAAGCTCCGGTATGGTTATCGTCCAATCTCGGAGAAACGGATGTCATAAACGGAGGCGAGAAAAAACTTCAGGAGACTATTGAGTACGCCGACAGAACCTACAGGCCCGAGATCATCTTCGTTGTTGCGACATGTGCACCCAATATCATCGGAGACGATGTTGAGAAGGTTGTTGATATCACAAACAAAACCTGTGCAGCACAGGTAACCGCACTCCACTGTCCCGGTTTCAGATCAAGGGTTGTTGCGTCGGCATATGACAGCTTCTATCACAGCCTTATAAGACATATCAATTTCAAGGCGATACCTTATAAGGATTATGTGCCTGACAATCCCCAGGATCCTGCGGCACAGCTCGGAGAAGAGGTATTTAAGTATAAGATTGCTCACACCGTCAATCTGTTCAATGCAACATCGATAGGCTACCAGGACGAGCAGGAGATGGTAAGACTTCTGAATGCACTCGGACTTAACGTAAGGATCTATGCGGAATATTCAAGCGCCGACGATTACAGGCTCCTTCCTTTGGCGGCACTGAATGTAAGCCTTTGTAACATGCATGATGACTACATGCTCAAATTCCTGGAAAAGGAATACAACATGCCCTACATAATCGAGGGTATGCCGATAGGCCCCGAGCAGACCAGAAAGTGGCTCGTAGCGATAGGAAAGTTCTTCGGACTTGAGAAGGAAGCAAATCTTCTTGCCGATTACGAAGAGAAGAAGCTCGAAGAAGCCGTTGATGAAGTGAAGGATTCCTTCGCCGGAAAGAGAGTATTCCTCGGAGGAGGAAGCGTAAGAGTTGCGGCAGAGGCCATTGCTCTTAAGAAGATAGGACTCGATGTCATCGGAATAAGAGGCTACAACATCGACTCGAATGCAAATCCCGTATTCGACGACCTCGGAGAAGAGCTTCCCGATGTACCGCTTTCGGTAAGTAACCAGTCCTACGAATTTGTAAACCAGCTCACAAAGCTGAAGCCGGATCTTGTCATCACACATAACGGATCACATGCGATACCCGCCAAGATGGGTTATCCCTCGATACAGCTTTTTGATGCGGGAGCAGCATTCTTCGGATATACAGGTTTCTACTATCTGGTAAAGAAGATCCGTTTTGCGCTTGAAAACAATAACCTGGCAAAGAATATAAAAGCTCATGCCAAATTGCCGTACACCGATGAATGGTATGAGAAGGATGCATTTGCATACCATAAAGAATAAGGAGTTAAGAAAATGCCTAAGTACAGACAGATCGCCATCTACGGAAAGGGTGGCATCGGAAAATCAACCACAACACAGAACCTGACTGCGGGACTTGCGGAAAGAGGAAAGAAGGTAATGGTTGTCGGATGTGATCCCAAAGCGGACTCGACAAGACTGCTTCTCGGAGGGCTCGCACAGAAGACCGTTCTCGATACCGTACGTGTTCAGGGAGAAGATGATATCGAGCTCGATACGATCATGAAGGTCGGATTCGGAGGAACTCTCTGTGTTGAATCCGGCGGACCCGAGCCCGGTGTCGGATGCGCGGGACGAGGCATCATAACTTCAATCTCCACACTCGAAAATCTCGGAGCATACGAGGAAGAGGATCTGGATTTCGTATTCTACGATGTTCTCGGAGATGTTGTGTGCGGCGGATTCGCAATGCCCATCCGTGAAGGCAAAGCCAAGGAGATCTATATCGTTGCGAGCGGAGAGATGATGGCTCTTTATGCGGCCAACAATATCGCAAAGGGTATATCAAGATATGCGCAGTCGGGCGGAGTAAGGCTCGGAGGTATCATCTGCAACTCAAGAAATGTAGACAATGAAAAACCTCTTCTGGAGGCATTTGCCAAGGAGCTGAACACAAAGCTTGTGTATTTCATTCCCAGGAACAACATCGTTCAGCATGCCGAGATCAGAAAGCAGACTGTCATTCAGTATAAGCCGGATTCATCACAGGCTGAAGAATACAGAAAGCTTGCCGATGCCATTATCGAAAATGAGGATTTCACGATCCCCACACCCATGACACAGGAAAGACTGGAAGAGATATTGTTCGAGTTCGGACTTATGGATCTTCC
>JAFZWW010000055.1 GCA_017617005.1 Lachnospiraceae bacterium
ACAAGCCAATTATTTATTATAGGAGGAGTTTTTTTATGTCTTACGTTGACGAGATCTATGACAGAGTAGTAGCACAGAATCCCGCTCAGCCCGAATTCCACCAGGCAGTCAAGGAAGTTCTTGAGTCACTCAGAGTGGTCATCGAGGCTAATGAAGAGGAGTACAGAAAGGACGCTCTTCTTGAGAGACTTACCACTCCCGAGCGCCAGATCCTTTTCAGAGTTCCCTGGGTAGATGACAAGGGACAGGTTCAGGTCAACAATGCGATGAGAGTTCAGTTCAACTCTGCCATCGGACCTTACAAGGGAGGACTTCGTCTCCATCCTTCAGTAAATATTGGTATCATTAAGTTCCTCGGCTTCGAGCAGATCTTCAAGAATTCCCTTACCGGACTTCCCATCGGCGGCGGCAAGGGCGGATCCGACTTTGATCCCAAGGGCAAGTCTGACAGAGAAGTCATGGCATTCTGCCAGAGCTTTATGACCGAGCTTCACAAGTACATCGGAGCTGACACCGACGTTCCCGCAGGTGATATCGGAACCGGTGCTCGTGAGATCGGATTTATGTACGGACAGTATAAGAGACTCACCGGACTCTATGAAGGAGTTCTTACCGGAAAAGGACTTTCCTACGGCGGATCTCTTGCAAGAACAGAAGCTACCGGTTACGGTCTCCTTTACATGACCGAGGAAATGCTCAAGTGCAACGGAATCGACATCGCAGGCAAGACCTGTGCCGTATCCGGTTCAGGAAACGTTGCAATCTATGCAATCCAGAAGGCACAGCAGCTCGGCGCTAAGCCTGTTACCTGCTCCGATTCAACCGGATGGATCTATGATCCCGAAGGAATCGATGTTGCTCTCCTCAAGGAGGTCAAGGAAGTTAAGCGTGCAAGACTTACCGAGTATGCAGCAAAGAGACCTTCAGCTCAGTATCATGACAAGGCTACCGAGGGAACCAATCAGTGGGAGATCAAGGTTGACATCGCTCTTCCCTGCGCAACCCAGAACGAGCTTAACCTCGAGGATGCAAAGAAGCTTGTTGCCAACGGCGTTATCGCTGTTTGTGAGGGTGCTAACATGCCTACCACTCTCGATGCTACCAAGTACTTCCAGGAGAACAAGGTATACTTCGTTCCCGGAAAGGCTGCAAACGCAGGCGGCGTAGCTACTTCAGCTCTTGAGATGAGCCAGAACTCCGAGAGACTCAGCTGGACCTTCGAAGAGGTTGATGCTAAGCTCAAGAACATCATGATCAACATCTTCCACAATCTTGACGATGCTTCCAAGAAGTACGGTCTTGAGGGTGACTATGTTGCTGGTGCCAACATCGCAGGCTTCCTTAAGGTTGCAGATGCTATGAAGGCTCAGGGAATCGTATAATTCCTTCTTCTCATAAATAAAACGAATTATTGTCCCGCAGGCATAAAGCCTGCGGGACTTTTTTTGTTGCGACGGGTGCTGAGTGGGAAGATGGTGAAAAGATTTCCTTTTCATGATATAAATATATTAATTGAATTATTATGCGCATTTTTCGATTGTATATGAGTTCTAAAATGAGGGGATGAAATTGGAAAAATACGTATTTGATGAAGAAACTAAAGCTATCCTTGAGAGCAGCTGTGTTCCGTTTGCGATTTTTCAGTTCCTCGACGACAGGGTTGTGACTCATCTTTTGACCGATGGTTTCCTGGATATCGTGGGTGTTGACAGAAAGACCGCTCACGACCGGATGGATAATCATCTATATGATAATGATCATCCCGATGATGTTGCCAGGCTCGGTAACGCCGTTATAGAGTTTGCAACCGGAAAAAGTGATCTGAATATCATATACCGCACAATGACACCCGACGGATATCATATCCTCCATGCCAGGGGAAAGCATGTAAATGCTCCTACCGGAGAGAGGCTTGCGGTCGTCTGGTATTCGGATGAAGGCCCATACAGCGATGAAAATAAGGGCATGTTTGAGCAGGCTATGGAACACCTGCTGTTAAAGCAGGGAAGCATTCAGGATCTGGGTTATGACTCCATGACGGGGCTTCCCAATATAAACTATTTCTTCAAGCTGGCCGAAAAGGCCCGGGACGATATCCTGAAAAGAGGAGAGACTCCCGTTCTTCTGTATTTTGATTTCAATGATATGAAAAACTATAACCTTCGGTACGGGTTTGCCGAGGGTGATAAGCTTATAGTCGGACTTTCAAGGATTCTTTCATCCCATTTTTCCAACATTAACTGCTCCAGGCTTTCCGGAGATCATTTTGTTGCGGTTACAGGTGATAAAGGCCTTGAACAGGTTCTGTATGAGATTTTCGAAGAAAACAAAAATCTCAATGACGGAAAAAGCCTGTGTATAAGAACGGGAATTTATAAAAAAGAAGGAGAGACCGTTCCTGTCGGCATTGCATGTGACAGGGCTAAGATGGCATGTGATTCCAAGAGAGATATTGTGGAATCTTCCTTTGCGTATTACAGCGATAACCTTCTTAAAGCTGCACAGCTTCGTCATTATATAATTGAAAACCTTGATACGGCAATAAATGAAAAATGGATACAGGTATATTACCAGCCCATTGTCCGATCGGTTAATGAGAGAGTATGTGATGAAGAGGCTCTTGCAAGGTGGATAGATCCCAATATGGGATTTCTGTCACCGGCTGATTTTATTCCCGTACTGGAAGAATCAAAACTTTTGTATAAACTGGATCTTTATATACTTGAGCAGATCCTCGAAAGAATGAAGCTTTTCAAAGAGAAAGGTTTTCATATAGTTCCCTGTTCCATAAACATATCGCGCAATGATTTCGACAAGTGTGACGTTGTTGAAGAGATAAGAAGACGTGTTGATGATTCCGGTGTCGGACGTGACAAGATCACGATAGAGATAACGGAAAGTGCGGTAGGAGAAGATATCGAGTATCTCAGCAGTCAGGTAGATAAGTTTAATGACCTGGGCTTTTCGGTATGGATGGATGACTATGGCACGGGCTATTCTTCGCCTGATATCCTTCAGCAGATAAGATTCAGTACTATCAAGCTGGACATGACTTTTATGAGAAGCTTTGATAAGACCCGGAAGAGCCGGATCATCATCAGCGAACTGATAAACATGGCTCTTAATCTTAACATGGAAGTTGTTGTTGAAGGTGTTGAGACCGAGGAACAGGTTAAGTTTTTGAAAGAAGCCGGTGCCACAAAGATGCAGGGCTATTATTTCTGCAAACCTGTGTCTGTTGATAAGATCCTGGAGAGATATGAAGCCGGAACACAGATAGGTTTTGAGAATCCTATGGAATCCGACTATTATGCAGCCATAGGCCGTTTCAACATTTATAATTTTGCTGCGGCTTCCGGAGACGATAGCCAGAGTGATTACTTCAATAGCGTACCTATTGCCATATATGAGGTCACTGATAAGGATATTTCGATCATCAGATGCAATAGGTCATATCAGAAGACGGCTGCAAATATATTCAGGACAAATGATATATATGCCAAAATACCTTTTGAAACATTGAACGGTGAGCATAAGGATTCTTTTCTTGATCTTATGCTGAGTTGTGCGGAGAACGGCGGTCAGATCATAGAAGAGCGTTCTCTGGATAAGGATTACAAAGCAAATATGCTGTTCAGAAGAGTAGCGGTCAATTCCGTTTCCGGAATAAGAGCAGTGGCTCTTATGCTGCTTGATGTCAAAGAAAAAAAGAAAGGCATCGAGGCGATTTCATTCGGAAATATTGCACAGGCTCTTTCGGTCGATTATCTGGATCTTTATTACGTTGATCTTGATACCGGTGAGTATGCCGAATTTATGCCCGACCAGAACAGACAGGAAATGTCTGTTGAGCGAAACGGCGAACGGTTCTTTGAAAACAGCAGAAAAGATGCATTAAAAATGCTGTATGCTGATGATCGGGAAAGATTTATCGCCTCATTCAACAAGGAAACGATTCTGGCAGAAATTGAAAAAGAGGGATGTTTTACCACCATTTACAGATATCTTCTGAACGGAGAACCTTTATATGTAAATCTGAAGGCTGTATTGACAGAGGATAAGAAGCATCTGATCATAGGGATCAATGATGTGGATGCGGAGGTCCGGGAGCATCAGGAAATGATGCGTGCAGAGGAGGAATTGGCTGTCTTTTCCAGGATCAAGGCATTGTCGGGATCATACATTGCCTTTTACACAGTCGATCTGCTTACGGACGATTATTATCTGTATGATGCGACTAAGGATTTTTCCGATATTGTATCCGAAAAAGTCGGTTCGGATTTCTTTGACATCGGATTGAAGGAAGCGCTTCTTGTGATCGATCCGAAGGATATTGATCATTTCGCTTCCAATTTCAAAAAAGCTGTGATCCTGGACGCGATCGATAAAACCGGACTGTTTTCCATAAAATATCATTTGGTGCTTGGCGGAGAAACTAAGGAGGTTTGTCTGAAAGCGGCCAAGATAGTCGAAGATGATTCGGAAAAGCTGATCATCGGAGTCGAAAAGATCGGCGACGATATTGAATGATAAAACAGATCTTTAGATCCCGCGGAAAAATATCCGCGGGATTTTTTTGTGTTTTAATGTTGACCCTTCCCCTGGGGCACCCCTTATCTTGAGATACATGAAAGGAGCCTTGAAGGAGATATGAAGGAAAAATACGGATTTTTGAGCAATCTGAAATATGTGATATACGGAATGAAAAAAGACGGCGGACATCTGCTCGGACTGCAGATGCTGGGCGTTGCTGCCGAGACTGTATCTCTTTTTATAATACCGGTAACGGTAAAGCTTATCATCGATTCACTCACCGAGGGAGCGGGATATAAGAAAACCCTGATACTGATCGGGATCAATTCGATTGTGATGCTCATCGTATATCTTATCTCCGGGTATGTTGAGAACAATACTCCGTATAAGATGAAGCATGCTCTCATAAGCTTTAAACGTGAACTGACCGAAACGATGACTTCGATGGAATATTCGAATCTCGAAAATCCCAAGGTGCTTGATGAACACGAACGCATCAGGAATGTCATGAATGTGAAGACACAGGGCATCGAGGGAATGATGGATTCGACCGTTAAATGCGGTAAGCTTATTCTTCAGATAGTCATGGCGGGGATATTGATATCCGGTCTGCATCCGCTTCTCATAGTGATCCTCCTGGGGCTTTTGCTTCTTTCTTTTCTGGTGATCGATAAGACCAAGATAAAGGATAAGGAGCTTGTCTGGGATGCGCTGGGACCGTATTGGAGAAAGCATTTCAATCTTGGGTATCTGACCAATCATTTCAATTCCGCCAAGGAGATAAGAGTTTATGACATGAAGGATTATATCTATGGCAAGTACATGGATATAAACGGGGACATCCTGAAAAAATACAGGCTTTCAAGAAATATCTGGTTTGCAAACTTTGCTGTATGCATGCCGCTTGCCATGCTTCAGGAAGTGAGCCTGTATGCATTTCTTATTTACGAACTTTCGAAAAACAATCTGACAGTCGCAGAGTTTACTCTTTATATCGCATCGGTACACATCTTTACGGGAGCCCTCGGTGATTTTATACAGGAATACACAGAGATAAAAAAGCAGTCCCTGCAGGTGAGGGATTTCAGGGCCTTCATCGATGAGTACAGGATCCCTGACGAAGTTCCTGAGGAACTGCCTGTGCTTTCGGATAAGCCTGCATTTGAATTTGAAGATGTTACTTTTTGTTACGAGGGGCAGAGCAAAAACGCCCTCGAGCATATCTCCGTAAAGATCCCTTACGGGCAGCGTCTTGCTATAGTAGGTCTTAACGGAGCGGGAAAGACCACATTCATAAAACTGCTCGCCGGATTCTATAAACCCACGGAAGGCAGAATAAAACTGAACGGAAGGGATACCTCGGAAATGATCCGTGAGGATCTGTTCAGGTATTTTTCCGCGGTATTCCAGAATGTCGAAGAATATCCCTTTACCGTCGCAGAGAACGTATCAATGAAAAGATACACCGATACCGATGATAAAAAGGTTCTTGAATGTATCGACAGATGTGGCCTGTCGGAAAGAATCGAAAAACTTGATTCGGGTATCAAGAGTCAGGTGCTCAAGGTCATCGATAAAGAAGGAGTGGATTTTTCCGGCGGTGAAAAGCAGAAGCTCGCACTTGCGAGAGCGCTGTATAAGGATGCTCCCGTCATCATTCTGGATGAGCCGACTTCCGCACTTGATCCACTCGCAGAGGAAAGACTGTATAAGAGCTTTAACGATCTGATAGGCGAAAGAACCGGAATGTTTATCTCGCACAGACTGTCATCGACAAAATTCTGCGACGTGGTCGCAATGTTCGAGGATTCGCATCTCGTAGAATACGGCTCACACGAAGAACTGATGGCGAAGAAAGGAAAGTATTACGAGCTCTACGAAACCCAGGCGCAGATTTACCGGGAGGAGAAAAATGATGAAGAATAAAGTAAATAACAACATCAAGACTCATCCGGTAAGATACTTTGCATCCGCGATGAAGAAATACAAAAAGGGCTTTTATCCCCTGTATGCCGTGCTCGTAATCGCTATGATGATTCAGCCCTTCATAGGCATATTCGGTCCGAGGATGATGATCGATGAGATCCTGGGAAGTGCGGACCTGAATATCATCATTAAGATCGCGGCCGTGATGGTATCTGCCGACTTTGTGATAAAGACCGTGATGAGATTTTTGTTTGAGGAACTTGATAAGGTGTATTTTCAGGGACTGAACAGATTTCTTGAAGCGGGTGTCGGAAAAAAGAGCATGGAGCTTAAGTATGAGACGACCGAGAACAAGGAGATTCTCGACAGTCTTGCTGATGCAAGGACGGGAATAGACGAAAGCTATTCCGGAGCATCCAAGGGACTTTTCGAATCACTTGCCGGCATCATATCAGGCGCGGTTGTTCTTTCGATAAGCACAGTCCTCGTGCTTAAGTATACATGGATGCCGATAGTGCTCGTTGTCTTCAATGTATGTCTCAATGCGTTTTTTGAGAGCAGGCTCAGCAGAATCAAAATGGAGCAGATTTCCCTTCTTGCCAAGAATGACCGTGCGTACTTTTATCTGCTCCATAATCTTTCGGATATAAAGTACGGAAAGGATATAAGGCTCTTCGGTGCTAAGAATATGATGCTCGGAAGGGTTGACGAGTTCAACGACAGGCAGTCGGAGATAAGTAAAGCCCACGCCAAAAAAGCACAGATATATGTGACCGGATCGAAGATCAACCTGGCTCTTACCGCTGCACTCACATACCTTATCCTCGCACTTATGGTGATTGATAAGAGAATAAGCATCGGTGATTTTACGATGCTTTCTGCCGCAGTGACTGCCATAGTCGCATCGATCAATACCGTTCTGGGAAAGATACTTGATCTTAAGAAATTCTGCGGTTACACGGACAAATACATCAGATATATTGAGGGGAATGTTTACGATGAAAAGGGCGATAAAGATGTCGATATTTCAAACGGTGTTGTTATCGAGTTTAAAAATGTTTCTTTCAGATATCCCGGTACTTCCTCTTTTGCTCTTAAGAATATCAATGCTGTCATCGGAAGCGGTGAGCATCTCTCGGTAGTCGGTCTGAACGGTGCGGGAAAGACCACCTTCATAAAGCTCCTCTGCAGGCTGTATGAGCCCACTGAAGGTGAGATACTGCTGAACGGGGTAAATATTCATAACTATGACTACGGCAGTTATATGAAGCTTCTGTCCGTCGTATTCCAGGATTTCTGTCTTCTCGGTTTCTCGATAAAAGAAAACCTGATCTGCGACAGACCCGAGAGGGTACCCGACAGTGATCTGATGCCGCTCATAGAAAGAGTGGGGCTGAAGGAAAAGGTTGATTCCTTACCTATGGGCCTGATGACTCCGGTGTTCAGGTATTACGATCAGAGCGGTTTCGAACCTTCCGGAGGAGAACAGCAGAAGATTGCCATGGCAAGGGCACTGTACAAGGACGGTCCGGTGCTCATTCTCGATGAGCCGACGGCAGCACTTGATCCGGTCGCGGAAAAAGAGATCTATGAGCAGTTTAATACCATGGTCAGGAACAAAACGGCCATTTTTATTTCTCACAGGCTGGCTTCCTGCAGATTCTGTGACAGGCTTCTTGTATTTAAGGACGGTGAGATAGTCGAAAGCGGTACTCACGACAGTCTTCTGGCCCTTCCGGGCGGCCTGTATGCACAGATGTACGGAGCACAGGAAAAAATGTACTGCTGAAGGCCTGCGGGGCATGATAATTACAGTGATTTAAGGAGGCGGAGCGAGTCATTCGTTCCGCCTTTATTTTGTTCAAAAATTTGGCGTTTTGTGGTAAAATAGATTGACTATTTATGTGAGTTTGTAAGGGATAACCTGTGGCGGGAAAAGACCTCATAAAAGCATATGTTGACGGCAGCTTCAATGTTGAAACGGGAGTCTATTCCTTCGGATGCGTTTTTTTACCTGAAGACGGTACCGTTAGGGTGCTCTGCGGAAGCGGAAACGATCCCGAAAATGCCAAACAGAGAAATGTAACGGGGGAGATGCTCGGTTCCATGAACGCAGTCCTCTGCGCAATCAAGAGCGGATACAAGGCCATAGAGATCTATTATGACTACCAGGGAATTGAAAGCTGGGTCACCGGTGCGTGGAAGAGCAAGAATGACCTCACAAGATCCTACTCAATGGCCATGAAGGGCTGGATGGCCCACATAGATATCAGATTTAAGAAGGTTGATGCCCATACAGGCGTAAAATATAACGAGCTTGCCGACAAGATGGCCAAGAAGGGCTCGGAAACAGTCGGCATACCCGAGACACGCCGCATAGAGGATATGGAGATATGGACTCAGGAAAAATAAGACTCAATAAATTCCTCGCAGAGTCCGGAGTGTGCTCAAGGCGTGAGGCGGACAGGCTTATTGAAGCGGGAAAGGTCATGATCAACGATCATGTTGCGAAGGTCGGAGAAGGCGTGTCCGCAGGGGACCGCGTGGAGTACGAGGGAAGAGTCCTAAAGGGTAAGAAGGACACGGTCGTCCTTGCGTTCTATAAGCCCAAAGGGGTAACGACCTCCGAAAAGGATGAACATGCCGACAGGCTCATAACCGACTATATAGATTATCCCGTAAGGGTAACCTACGCGGGAAGACTCGATAAGGATTCGGAAGGGCTTATACTTCTGACCAATGACGGCGACCTCATCGATCATATGATGAGAGGAGCCAATCTTCACGAAAAGGAATACATCGTTACCGTCGATAAGGAAGTTACCGAAGAGACGGCGGAAAAGCTCAGAAAGGGAATCTACATCCCCGAGCTTAAGGTAAAGACCAGGCCTTGCAAGGTCGTCATCAGGGACAAGGTCACGATGTCGATAACCCTCACGCAGGGATTGAACCGCCAGATCAGGCGTATGTGCGAGCAGGTCGGACTCAGGGTCAAAAAGCTCAAGAGAGTAAGAGTCATGAATGTGACTCTCGGAGGACTTAAAGCCGGTCAGTACAGAGAGCTCAGCGCATCAGAGATAAAAGGTTTATGGCAGACGAAGTAAAGATAAACAGGATAAAGGAATTAAATGCTGTCCTTAAGAAAGCATCCGAGGATTATTATGCCAAGGATGAATCCCCTCTTTCGGACAGGGAATATGATGCTCTTTATGACGAACTCGTAAAGCTGGAAGAGGAGACCGGCATTATCCTTGCGGGAAGCCCGACACAGACTGTCGGTTACGAAGCTGTTGATGAACTTCCCAAGGAAAAACATCCTTCACCCATGCTCTCACTCGGCAAGACCAAATCAAGGGAGGAACTTGCGGACTGGCTTGGTGATCATGAAGGTGTCTTAAGCTGGAAGCTTGATGGGCTTACAGTTGTGCTCACCTATAATAACGGAGAATTAACCAAGGCAGTCACCAGAGGAAACGGTGAGATAGGTGAAGTCATCACACCCAATGCGAGGGTGTTCGACAATGTTCCCTTGAAGATCTCCTTTGTCGGAGAACTCGTCGTCAGGGGCGAAGCTGTCATCTCTTATAAAGATTTCGAAAAGATCAACGCATCGATAGTAAACGATGCGGACAAATACAAGAACCCGAGAAACCTCTGCAGCGGATCCGTAAGACAGCTTGATTCGAAGATCACCGCAGGCAGACATGTAAGATTCGTCGCATTCAATCTGGTGTACGCGGCCGGTGAGGACGGAGGGATCATGGCATCCGCGGACGGAAGGCTTTCGTTCCTTGAATCACTCGGCTTTGAAACTGTCGAGAGGGTTAAGGTTACATCTGCAACCGTAGTTGATGCAGTCGGAGAGTATGAGAAAAAGATTGCGGGATATGACATTCCTTCCGACGGGCTTGTACTCACATATGAGGATGTAGATTACGGCATTTCACTCGGAAGGACTGCGAAGTCTCCCAGGAACGCCATTGCATTCAAATGGGCGGACGAAACCGCTGAGACAACGCTTAAAGAGATCGAGTGGAGTGCGAGCAGAACGGGACTCATCAATCCCGTTGCGATATTTGATCCGGTTGAACTTGAAGGTACGACCGTTACCAGGGCATCGGTACATAATGTCAGCATCGTAAGGGAACTTAAGCTTGGGTTAGGTGACCGTATCACCGTTTACAAAGCCAATATGATAATCCCCCAGATAGCTGAGAATCTGACCAAGAGCGGTAATGTAACGGTTCCCGATAAATGTCCCGTGTGCGGAGCTCCTACGGAAATCAGAGCACTCAACGAAGCCGAGAGTCTTTACTGTACAAATGCCGACTGTCCGGCAAAGCAGATCAAGACATTCTCACAGTTTGTAAGCAGGGATGCCCTTAATATCGACGGACTTTCGGAGATGACTCTCGAAAAGCTTATCGATATGGGATTCATCAAAGAGTTTGACGATCTTTTCCGTTTGGACAGATATAAAGAGAAGATCGTGAATATGGAAGGCTTCGGTGAAAAGTCCTATTCAAACCTAATCGAGTCAATAAAGACCGCATCGAAGACCACGCTTCCGAGATTTCTTTTCGGTCTCGGAATTCCCGGCATAGGTGTCGCAAATGCCAAGGTGCTTGCCAAGGCATTCGATAACGATATCGAAAAGATCAGAAAAGCTTCCGCCGAGGAATTATCGGAGGTTGAAGGTATCGGCGATATTATGGCGTCCGATATCACAAAGTTTTTTGCGGATGAAGAAAATAACCGTAAGATCGATTCCGTCATCGCGGATCTTGAATTTGAAGTACCCGTTAATACATCCGCACAGAATCTTTCCGGACTTACCTTTGTCATAACCGGAAGCCTGGAGCAGTTCGAAAACAGGAATGCCCTGAAGGCAGAGATCGAGAACAGGGGCGGTAAGGTTGCGGGAAGCGTATCCGCCAAGACGACCGCACTCATCAATAATGATGCGGCTTCGAATTCGTCCAAGAACAAAACGGCAAAGAGCCTCGGCGTTACGATCATCACCGAGGATGATTTCATAAATACTTATCTTAAGGAGTGATGTAAGATGCCCATTAAGGTGCAGAGCGAGCTGCCCGCCAGGCAGATACTTGAAACAGAAAATATATTCGTGATGGATGAAAACCGCGCGATGCATCAGGATATAAGACCTCTTAAGGTCCTCATCCTGAACAACATGCCGGTCAAGCAGGATACCGAGCTTCAGCTTCTGAGAGCTCTTTCAAATACTCCTCTCCAGGTTGATGTCACATTTATGATGACCGAGACACATGTATCGAAGAATACATCGGCGTCACATCTCAACAAGTTCTATGTAATCTTCGATGAGATCAAGGATCAGAACTTCGACGGAATGATCATCACGGGAGCTCCCGTTGAGGATATCTCTTTTGAGGAAGTCGATTACTGGGATGAGACTGTGAAGATCCTCGACTGGGCAGACAAGCACGTAACCAGCATCTTCCATATCTGCTGGGGTGCACAGGCAGGCTTTTATCACTATTACGGAATAGATAAAAGAAGACTTCCCGAGAAGCTCTTCGGTGTATTCGAACACAGGGTGCTCAACAGGAAGATCCCTCTTGTCAGAGGCTTCGATGATGTTTTTCTTGCTCCTCATTCGAGACACACCGATACTCCTTCGGATGCACTCAAGGCATGCAAGGATCTGACCATACTTGCGGAATCCGACAGGGCAGGTGTCTATCTTGCAATGGCGGAAAACGGTCACAAGATATTCGTTACGGGTCATTCCGAATACGACCGTCTTACACTTAAGAATGAGTATGAGAGGGATCTCGGAAAGAGGGATGATGTAAGTCTTCCCGAGAATTATTTCCCAAATGACGATCCTTCGCAGAGACCTCTTCTTACGTGGAGGAGCCATTCAATCAACCTGTACAGCAACTGGCTCAATTATTACGTATATCAGGCAACGCCTTACGATGTTTCGACGATAGGTTCCGACCGCTGATGCCATGAGGGTGTCCGGCCGTTTGCACTGCTTTACGAAGCAAACCTGAATACTTCGAGAAGTTATCAACAATAATATGTGTCCGATGAGGGTGTGAAGAATGGTGAATCTTGATATTATAACCGATGTCATCATGCTCCTGGCTGCTATCATAGGTTTACTCAGCAGTCTGTTCAGATATGTGGAGATTCCGAAGAAAGGGTGGTTTCTTGCCACTATGTTCTTTCTTACGGAGCTTCTCAGTGATTATTATTGGACCACTTATACGCTGGTCATGCATGAGGAACCCGATACATCCGCGTTCCTGGGATATTTCGGCTGGAACATCGGATTTGCCGTTATCTTTCTGATCGTTCTTCATATGCGCAGTGAGAATTCGAAGAGGTATTTCAATGCCCTGATGCTTCTTCCCATTCCTCTTAACGTATATCAGTTCACCCTTTATATCCAGTACGGCGGATGGTTCAACAACATATGGCAGGTCGGAGTTTCAACCGCCATTGTGATCATCTGTCTGCAGTCGATCCTGTATTATCTGAAGGAAAGGAAGAATGGAGAACCTGTTCCGTACATCCATCTGACGATCCTGTTCTACATCACCAGTCAGTACGCTATGTGGACCTGTTCGTGCTTTGACTGGAGTTCCGATCTTGCCAATCCCTATTACTATTTCTGTGTTCTCGGTTATTTCATCGAGGTCTTCTTTGCATGGTCTGTCAATAAGACATATAAATCCCGCGGAATGGAACATGTTGAAAACTCCGCACGTGACACAAGATTTCAGGCAAGGCTCGAAGTCATTATCCTGGGACTTCTTCTCGCATCATGTGTCGCCGGTTATTTGATCGCCGACTGGATGAGAACGACCATTCCCCAGGGAACGGAGAATTCGTCTGTACTGACCATGATCGCCGTCATTCTTTTTATGATATCGATCTTCCTGTGCCTGATAATCCTTGCGATGGTCTATATTGCCGCACAGAGATATAAATACAAGAAAGCAAGCAGTGAAAGCAGGATCAAGATAAAGAGGGGCAGGATCAACCTTCTGCTGACCATAACCGTCACACTCGGACTCATGGTCTTTACCGTCATTTATAATTCGAGATTATTCTACAGGGTTTCGCTCAGCGGTATTTATTCCTCAGGTGAGGATAAAGCCGCGAACATCTCTTCCGAGCTTGACAATTATCTTGCGATAGCACAGTCATCACTCAATGTAACCGCCGATACGATCGATCTGATGCTTGAGGTCGGGGAATCGGAGGATAAGGTAAATGCTTATCTCACAAGCCAGACGACCAGGCTTAAGTCGAGATTTGACGATAATTTCACGGGTGTCTACGGTTATATCCGCGGGGAATTCCTTGACGGATCCGGATGGATTCCTCCCGAAGGATATGATGCGACCGAAAGAGACTGGTACAGCGCGATAATTGAAGCAGACGGCAAGACGATCATTGTTTCGCCCTATGTCGATGCACATACCGGTGATATCGTAATAACTATAGGAAGACTGCTGCGCTCGGCGGGAGGATACGATGATAATATCGTATGTCTCGATGTCACCATCGGACATGTCCAGGATATCACGGAAGAAACGGATATAGCCGGTAACGGATATGCGATGATTGTCAACAGTGACGGACTCATTGTCACGCACCGGGATAGGAGCTATGTCGGAACAAATATGCGCGACAATTACGGAGAGGCTCTTCTTGATACGATCATGAATTCCGAGAAGACATCCGTCGAAGCAAGTGTAATGGGTGAGAAATGTACTCTTTTCACCAGCAGCGTTATGGGCCAGTGGCATGTTGTGATCGTGGTAAGAAATGCCGATCTGTTTGCGGATGCTTATTCACAGCTTACCGTAAACATCCTTGTGTCCCTGACGATCTTCCTTCTCGTAACGATATTCTATTTCATCGGTTACAAGAACGAGCAGGCATACAGCAAAAAGGTTGAGGAGATGAACTCCGCAAGACAGAAGCAGCAGTATGAGGCGGATGTTCTCAGACTCGAGAAAGCTTCTGCGGATGAAGCGAATAAAGCAAAGAGTAATTTCCTTGCCGATATGTCCCATGAGATAAGAACTCCCATCAATGCGATCCTCGGAATGAATGAGATGATACTCAGGGAGACCAGGGAAGAAAGCATCAGGGAATATTCCGGCAATATCAGAAACTCCGGAAAAAATCTCCTCCAGCTCGTAAACAGCATCCTTGATTTCTCCAAGATAGAAGACGGCAAGATGGAGATCGTTCCGGTGCGTTACAGTCTGAGCACGCTGATCACTTACCTTGTCAATTCGGTACAGGAAAGAGCGGAGGAGAAGAAGCTCAAGTTCATGGTATGCGTGGATCCGGATCTTCCTTCGGAGCTTTACGGCGACGATTCGCGTATCAACCAGGTTGTTCTTAACCTTCTTACAAACGCGGTCAAGTATACACATGAAGGCAGTGTGACTCTTACCGTAAAAGAAAAAGAGGTAAAGGACGGAAAAGTTCTTCTTTACTTTGAGGTGGCGGATACCGGAATAGGTATCAAGGAAGCCGATATGGACAAGCTTTTCGAATCCTTCGAAAGACTTGATGTTATCCGTAACAGGACCATAGAAGGAACCGGTCTCGGAATGTCCATTGCGACCAAGCTGCTTTCGCTCATGGACAGCAAGCTGAATGTCAAGAGTACCTACGGACAGGGCTCCGTGTTCTCTTTTGATCTGTGGCAGAAGATAGAAAATCCGGAGCCTATCGGAGAATACAAGATACATTCGCTTTATGCGGGAAGCTCAGAACTTTATCACGAATCCTTCCACGCACCGGATGCCAGGATACTTGTTGTCGATGACACCAAGATGAATATCATCGTCGTTGTCAATCTCCTCAAGAAGACCGGCGTGCAGATTGATACGGCTTCGAGCGGTGAGGAAGCGATAAGGCTATCGGATGACGTGAAGTACGATCTGATACTTCTTGACCAGCGTATGCCCGGAATGGACGGAACGCAGACGCTCAAGATCATACGTGATCTGGACAGCGGACTCAATGCAAAAACTCCCATCATATGTCTTACCGCGGATGCCATCAGGGGCGCCAAGGAAAGATATATGGCCGAAGGCTTTGACGATTATCTGACCAAACCCGTCGAAGGTAAGGCACTTGAAAAGATGCTGATCTCATATCTTCCCGCGGAAAAGGTACAGAAAGAAGCAAAGCCCGAAAAAACTTCTTCTGTTCCGAAGAAAGATGAGGCTTCTTCACCTGAAACCATGAGGGAAAGCGGAGAAGATAATGTATCTTCCGCAGAAAGCACTGACGCATCTTCGGATCCTTCCTGCGAAGGTTTTGAAGCTGCGCTTAAAAATGCAGGCATTAATGTCGAAGCCGGTATAGGTTTTGCACAGGGTGACAAGGATTTCTACCGCGACATACTTAAGGAATACGTAACCGAATATCCCGATCACAGTGAGAAGCTTAAAGGTTATTACGATAAGAAGGACTGGGATAATTATTCCGTTATGATACATGCTGTAAAGAGTACATCCAGGACCATAGGCGCAGGCAATCTTGCCGATATTGCCTTAAAACTGGAACTTGCATCGAAAGACAGGGATCTTTCCGTCGTTGAAAATGAGCATGAAAATGCTCTTGAGATGTACACGAAGACTGCCGAAGCGATAAGAAGTGCAATCGGAGCATCGGATGAAACCACCGGAAGTTCCGATGACAACGATGATGAGATAATGGAATTTGCCCCTACGGATAAATGAAGGTGAACGAGGGGACGGTTCCTTTGTTCACCGAAGGAGGAAAAATGGCATTTAAAGTAATTGGAGACAGCTGCTGTGATTTCACGAAGCTGCAGATGAAGAAAGGAAATGTCGTGCGCGTTCCGATGTCGATAATAATCGGCGGAGTGGAATACAGGGATGACGGAAGAAAGACCCAGCAGGACTGGATAGAGCTCATCAAGTCGGATCCCGGGTATCCCCAGTCGGCATGTCCCTCACCGGATGATTTTTACAATGCATTCGATGAAGACTGTGACAACTATGTCGTTACACTTTCTTCGAAGCTCAGCGGAGTTTATAATTCCGCGATGGTTGCCAAGGATATGTTCGAGGATGAGCATGAGGGAGCAAAGATCCATATCTTTGATTCCAAGTCTGCGGCGGCGGGAGAGCATGTTATCGCCGAGAAGGTTATCGAAGCAGCTGAAAGCGGATGCAGCTTTGAAGAGGTTGTTAAGAAGATAGAAGCATTTCGTGATGAGATGTACACTATCTTTGTGCTCGATGATCTGGAGACATTCAAAAAGAACGGAAGACTCAAAGGCGTTAAGGCACTGGTCGCGACCACGATGAACGTGAAGCCTGTTCTCATTGGCGTGGACGGTGAGATAAAGCAGATCGACCAGGCTATAGGCATTAATCATGCGGTCAACAGAATGCTCTATCACATTGAAAAGAAGGATTTCGACAAGACACGCAAAGTCAGGATAACCCAGTGCGACAGTAAGGAACTCTGCATGAAGGTTGCGAAGATACTTACCGAACGTTTCGGATTCACCGATGTCAAGATTGTCAATGCCGGAGGACTTTCCACCACATACGAAAATCCCGGCGGTGTGATCATCGCTTTATAGGTGAACGAGTGAAAAACAGGGGGACGGTTCCG
>JAFZWW010000056.1 GCA_017617005.1 Lachnospiraceae bacterium
CAGGTTTTCTCAAATATACCATATTTCTTGACATCACGCACTCTTTCCACTACTATGAAAAGAGTTTTTTATTCATAATAAATGCGAAAAAAATTTTAGTACTAAGGAGCTTTACGAAATGAGCAGGGAACTTGCTAAAACTTACGATCCCAAGGGCATTGAGGATCGCTTATATCAAAAGTGGCTGGACAAGAAGTATTTTCACGCCGAAGTGGATCATTCCAAGACCCCCTTCACCATAGTGATCCCGCCCCCAAACATTACCGGACAGCTCCATATGGGCCATGCCCTCGATAACACCATGCAGGATATCCTTATCCGCTGGAAGAGAATGCAGGGCTATAACGCACTCTGGCAGCCCGGAACCGACCATGCTTCCATCGCAACGGAGGTAAGGATCATCGAGACCCTCAAGAAGGAGGGCATCGACAAGCACGACCTCGGCCGTGAAGGCTTCCTCGAGAAGGCATGGGACTGGAAAAAGGAATACGGCGGACGCATCATCAGCCAGCTCAAGAAGCTCGGTTCTTCCTGTGACTGGGACAGAGAGCGTTTCACCATGGACGAAGGCTGCAACAAGGCGGTAACCGAAGTTTTCGTCAAGATGCATGAAAAAGGATATATCTACAAGGGCAAGAGGATCATCAACTGGTGCCCCATCTGTAATACCTCCATTTCCGATGCGGAGGTTGAGTACGAGGAGCAGGCAGGACATCTCTGGCACATCAAGTATCCCCTCATGGATAAAGAGACCGGAAAGCCCTCAACCACCGAATTCCTCGAGTTTGCAACAACCCGTCCCGAGACAATGCTCGGTGATACCGCGGTTGCCATCAATCCCGATGACGAAAGATACACCCACCTTAAGGGCCGCAGCGTATGGCTTCCCCTCGTAAACAAGGAGATCCCCATCGTTGAGGACAATTACGTTGACGTCGAGTTTGGAACAGGTGTCGTTAAGATCACCCCCGCTCACGACCCCAACGACTTCGAGGTAGGAAAGCGTCATAATCTCGATGTCATCAACATCATGAACGACGACGCCACCATCAATGAAAACGGCGGCGAATACGCCGGTATGGAGCGCTACGAAGCAAGAAAGCGCATCGTTGAAGACCTCGACAAGCTCGGACTTCTCGTTAAGATCGAGGATTATACCCATAACGTAGGCACACACGACAGATGTAAGGCCACCATCGAGCCCCTTGTTAAGGAGCAGTGGTTCGTTAAGATGGACGAGCTTATAAAGCCTGCCGTTAAGGCCGTAAAAGAAGGCGAGATCAAGCTAATTCCCCAGGAGAGAATGGAGAAGGTCTACTACAACTGGACCGACAACATCCGCGACTGGTGTATCTCAAGACAGCTCTGGTGGGGACACAGGATTCCCGCATATTACTGCGACGAGTGCGGCGAGACCGTAGTTGCAAAGACTTCTCCCGAAAAGTGCCCCAAGTGCGGATGCACACATTTCACCCAGGATCCCGATACACTCGATACCTGGTTCTCCTCTGCGCTCTGGCCCTTTGAGACCCTCGGATGGCCCGAGCAGACCGAAGACCTTAAGTATTTCTATCCCACGGACGTTCTTGTTACCGGATATGACATCATCTTCTTCTGGGTTATCAGGATGATCTTCTCCGGATACGAGCAGATGGGCGAAAAGCCCTTCAAGACTGTTCTTTTCCACGGACTCGTAAGGGATTCCGAAGGCCGTAAGATGAGTAAATCGCTCGGAAACGGAATCGATCCCCTCGAAGTCATCGATCAGTACGGCGCAGACGCCCTGAGACTTACGCTCATCACCGGAAACGCACCCGGAAACGACATGCGTTTCTACTACGAGAGAGTCGAAAACAGCAGAAACTTCGCAAACAAGATCTGGAACGCATCAAGATTCATCATGATGAACGAGGATCAGTTTGTCGAAAAGAACGGCAAAGGCACATCAAAGCCGGAAAGCAGCGACCTTCTTCCCGTTGATAAGTGGATCCTTTCAAGGCTCAACACCCTTGTTAAGGACATGACCGACAACATGGACCGTTTCGAGCTCGGAATCGCAGTACAGAAGGTTTATGACTTCCTCTGGGAGGAGTTCTGCGACTGGTACATCGAGATGGTCAAGCCCAGACTCTATGCAACCGACGATTGTAAGGGACAGAATGCGGCACTTTGGACTCTCAAGACAGTCCTCATCGATGCGCTCAAGCTCCTTCATCCTTACATGCCTTTCATCACCGAAGAGATCTTCTGCAACATCCAGGACGAGGAAGAATCCATCATGATAAGCGCATGGCCCAAGTACAGCACTGACCGCGAATTCCCCGCCGAGGAAGAGGCCGTTGAGATCATCAAGGCAGCCGTCAAGGGCATCAGAAACGTACGCTCCGAGATGAACGTAGCTCCCTCCAAGAAGGCAGAGGTATTCGTTGTTTCGGACGATGCGAAGATCCTCAAGGTCTTCGATGAAGGCAAGCTCTTCTTTGCGAGCCTTTCATACGCATCCGATGTAAAGACACAGTCCGACAAGGCAGGTATCGCAGACGATGCGGTATCTGTAGTCATCGCGGGCGCAACGCTTTATATTCCTTTTGCTGAGCTCGTTGACATCGCGGCTGAGAAGGAACGTCTCGAAAAAGAAAAAGCACGTCTCGAAGGCGAACTTAAGAGATCAGAGAGCATGCTCACCAACGAGAAATTCCTGTCCAAAGCACCTCAGGCCAAGATCGACGAAGAGAAGGCTAAGCAGGAAAAATACAAGCAGATGGCAGCGCAGGTCGAAGAGCGCCTTAAGTCCCTGTCTTGATTGATTTTTCGGGACTTTTTGGGTATATTTAATCTGTATGTTTATTGCTTCATCTGAAGAAGAAAAAAGACGGAACATCTTATGATAGATTTTGAAGAAGAACTTAAGAAATTTTTCCCCAGCATGGAGATCGGAGAGCTCGAAGAGACCGTAAACGGTGCGGATCTGACCGATGCCGTGGATCTGTATGTAAGAATGGGTAAAGACTCGGCGCAGACGGCTGCCGTTCAGCAGCAGCCCCTGCGTGATATGCGTCCCGGAAGACGCCCTTATTAAGCGGTAGTGTATGAAATGTTATAACTGCGGGGCCCAGCTTTCCGAGGTTTCATTTTGCACCAATTGTAAAAGAGATGTCTCTCTTTACAAGAAGATCATATATATGTCAAACCGACTCTACAACGAAGGCCTTGAAAAGGCCGGAGTGAGAGATCTCTCGGGTGCAATAGTAAGTCTCAGACAGAGCCTCAGACTCAACAAAGAAAATATAGACGCACGTAACCTCCTCGGTCTCATCTATTACGAAATGGGTGAAGCTGCCGAGGCACTCAGCGAATGGGTGATCAGTTCCAATTTCCGCGATGCGGAAAATATGGCAAGCGAATACATCGGCATGATCCAGAACGATCACGCCGCATTTGACGTTCTGAAAAAGTCCGCCAAGGATTACAATACGGCCCTTGAAATGTGCGTTCAGGGCAACAAGGATCTGGCGATGATCAAGCTTAAAAAGACCGTCCAGACCAACAGCCGGTATGTCAGGGCTTCACAGCTTCTCGCCCTTCTGTATATGGATTCTTCACGCTTTGAAGAAGCCGAAAAGGAGATCTCCAGATCGCTTTCCATCGACAGGAACAACACGCTTTCGCTGCGTTATCTGCAGACCATTCAGAACCTCACGGATCCCGCGGATTCCGAAAAAAGAGGTCTTTTTAAGCGTGATGAGGAGCCCACGAGGTACGTTATCGACAACGAGCTCATCATCCAGCCCGCAGGCGCGCATGAGCCCAGGTCGGGATCGTTCGGAACGATATTCAACATCCTTATCGGTCTTATCCTCGGACTTGCCGTAATGTACTTCCTGGTGCTTCCCACAAGGATCACGACAGTAAGGGACGAAGTGAAGGCCAATATCGAGGAGCTCCAGAATAACCTCGATAAAAAGAATGCGGATATAAATGAGCTCCAGCAGCAGCTCGATGAAGTAAATGCGGAGAGGATCCGGCTCGAGGAGTCATTAAACGACTACACCGGAGAGCAGGGAACCCTCGCGGATATCGATAAGCTGATCGATGCTGCAAACATTCTGCTCGCTGATCAGAACTATGAAGAAGTGGGCGAAATGCTCTGGGAGATCAAGTCCACCACGGATCCTTCCAAGCTCAGCGAAAGCGCAAGTCTTCTTTTTGACAACCTCCTTGCGACCGTAAGCCCCCAGCTTTCCGAAAGGGCATCTTCTGCGGCGCTCGGAGCGTATTATGCAAGTGATTTCGAGAAAAGCGGACCTCTCTTTGAGAAAGCATACTTCTACAATGAGAATAACGCGGATCTGATATACTTTGCGGCCGTATCTTATGAGAAATCGGGAGACAAGGAAAAAGCAAAGAAACTGTACAGGTATGTCATAGATACATACCCCGGTACCTACATCGAGGGACAGAGCACCATTGCTCTCAACCAACTTGAGGGAGAAAACGGATGAATTTAAAAGATTACGATGATGCAGAGCTTTTCGATGACGAAGAGGTCACCGAAGAAAGCTATGAGAGGGATTACGAAGAATACGAGGATGTGCCCCGTGCGCGCGGCAAAAAGAAAAAAGGCTACGGCGGCTTCATAGTCGTTGTCATCCTTCTTTTCATAGCCGTATTTGCAGCCGTAGGAGCTGCCATATACCTGATCTTTTTTACCAAGTTCGACCAGAACGGCGTAAATAACGACAAGCCCATATATACCCAGGCACAGCTCGATGAAGAGCTTCAGGCTGCAAGACTTTCCGCCGATCAGAGGGTAAGTGATGCTTTCGATTCCGGATTCGAAGAGGGCAGAAGGACGACCCTTACGAATCTCATGGAAAACCTTGTTGCAACGGGATCCAGCATACAGAGCCTCAGGCCCTTCTACCCCGACAAGGTCATTGTTGTGAGCAACGGCACCTTTAATTTTGTCGATATCGACACTTCGCTCAAGCTCACAGACCTCAGGCAGGAGAACTTCGTTACCGATGCCGACGGCGTTATGAGCTATGTTATAGACGGCGAGACCATATCCTACAAGGGAATCGACGTTTCCTCATACCAGGGCGCGATCGACTGGAACCAGGTACGTGCGGACGGCGTTGATTTTGCGATAATCAGGACCACGCTCCGCGGATACGGAACCGGCAGGCTTGTTGAGGATGAGACCTTTGAAGCCAATATGCAGGGCGCACTTGCCGCAGGCATCCACGTCGGCACATACGTCTTTTCACAGGCTATCACCGAAGAAGAGGTCATCGAAGAGGCTCAGTCCGCAATAGATGCCCTTGCACCTTACGGAACAGGCTATCCCATCATCATCGACGTCGAGAGGATCTCGGGCTCACAGGGCAGAATGGACGCCCTCACACCCTCCGAAAGGACCGATATGATAGTCAAGTTCGCGGAGGTCGTCAGAAACGCCGGATACAAGCCCTACGTTTACTACAACACCGAGATGAGCATCATGTATGTCGATCTCACAAGACTCGAGGACATCCCCAAGTGGTACGCCTCATATTCATCGGATTTCTTTTATCCCTATGACATTGATATCCTTCAGTATTCCGCGACCGGAAGAGTGAAGGGAATAACCGGCGATGTCGACATGGACATCTGCTTCAAGCCTTTCTGGGATTAAGATAAATATCATCACGGCCACGCCGTAAAGGAGTTAAAGATGCTTAAGCAAGTATCGATCTATGCTGAGAACAAGAAGGGACAGATGGAACACATAACAGCTGTTCTTGCAAAAGAAAACATCAATATTCTCGGCTCCGTAACCAATGACAGTGCAGAATTCGGTATCATCAGACTGGTCACCACAGAGCCCGAAAAGGCTTTTGACGCTCTCGAAAAAGAAGGATATCACTGCAGACTCAACCCCGTCCTTGCCGTTGAAGTCACCGACGAGGTAGGTAATCTCAACAAGCTCCTCAAAGCACTCGATGAGAGCAATATCAACCTTGATTACCTCTATCTTTCCTTTAACAGAGAGACCGGAAGACCCATCATGGTATTCCACTGTGACGGACCTTTCGAGGTTGATGACTGCCTCAGATGTAAGGGCTTTATCATGACGGAGAACCTCTGATGAGGACGATGGAGTTCAAAATGGAACGTCCCGGAAAGCTTTCCGAGGGACAGACCGTTTATATCTGGGAGGGAGAGCTTCCCAGTAACTATTACTACACCGCAGGGATCCCCGAGGATATGTCGCTCGCGATGAGCCCCAATATCCCCTTCAGAAAAAGGCTTAAGTCAAAAGAAGGAACCGTGACAGCGATCAGTGAAAATCCGAAGGGCTTCTACATCACGGTGACCTTTGACGAGGACGAACCGGAATAAAATAACAGGTTACAGTTAATCAAAAACCGCGTATTTATAAGGAGTGTAACACATGCAATTTATTTCAACGGAAAATGCACCCGCAGCTATCGGCCCTTATTCACAGGGAGTCGTAACCGGAAATCTTCTCTTTGCATCGGGACAGATCCCCATTGTTCCCACCACCGGCAAGGTCATCGAGGGCGGGATCGCCGAGCAGACCACCCAGGCATGCAGGAACGTGGGAGCCATCTTAAAGGCTGCAGGTTCCAATTACGACAAAGTGGTCAAGACCACCTGCTTCCTTGCAGATATGAACGATTTTGCGGCATTTAACGAGGTTTATTCCAAGTTCTTCATCGTAAAGCCCGCAAGAAGCTGCGTCGCAGTAAAGGACCTTCCCAAGGGAGTCCTCTGCGAGATCGAGGTAGTTGCTGAAGTAATACAGTGAGATGAGCCGTCTGCGAAGCGGCGGAGATGGTTTACTGCCCGACGGTATATGAGATGTCTTTGGACGTTAAGAACTGCTTGAAGGCATCGTCCCAGATCTCTTCTGCGGATCTGTCGAGGACGAAGCTGTCATAAGAAGTGCCGGTCATGATATTTACGGCACCGTTTTCGAATCGAATATTTACAACAAGAGCTCTGAGGCCCGTATTTGCGGCTTCAGGGTTCTTTTTTTGCATGAGGGCATTCATTGCCTCAGTCTTAAGGCAAAGGGTCAGCCTGAGCGAAAGAGGGGTGTTCTTACCCTTTACGGACTCAAAAATAAGAGGGCGGATCTCGCTCCAGGAAATGAATTCCTCGGTGTGCGAAATACGTTCCTCTTCGGTATAAAAATCGGGATGGATCCGTCCGCTGACAGTATGCGTGACGGCTGTTATTATATTGGCTTCCTGTAAAAGGAAAGAGTCGAAAGCATCGGATACGAGCAGCTTTCCCATGAAGTCCTTTGAACTGTCTATAGCAAGTAATACCACGTGTTATCCTTTCCGCGTGTACTGTTTTACCTGCCCCTTGGCAGCGTGGTTTAAGATCACTCTTTTTCCGTTGGTCATGACGGCGATCCCGGGTCTGGTCACCGCCTTGATGCAGTTGCAGTTTATGATCGTGTGATTGTTCGCGTATATGAATTCGGGATGCTTGTCCCCGAGCGACCTTCTGAAGAGCCAGAGCTGTCCGATGCTCTTGAGAATGCGGCCGTCTTCAAGGCATACGTAGGTGTCGGTGTCCTTTTCACGGGCATAAATAACATCTGTAACCTTTGCGTAAACGGTCTCCATAAGGTCCCTGAGCTCAATGGTATCGGGTGCGGCTTCCTTGATCTTCTTGGCCTGCTCGATAACGGCCCTGAGCTCGTCGACTTTGATGGGCTTATCCAGGAAAAGGGTATTCTCCGGGAAGTCCTGCTTGCGGTAGTCGACATCGGAACAGCACAGAACAAAAGGGGCGGTGGCTCCTTTTTCTATGAGTGCCTTTACGATCGAGAGGGAATCCATGCCCTCGGACCTGCACATATCTATGAAAAAGAGATCGTAAGCCTTGGGATGGGAGAGCATGACCGTGGGATTTCCGTAGGAATCCACGAAATACATGCTCGAAGAATCATCCTCTTTGTCGGATTCTCTTCCGAGCAGTCTTTCCATCTGGTGCCTGTCGGCAAAATTGTCATCACATACTGCGATATGCATCTTAAATACCTGTTAACCCACTCATAAGAACGGGGGGACGGTTCCTGCGTTCACCCCTTATTTTGCAACAATTACGGACGGAAGTATTATACTCCCGTCCGCTGATTAATAAACCACTAAAATTTTACTTGTTTACGCTCAAAGGATCGATGCCTGCTTCCTGCTGCTTCATTGCGCGGACCTTGGTTGAAAGTCCGAAGAGGTTGATGAAGCCCTCTGCATCGTGGTGATCGTAAAGGTCGCCGGTGGTGAAGGAAGCGATGGACTCGTTGTAAAGTGAGTAAGGAGAGGTCTCGCCTGCCTTGATGATGTTGCCCTTGTAGAGCTTGAACTTAACTTCACCGGTAACGTACTTCTGGGTGCTCTCGATGAATGCCTGCTCAGCCTCACGAAGAGGGGTGAACCACTTTCCTTCGTAAACAAGGCTTGCGAACTTTCCGCCCATTTCCTTCTTGAAAGCGTAGGTGTCGCGATCAAGGATGAGCTCTTCGAGCTGGTTGTGTGCCTCCATGAGGATGGTTCCTCCGGGAGTCTCGTAAACGCCGCGGCTCTTCATTCCTACTACACGGTTCTCAACGATATCAACGATTCCGATTCCGTGCTTTCCGCCGAGCTCATTGAGGGTGCGGATGATGTCGGAAACCTTCATCTCCTTGCCGTTAACAGACTTGGGAACACCTGCCTCGAAGGTCATGGTAACGTACTCAGGCTGGTCGGGAGCCTTCTCGGGAGTTACGCCGAGAACAAGAAGGTGATCGTAGTTGGGCTCATTTGCGGGATCCTCGAGCTCAAGTCCCTCGTGGCTGATGTGCCAGATGTTACGGTCACGGCTGTAAGAGGAATCTGCCTTGAAAGGAAGATGGATTCCGTGCTCCTCACAGTACTTGATCTCGGACTCACGTGAATCCATGGTCCACTTTTCGTTTCTCCATGCAGCGATGATCTTGAGGTCGGGAGCAAGAGCCTTGATTCCGAGCTCGAAACGGATCTGGTCGTTGCCCTTTCCGGTAGCGCCGTGGCAGATCGCGGTAGCGCCTTCCTTACGAGCGATCTCTACAAGTCTCTTGGCGATAAGGGGACGAGCCATTGAAGTTCCGAGGAGGTACTTATTCTCGTAAACGGCTCCTGCCTGTACGCACGGAACGATGTACTTATCACAGAACTCATCGGTAACATCCTCGATATAGAGCTTGGAAGCTCCGCAGCTGATGGCTCTTTCCTCGAGGCCGTCAAGCTCCTCGTCCTGGCCGCAGTCTACGCATACGCAGATTACTTCGTAATCAAAATTCTCCTTTAGCCAGGGGATGATAGCGGTGGTATCGAGTCCGCCCGAATAAGCAAGTATAACCTTTTCTTTCATGACTTTTCTCCTTTTATTTACGTGGGTTTTAATCCCTTGATTTCGCAACTCTTAAGCGACTATACAACAGAGATTTTCCAAAATCAATATTTTTCCGCAAAAAATTTATAAATATTATTCCTTTTATACGAATATTCATCTCAAAATGCATAAATATGCATAAAACCGAATGAATAATGAATAAAAATGAAATTTTTGTAGACAAAACAATTCAATATGTATAAAATGACGAACAATAGTAGTTTTTTAGAATTATGCGCGGGTCCTGCCGCTGAGAAAAAAGTCTCCTTACTGCGGTGCCAGGCGGAAAAACTGATATTACACAAATTAAAGCTCATGCCGCAGGTGATTTGATTTTCCGATCCGCTTCCGGGATCTGAAAATCAAACACCAGGCGATCGTTTTTCTCGCAGGCACCTTGACGTCGACTTTTTTCTTCACGCGTCACCCGCGGACGATAGCTGAAAAATCACAGATTTTTAATGATTTTAGATAGGTTTTGGGCTATAATATTTAAGATTATGCATTAATTAAGAAAAGGTTCGAAATGGCAGAGAAAGAAAAGAAGAATTACACAGTCCGCCCGATGGAGGAAAGCGACTATCCCGGGCTCAAAGCTCTGTGGATGACAATCCATGGATTTGGAATAAGAAGCATCGATGATTCGGAAGAAGGAGTTGTCAGATTCCTCAGAAGAAATCCCGGCCAGTCGGTGGTGGCCGTCAATGATGAAGGCGAGATCGTCGGCGGAATCCTTTGCGGAAATGACGGAAGAAGAGGATGCCTTTATCATGTCTGCGTAAGAGAAGACTACAGAAGACACGGCATCGGAAAGAGCATGGTCGTGCACTGCATGAACGCTCTCAAGGAGCAGAAGATCAACAAGGTCAGCCTGATCGCCTTTTCCGTAAATGATATAGGAAATGCATTCTGGAGACAGATCGGCTGGACCAGAAGAGAAGACCTTAACTATTATGACTTCGTTCTCAATGATGAGAACATCACCACATTCAACAAGTAAGCCGGGCAGACTTTCGGAATCGAAAGAATGCTCAGCCTCGAATATATAAGTTGCAGGAATTGCAACGAAGGAGAAAGAAATGGAAGTTTTATCACAGGGCGGTGTAACCGCCGCTAAGGGTTTCAAAGCAGCATCAACCGCAGCAGGCATCAAATATCAGGGAAGAACCGACATGGCAATGGTATGGTCCGATGAGCCCTGTGCCTGCGCAGGAACATATACCAGCAATGTAGTAAAGGCAGCATGCGTACTCTGGGATAAGGAGATCACCGAATCCGGAGCTCCCATGCAGGCGGTTGTCGTCAACTCCGGAATCGCAAATGCATGTACCGGCGAGGAAGGCTTCAACGCATGCCGCAAGACAGCAGAGGCAGTAAATGCGGCACTCGGCGTTCCCGCAAATACCGTAGCGGTCGCATCAACCGGTGTCATCGGAATGCAGCTTCCCGTTGATAAGCTCGAAGCAGGCGTAAAGGCAATGGCTCCCACCCTTTCAGACACCATCGAAGCGGGAACTGCAGCATCCAAGGCCATCATGACCACAGACACCATCAATAAAGAGATCGCCGTAACCTTCGAAGCTGGCGGAAAGACCGTGACCCTCGGCGGAATGAGCAAGGGTTCCGGAATGATCCATCCCAATATGTGCACCATGCTCGGCTTCCTTACCACCGACCTTTCCATCGAAAAGAAGCTCCTTCAGGAAGCTCTCAGCTTGGTCATCGTCGACACCTTCAACATGATCACCGTTGACGGCGACACCTCCACAAACGATACGCTCCTCATCATGGCAAACGGCCTTGCGGGGAACGAGACCATCACCGAAAAGGGAGCCGATTACGACGAGTTCTACAAGGCTCTCGAATATGTCTGCACCTTCCTTGCCAAGACCATGGCAAGCGACGGCGAAGGCGCAACCAAGCTCTTTGAGTGCAAGGTTGTAAATGCCAAGTCAAAAGAAGACGCAAGAACCCTTTCAAAGGCAGTTGTAGGCTCTAACTTAAGTAAAGCCGCCATCTACGGATGCGATGCGAACTTCGGAAGATTCCTCTGCGCAATGGGTTATTCCGGTGCGAAGTTCGACCAGACGGATGTTGAACTCTTTTTCGTAAGCGCAGCCGGAAAGCTTCAGGTATTCGACCACGGCGTACCCCTTAACTTCGACGAGGATCTTGCCAAGAAGATCATGGAGGAAAAGGAAGTCACCGTATTTGTCGACATGCATGAAGGAAGTGAAGAAGCAACAGCATGGGGCTGCGACCTCACATATGATTACGTCAAGATCAACGCCGATTACAGAAGCTGATCTTAGAATATTACGTACGGAGAAATGTAATGAAAACCAGAGTATACATTGACGGACAGGCAGGCACCACGGGCCTTCAGATCTATGACCGCATCTCACAGCGAGGCGACCTCGAGCTCATGATGATCGCAGAGGAGAAAAGGCACGATCTTGATGAAAGGAAGAAGTTTTTAAACGAAGCTGACATCGTCTTCCTTTGCCTTCCCGATGATGCGGCCAAAGAGTCCGTTTCACTTATCGAAAATGAAAATGTAAAGGTCATCGACGCATCGACCGCACACCGTACAAACGATGCATGGGACTACGGATTTCCCGAGCTTTCGAAGGAGCAGCGCGCGAAGATCGCGGTTTCGAAGAGAGTTGCGAATCCCGGATGCCACGCAACAGGCTCCGTTGCTACGATCGCACCCCTTGTAAAAATGGGAATCCTTCCCGCAGATTACCCTGTCTCCATCTATTCGCTCACGGGTTATTCGGGCGGCGGAAAGAAGATGATCGCAGATTACGAATCCGAAAGCAGGGACATCACACTTTCATCACCTTCGATCTACGGAAGAACCCTGAAGCATAAGCACGTACCCGAGATCACCAAGGTTGCCGGCCTTAAATACGCACCCGCATTCCTTCCCGTAGTCGATGATTACTACAAGGGAATGGCAACAACGGTCATGCTCCAGAGCAGATTGCTTTCCGGCAATCCTTCCGCTAAGGATATCTGCGAAAAGCTCGCTGAGTACTACAAGGACGAAGCACTCGTAAACGTAAAACCCTTCGAGGATGAGCCCGGCAAGATCTATGCAAACACCCTCGCAGGAAGGGACGACCTCGAGATCTTCGTTTACGGCTATGAGGATCTGATCGGAGTAACCGCACTTTTTGATAACCTCGGAAAAGGCGCATCCGGAGCGGCTGTCCAGAACATGAACATCATGCTCGGCATCGACGAAAAAACAGGACTTAACGTGTAAAAGCAAAACACGGCAATGACACTTATAAACGAAAAGGAGTTTCAAAATGTCTGAGAACAAAGATATGGATCTTGCAATGAAAAAAGCTGAGGTGCTCATCGAAGCGCTCGCATACATCCAGAGATTTAACCGCAAGATCATAGTTGTAAAATACGGCGGAAGTGCAATGGCATCTCCCGAACTCCAGAAGAACGTCATCAAGGACGTAACCCTTCTCAAGCTGGTAGGCTTCAAGCCCATCGTTGTTCACGGCGGCGGCAAGGACATCAGCAAGTGGGTTGCCAAGGTCGGAAAAGAGCCCGAGTTTATCAACGGACTCAGAGTCACCGACGAGGAGACCATGGAGATCGCCGAGATGGTTCTCGGAAGAGTAAATAAGAAGCTCGTCAGCATGGTCCAGGAGCTTGGCGTAGGTGCTGCCGGCATCAGCGGAAAAGACGGCGGACTCCTTAAGGTTAAAAAGAAGCTCTCCGGCGGACAGGACATCGGTTTTGTCGGCGATGTAAAGCAGGTCAATCCCAAGATCCTCTACGATCTTCTCGACGACGATTTCCTTCCCATCGTTTCCCCCATCGGCGTGGACGATGATTACAATACCTACAACATCAATGCAGACGATGCGGCATGTGCGATAGCTTCCGCACTCGGCGCAGATAAGCTCGTATTCCTCACAGACGTTGAAGGTCTCTACAGGGATTTCAACGACAAGAGCTCCTTCATCGGAAGACTTTCCGTATCGGAGGCGGACGCACTCATCGATTCCGGAATGATCGGCGGCGGAATGCTTCCCAAGCTCACCAACTGCACCAATGCGATCAAGAGCGGTGTAAACAGAGTGCACATCCTCGACGGAAGAGTACCTCACTCAATGCTGCTTGAGATCTTTACCAAGAACGGTTTCGGAACCGCAATCGTTGCGGATGACGATACCATCGCAAAAGAAGGACAGGATGACTGACATGAACATGAAAGAATACATCGATCAGGCCGAAAAAGACCTGCTCCATACATATAACCGTTATCAGATCGTTCTCGACAAAGGCGAGGGCGTTCACCTCATAGACATAGAGGGAAAAGAATACCTTGATTTCGTTGCCGGCATTTCCGTATTTGCTCTCGGCTACGGAAACAAGGAATACAACGATGTGCTGAAAAACCAGATCGACAAGGTGATCCACACATCGAATTATTACTACAATGTACCCGCGATCGAAGCCGCTAAGGCACTTAAAGCATACTCCGGAATGGACCGCGTGTTCTTCACAAATTCCGGCGCAGAGGCGATCGAGGGCGCTATCAAGACCGCAAGAAAATACGGCTTTAACAAGGACGGAAGGACCGACCACGAGATCATCGCGATGAACCACTCCTTCCACGGCCGCACCATGGGCGCACTTTCCGTGACCGGAAATCCCCACTACCGCGAAGCTTTCGAACCCGGTATAGGAAATATCCGTTTCGCCGATTACAACGATCTTGAGAGCGTTAAAAAGCTCGTAAACGATAAGACGATCGCAATCCTTCTTGAGACCGTTCAGGGCGAGGGCGGACTTACTCCCGCGACCGATGAATTCATAGGGGGCATCCGCGAGATCTGTGACGAAAAAGACATCCTCATGATCTGCGACGAGATCCAGTGCGGAATGGGAAGGACCGGTTATCCCTTCGCATTCATGAAGTACGGAATCAAGCCCGATGTCATCACCTGTGCAAAGGCTCTCGGATGCGGCGTTCCCATCGGTGCATTCGCAATGACCGAGAAGGTCGGACAGTCTTCACTTGTTGCGGGCGATCACGGAACAACCTACGGCGGAAATCCCCTTTGCTGCGCAGCGGCTGCCAAGGTCCTCGAGATCATGGAAAGGGATGATATCCCCGGAAAGGCATTAAAGACCGGAGAGTATCTTTGGAAAAAGCTCGACGAGGTCGCAGCCGAGTTCCCTCAGATAGTGGAGCACCGCGGACGCGGACTCATGCAGGGACTTCTTTTCGACCGTCCCGTCGCAAGCATCATCAATAAGGCACTTGAAAAAGGTCTCATCCTCATCAACGCAGGAACCGACATCATCAGGTTCGTTCCTCCCCTCGTCATCACCGAGGCAGATATTGATGCGATGATCGTGATCCTGAAGGAAGCGATCGCAGAGACCGTATAAAGGATTTATTCAGCACATGAACAGAACAGCAAAATTATTAAGCGTACTTTTGGTCGCTCTCCTTTTCCTGTATGCGTTTATCGGATCCGGTAAACAGATCAGGGAAGTGAGCGGCACCGGCACAGGCGCATCCTGGCTCGGAAGGAGCGGAAACCTCATCATCTGGTACACGGATGAAAGGCTCACTCCCTACATCACCAAGGCGGCTGTTGAATTCGGCGAAAAAGAAAACATAACCGTCATCCCCGTACTCAAGCCCGCGGAGAATTTCCTTGAGGAATGCTACAAGGCATCCACCTCCGGAGACAGCTTCCCGGACGTTCTGATAACGGGAAGTGAGACTCTCGAGAAGGCGTATCTTTCCGGACTTGCGATGGAGATACCCAACGAGGGAATGCAGATCGGAATCCTCAATTATTCCGAAGCTGCGGTAAAAGCGGTCACCTATAAGGGTATGACACTCGGTTATCCCTTAAGCTTCGACACATCCGTAATGGTCTATAACAGAACCTATCTCGAGCAGTGGGCCAAGCAGATGGCAATCGCGGACCTTACCGGCAACCCCATCGATATGGAGGGCGGAAGCTCGGAGAGTGAGGACACCGGTAATTCCGGACTTACCGAGGAGGATATCGATCCCGCTCAGCTCGAGTCACTTACCAGCGAATACATAACGAGGATGGTTCCCTACACTCTCGAAGACCTCATGACCATCGCAAACAGCTACTCCGTTCCCGACGGCGTCGAAGGTATCATGAGCTGGGATGTTTCTTCCATCATGTACAATTACTGGCTTGTCGGAAATGCAATAAATGTGGGCGGACCTTACGGCGATGACAGAAGTGACATCTCTGTCAACAATGAGACCGCGGTAACATGCCTTACCAAGTACCAGGCACTTCACGATTACTTTTCGATCGAGAGCGGCGAGGTTACTTACGACAGCGTTATCCGTGATTTCATCGACGGAAAGACCGTCTTTACCATCGGCGGATATGACCTTGTTAACAGGCTTAAAGAGGCAACCGAGGACGGAAGCTTTGTTTACGAGTACGGATTTTCTGAGATGCCCAACGTAACAAGCGACATCCCCAGTGCTTCACTTGCGATCACAAGCGTTGTATGCGTAAACGGCTTCTCATCCAAGACCGAGCTTGCCAAGGAATTCGCATTGTTCCTTACAAGGGATGAGGCTCCCAACCTTACAGAGCTTACAGGACTTGCTTCCTGCTCGAGGTCATTCGGAATGGAAGGCGGTGCGGACCAGATCTATGCGATCGAGTATGCGGGCAGTGTTTCCCTTCCCAAGATGATGGAGACCGAGAACATCTGGATGCAGCTTGAAGTCATGTTCTCCAAGGTCTGGGAAGGTGAGGACATCAAGGACGAACTCATCACGCTCGACAATAACATCAACTTCGTACTGAATTCGTCCCTGTAAATCCGAAAAAAAGAAAACCGCTTCCGTGAAAAGCGGTCATTTACCTTCGGCCCTCCGCAAGGAGGGAATATGAAAAAAGAAATAAAAATTGTGCTGCCGGCTGCAATTGCATTACTGTCGGCATTTGTGCTCGCGGCATGCGGTAATTCGGGCGAAACGACTTTATCGCAGCTTGAAGCCGCAAACGCGGATGATGCATTTTTCGAAACGGATTCCGAAACCGAAGCCAATCTGCTTTCGACAAACGCACAGGATGAGGCGGCAGGCATACCGCAACCGGATACCGTGATCGTCGTCTACATCTGCGGAAGCGTGCAAAATCCGGGCGTCTATGAACTCCCTGCCGGAAGCCGCGTATGTGACGGACTTGATGCCGCAGGCGGATTCTCTGAAGGTGCGGACGAAAAGCGCATCAACCTTGCAGGAATCCTGAGCGACGGGGATATGGTCTTTTTTCCGGAAGAGGGAGAAAGCATTCCCGAAGGCGCATCCGATTACGTGACGGGATCTGCAGGAAACGAAAGCGTCACATCACTGATCAACATCAACACCGCGGGAGAACAGGCACTGTGCACACTCCCCGGAATAGGAAGCTCCAAGGCACAGGCAATAATAAAGTACCGTGAAGAACACGGCAGCTTTAAAGACATCAAAGAGATAATGAACGTTAACGGCATAGGAGAGAGTCTTTACAGTCAGATAAAGGATCTCATCTGTGTCTGACTTAAGAAGAGGATCAAAATGGCAACCAAGGTACTTATCGTCGATGACGAAAAGCTCATCGTTAAAGGAATAAAATTCTCCCTCGAGCAGGACGGATACGAGACCGACTGCGCGTACGACGGAGAGGAAGCACTCGAGATGGCCAAGGCGAAGGATTACGACATAATCCTTCTCGACCTCATGCTTCCCAAGCTTGACGGATACGAAGTCTGTCAGAGGATCAGGGAATTTTCCAAGACTCCCATCATCATGCTCACCGCCAAAGGTGATGACATGGACAAGATCCTCGGACTTGATTACGGTGCCGACGATTACATGACCAAGCCCTTCAACATTCTTGAGGTAAAGGCAAGGATCAAGGCAGTCATGAGAAGAAGCCGGGGGGGAGAGACCGCTAAGCCGAAAGGAGAAACTCTTTCCGCGGGCGGACTTACACTTGACCTTGAAAACCGCAGAACCTTCAAGGGAAATGAAGAGATCCCTCTTACGTCCAAGGAATTCGAGATCATCAGGATACTCATGGAAAATCCCGGCAAGGTCTATAAGAGAAACGACCTTCTTACCGCCGTATGGGGCGATGATTTCCCCGGCGACGAAAGAACCGTTGATGTACATGTAAGGCGTCTTCGCGAAAAGATAGAAAGTGATGCCGGCAACCCCACATACGTCCACACAAGATGGGGTATAGGATATTATTTCAGCGTTTCCGCTCAGGGCAACTGATATATGAAAGAGCTCCTTTCAAATCTCAGATCCGTCATAAGGCTCAGATCGCTCAGGGCACGGATTTTTCTGATCATCCTGGTTCTGGGGATTGTTCCCTGCATACTCGTAAGAGTGACGATCGTGTCGGATTACGAGTCCAGGGCCGTAGAAACCCGCGTTTCCTCAGTCCAGAACCAGCTTACGATCACAGCCAATCACCTTGTTGCAAATAAGTACATATCAGCACTTACGGGCAGGGCCGATGATTACACCGGCTCTCTTGACGTTATGGATGCGGAGATAGAAATGCTTTCGAATGTTTACGAAGGCAGGATCATGATCATCGGTGCGAACTTCAAGGTCCTCAAGGATACCTACGGAATCTCCGAAGGTAAAACGATCATCTCCGAAGAGGTCATCAAATGCTTTCAGGGTGTATCGACTTCCTATTACGATAAAAACCTCGGCTACATCGAGCTTACGACACCCATCGCGGATACAACCGCAGAGGGCGGCTCCGGAGTCATAAGGGGCGTCATGCTCACATCCATTTCCGATGACAGCATCATCAGCATGGCGGACGTCCTCGGAAATAACGCGTTCATTCTCGAGATCACGATCATCATCCTCGTTGCCGCGCTTGCAGCGATACTTTCGAAATTCCTTGTCAGTCCCATAAGTACGCTGACGGGCCGTATCAATGCGGTTAAAGCCGGATACAACAACTTCATCGAGCCCGTTGAAGAATGTACCGAGACCGCGCATATTTCCGAAGCCTTCAATAATCTCCTCACAAGAATCAATGCACTCGATGAGAGCAGGGGAGAATTTGTTGCGAATGTCTCACATGAATTAAAGACTCCCATGGCATCAATGAAGGTCCTTTCCGATTCGCTCCTTGCAAGCCCCGATGCAAGTGTTGAGGATTACAGGGAATTTATGGAGGACATCACTTCACAGATAGACAGGGAAAACAGGATCATAACCGACCTTCTCGCACTGGTTAAGATGGACGATACCTCGAGTCAGAATCTTAAGCCCGTGCCCACCGATATCAACGAACTCACAGAGCTCGTGCTCAAGAGACTCCGTTCGATCGCAAGAAAACAGAACGTTGATGTAACCTTCGAAACAAAAAGAAAGATCATCGCGGAAGTGGACGAGGTCAAGATCACATCGCTGATCACAAATCTTGTCGAAAACGCGATCAAATACAATCACGAAAACGGATGGGTGAGGGTTAGCCTCGATGCCGACCACCAGGATTTCAAGCTCACCGTCGAAGACTCGGGACTCGGAATTCCCGAAGAATCCCAGGCCCACATCTATGAAAGATTCTACCGCGTCGATAAATCACATTCGCGCGAGATAGGCGGAACCGGACTCGGACTTGCGATATGCAGGAAGGTAGTCCTCATGCACCACGGAAACATAGACCTTACCAGCAAGGAAGGCGAAGGAAGCAAATTCGTTGTCACCATACCACTGAGTTATATTGCCGATGCGAAATGATCTGAAGAAAAAAATAATATCTTTCTTTTCAGCCATGATGCTCATCGTCATGGCCGGCTGCAGTGCGCAGACTCACCTCGATGCGGATGCTGACGGCGTTACGGTCTATTACATCAACAATGATGAAACGAAGACCGAAAGCTATCCCTACACCCTTAGATCAACCGATGCAAGAGGCGTGGTCGAAGAGCTTCTCGAAAAGCTTTCCGAAAAATCCGCAAACGCCCAGTACAAGGCACCTCTCGCCATGGGCTTTGAATTAAAGGATTACACCTTCGATGACGGAAAAGTAATCCTTAACATGAGCGCCGATTACAAGAAGCTCGTCTTTACCACCGAGGTCCTCGTAAGGGCAGCGATAGTTAAAACACTGTGCGGCACGGGATATGTTAGAGAAGTATATTTTACCGTCGACGGCGAACCGCTCATGGATCACAGCGGCTTCGAAGTCGGAAGGATGGATTCGGGAACGTTCATCAGTAACGACGGAAACGAGATCAACACATACGAAGAAGCCGATGTCATGCTCTACTTTGCTTCAATCGACGGAAACACACTGATCAGCGTATACAGAAATAAATTCTATTCGACCTCGATGCCTCTCGAAAGATTCGTTGTAGATGAGCTCATCATCGGACCCAGCGGCCAGGTTGAAGGATTGTACCAGTCCGTAAATCCCCAGACGAGCGTTCTCAGCGTAAATTCCAAGGACGGCGTATGCTACGTGAACCTGTCCGGCGATTTCCTGATCCCTTACGGAAATGTACCGACTACTATCTCGGTCTATTCCATCGTAAACTCGCTCTGTGAGCTTCCGAATATCGACAAGGTCCAGATCCTTGTTGACGGTGTGGTTCCCGAAATCTTAGAATCATCTTATGAAAAGAATACCGAGATGGTCATAACGCTTGAAGAAGCGCAGGAACTCGTAAACGCAAGCGAAGAAACAAACTGATGAAACCAAGGGACGCGGCGGCAAGCCTTGAACAACTGAAGAAGGATCTTTCCGAGGGTAACTTAAGGAACTGCTACCTTCTTTTCGGATGCGAAAGGTATCTGCGCAATTTCTACGAAAAGAAGCTCATAGCTGCACTCGGCGGATCAAGGGATGACATGAACACGAACATCTTCGATACCAATCCCGTATCCGTATCGGACATAATCTCGCAGGCGCAGACGCTTCCTTTTTTTGCCGAAAGGCGAATCGTGGTCGTAAGGTATTCCGGATTTTTCAAAAAGAATGCGGATGAGCTCGCGGACTTTATCGGCGAAGCACCGGAAACAACGACATTTATCTTCGTTGAAGACGATGCGGATGCAAGGCTCAAGTTATATAAGCAGATAGCAAAGCACGGACTCTGCGTGGAATTCACGACTCAGTCAGACAGATACCTTCTCCAGAACATCGGAGCATATCTGAAAAAGAACAACAAGCGCATGAGTGAGGATGATGCGACATATTTGCTCGACGTCATCGGAAACGATATGGGAAGACTCATGTCGGAACTCGAAAAGCTCATTTCATATGCACTGGAAAAAGAAGTGATCACAAGGGCGGACATCGATGCGATCTGCTCGAGAAATATCGAGGACAGGATCTTCGAGATGATCGATTCGATAATGAGGAAGGACATCAGAACCTGCCTCGACCGCTATGAGGATCTGCTCGCACTCAAGATCCCTCCGGTCAAGATAATCGTAATGCTCCAGAACCAGTTCCTCTGGATGATGCAGCTTAAGAGCATGGCGGATTCCGGATACCATACGAACGACATCATCGAGACAGTCGCTTACAAAAAAGAGACCGATCCCGAGACCGGTGCCGTGAAGAAAGCAAGGGGCTCGATCGGAGAATACCAGGTCAAGATCTATCTTGCGCAGGCGATGAGGATGGAAACCGCAGAGCTCCAGAAAGCACTGACCCTCTGCGAAAGAGCGGACGAATCCTTCAAGACGGGAAAAATGAATGAAAGGCTTGCGGTCGAAGTTCTTATGACCGGCCTTTGCACCTGATATGCTTAACATAGTTTTGTACGAACCCGAAATTCCATACAACACCGGAAATATCGGAAGGACCTGCGTCGCAACCGGGTGCAGGCTCCATCTGATAAAGCCCCTGGGATTTTCACTCGATCAAAAAGAGATCAAAAGGGCAGGCCTCGATTACTGGCCCCGCCTCGATCACATCGAGTATGAGGGCTTCGAGGATTTCCTTGAAAAGAATTCACATCCGAAGGTGTGGATGGCAACGACCAAGGCACACAAGGTTTACAGCGAGGTTTCTTTTTCGGACGGGGATTATATAATGTTTGGTCCCGAGAGCAGGGGCATTCCCGAAGAGATACTTGTGGACAGGGAAGATGAGTGCATACGCATTCCGATGATAGAAGGTGAAAGGTCCATAAACCTTTGCAACTCGGTTTCGATAGTTCTGTTTGAAGCGCTGAGGCAGATGGACTTTGCGGGACTTGAAAAGAATGGCGAGCTGCACAGGCTCAGCTGGAAAGAATAAATAGCGGCGGGCTTTGGCGGCCCTGACTGAAAGAATAAATGGCGGAAATTTCAGATACAACTGAACAGAAGAGTGTGTCCGGCACGGGTACAAATTCACATCCCGGTGCCAAGAGCGATTCCCTTCAGGCCTTAAGAGGTCTTGCTTTCGTCGGAATCTTCCTCGGACATTTCTACTATTTCGGATGGACACCGATCTCGGTATCCGTGTTTTTCATATTGTCCGGATTTCTTCTTACGACAAGAAAGAACGCATCTTACGAAAAGTATGGAATAGCCGATTCCTTCAAAGAAGCCGTAAGACGCATCTCAAAGCTCTATCCCCTGCACATCATCATGATGCTCGTCAGTATTCCTTTCGTTATCTACAGGGCGGGCGGATTGCATTTAAGCGACCTTCTGATCAAAATCGGCTGCAATGTACTCCTTATCCAGTCGCTTGTTCCCAGTGCGGACATAAACGCATCATTAAACGGTGTGTCGTGGTTTCTTTCGAACATCTTCGTGCTCTATATTGTTTTTCCTTTCCTATACAGGCTGTTCAAAAAATGCAGGGACAGGCTGTCACTTGTATTTACCCTCATAGTGCTCATCGCAGTTCAGACGCTCTATGTTTATTTCGTCGGATGCTTTGTTCATACCGCGGATGTGATGACATACCTGATCCATTCATCACCGCTGTACAGGGTCTTTGACATGTCGTACGGCATCATTCTCGGATTCATGTCCATGAAGGAAAGAAAGCCAGATGAGGACTCAAAGCTCCTTTCCACGATCGTCGAGCTCATAACGCTGGTCGTAACCGGAATGCTCGTTTTTATCTGGAGCAAGGAGAGCATGATAGTCTATCTGTCCTATGCACCCGTGTGCCCTCTTATGTCTGTCATCTGGATGCAGCTTTTCTACAGGAAAGGCGGGCTTGCGACAAAGCTCCTTACCAACAAAGTTACGGTATTCCTCGGAGATCGGAGCGGTAGCGCATTCCTTATCCATTTCCCGATAGTTGTCTATATCAACACATTCATCTTCCCGCACCTTACGGTCCTCAAGCGTACCATCATCCACGGAATCCTATTCCCGGGAAGCGTGATCCTCACCCTCGTCCTTTCCTACCTCTACGATAAGTGGCAGGCCGGCCGCAGAAAATAAGGAGGCTGTCTATGGTTGAATTGATCAAGAATCTTATTGGGATATCAGATATTTACGATGATTTTGTATATGGTGTTATAAGTTATGCGATGAAGAATCCGGCGCATATCAAAGTCTTGAATGATTATATGAATGATAATCCGGACGTAACTACATCGGATGTTGTCAGATTTATTTCTATGCAGCCGGACTTTCATGATTATAGCGCCAATGCGGAGCATGTGATGGTTGGGTAAAAAATTACAAGCGCGGACCGGGTCTTCTTGACCCGGTCTTTTTTATGTTGTATTTTGTGTGGGAGAGAGTTCCGGACTTTCCCGGAGAGCGAATCTGTCGCACTTTCTGTGCGGCCGCTGATCTTACGGCACATCGCCGGATTTACGCTAAGAAATAATACTGTCAGAGATTTACGCAGTAACTGTTTTGCTGCCTGAAATTGGAGGAGCATGAGAAGACCGCTTGCTTTCGTCTGCTCTCTTGTTGTCATATTCATTTCCGTGCTGGTGTATGCGGGAGTGCTTCCGCTGAGGAAAGATCTGTCTCTTCCCGAGGACGGAAAGTATGTGACGGTAACGGGAAGAGCGGAGGAGATATATGAAAAGTACATAGTAATCAAAGTATCGGAGTATGCGCAGAGTGAGTCTAAACTGGATGCGGAGGCTGTTTCTGAAAATGTAGAGCTTCTTGTTTACTTCAGCGACGCTTCCGCCGCCTCTGTCCGTCTTGGCGAAACGCTCACACTATCCGGCCGTTTCGAATCATTTTCGCATGCGATGAATCCCGGACAGTTCGATGCCTATGACTATTACACCGCAAAGGGATACGATGCGAGGCTGACGGATGCGGCAGTAATTTCCCGCGACGGAAAATGTGCCCCGGTAAGGGAAGCCCTGCGGCTGCTCCGACTGAAAATGAAAGAAAGGATCTACAAGGTCTGTTCCGAAAAAGAAGCCTCGGTCCTCAGCGACCTTCTTCTCGGCGATAAGGAGGGCATTGACAAGGAGACCAGGGAACTCTATCAGAACAACGGCATCGCACATATCCTAAGCATCTCAGGCCTTCACATCTCCATTCTTGGCATGGGGTGCTTCAGTCTCTTGCGAAAGCTCAGATGCCGCCATATTCCTGCAGCGCTGGCATCAGCCGGCATCCTTGTCCTGTACCTCATAATGACCGGCATGAGCGTATCCGCAACCAGAGCCGTGGGTATGTTCGTTATCCGCATGCTCGCGTTTCCAGCAAAGCGCACCGAGGATCCCCTGACCTCACTCAGCCTTATGGCCGCCATAGTCCTTATCCTCGATCCGGGCAGCATCCGGAACGTCAGCTTTCTTCTTTCCTATGGCGCCGCACTCGGGATCTACACCTTTCTGCCTTCTTTGAACGCCCTTGTCTTTGCCGGAAAAGAAAAACAGAGATTCTACGAAGACGACACCCTTAAAAAACGCCTAAGGGACCTGTCACGCAAAGCTGTGAACGCAGTCCTTCGCAGCCTTGTCTGGAGCCTTGGCATCACCCTCTTTACCCTTCCCGTGCAGCTTTACTTTTTCTACAGGGTCAGCATCTACGCGGTCTTCCTGAATCTTCTGATACTTCCCTGCATGTCCCTGCTTGTTTTCTCGGGGATGATCCTGATGGTGCCGGGGCTTGGCTTTGTCGGAAAGTTCAGCTGCCTGCTATTGGGGCTCTTCGAATTCCTCTGCAGATGTGCGGAAAAACTCCCTCACCACACATGGAATCCCGGCAGGCCCGGCAAGGCATTCATCGTCATTTACTATCTGATCGTCACGGTTCTTATCATCGCAGGCAGATTGGTCATCGCATCGAGGAAGGAATACATCCTCAGAATGCTTCCGTACTTTTCCCAAAAAGGAAAAAGAAAGATCACAAAGACCGATTCCATCGTTAAGAAGCTTGACACATTCCGAATTCGTCCCGCACTTATCATGACGGTCACAAGCTCTGCTCTGATGCTCTTCCTGATAAGGTTCCCGCTTCCAACGCGAAATTCCAGCACACAGCTTTATGTGGGCCAGGGAAACTGCAATGTGATGATCACAGGTGTAGGGGAGGTCTATATCTTCGACGGAGGATCATCATCCGAGAAAAACGCAGGACAGTACATCATCCTGCCGTTCCTTCGTTACAGTGGGCTGAGCAGGATAGACGGGATCTTTATCTCGCATTCGGATGAGGACCATATAAACGGATTGTTGGAACTCATAGAAAACGCAGGCACCTGGAATCTGGACATCGGCGGAGTATATATAACCCCACAGATGAGAGATGACGGATCGGAGAATACGGAGCATCTTCTTGCATTATGCACGGCAGCAGGCGTCCCTGTAACGAGCATCGCTGCAGGTGATACCTGGAAGAGCGGAGATACACATTTCGAATGCCTTCACCCGGCTGCAGACTATATTCCCGAGGATCCGAATGCGGGCTCGCTGTGCATACTTGCAGAATACCACGCATCTGAATCTTCCCGCACAGGACTTTCCGCATCCACAGAGTCCTTTACCCTCCTCATCCCCGGGGATGTCCAGGAAAGCGGTGAAACAGCCCTCACACAGGCAATAGCCACTGCATTAAACGGCAGAAATCTGGACATCTATATCACCGCCCACCACGGATCTTCCGGCACCACCACAGAGGACTTTCTGGATGCCTCACATCCCCGCCTTGCCATAAACAGCGCAGGCCTCGATAACGGCTACGGCCACCCGCATCCCGAAACCCTCACCCGGCTCGAGAACGCAGGCTGCACCTACCTCACAACCTACGAAACCGGAGCTATTACGCTCGATTTTTCGGATAAAGACATAAAACTGGATGTATTCAAGAAAGGATAATGCATGAAGAATAACTTTTTGCCGATTGACAGCAAGGGAAACTTTTATTCCAAGCCATCCTTTTGGCTAAACCCCAAAGAGTATGCTAAAATCAGATCAGAGATTAACCAGATTTATGAGACGCAATATAAGAATAAAAGAATTGCTGCTCATACATCATTTGGAATTGACGGAAAAGCATATGTGTACTGGTTTGAAAATCATGGTTTTGACGAGTACAACATTTTTTATGTAGTTCGAGATTTTCACTGAAGGAGGTCGGCTATGGAAGAGTTCACGATTAGACTAAATAATATAAAAGATTCATATTACGGATTTGTCGTAGCTGTCCTTAACTATGTGAAGGGTAACAATTCCAGATACGACATCGTCAGTACCTTTATGGACAATAATCCGGAGGCTTTGTCATCAGACATCCTTGAGTTTATATCGGGTCAGAAGGATTTCTACGACGACATATGCGCTAATACTGAGGTGTCATAAATCACACATGCATAATAGTCATAAATATGCTATTTACCCCTTTTATCGAGCACAATCGGTGAAAGGGGTATTAAATTTGCCGAAAAGCTTTCCTTGATATACAATGTATATCATAGAGGAGGAACCGTTATGAATGTAACCGTTTCAAAATGGGGGAACAGCCTTGGAATAAGGGTTCCCGTGATGATTGCAGAATCTCTCGAGCTGCAGGCAGGGGATCAGATTGATTTCGAACTGAAGGACGGCGGGATGTTCCTGAAAAAGAAACAGAGCACAGCCGAAATGTTCGAGAAGTTCTACGGAAAGCCCCTTTCGCAGCTTACTCCCGAAGACCTCAGTCCCGCAGAAACCATCGACTGGGGAGAAGATGTGGGAGGTGAGGTATTCTGATGTTCAAAAAAGGCGATATTGTAAAAGCTGACCTCAACCCCACAAAAGGCCATGAACAGGGCAATTACAGGCCACTTCTCGTAATGAACTCCGTTCCCCTTCCCGGTGGAGTAAACATTGTACTTCCCATAACATCGAAACCTAAATCCTATCCCCTTGAGGTGGAACTTGATGAAAGGACGGAAACAAAGGGCGTTGTACTGTGCTTTCAGATACGTACCGTGGACCTGAATGCAAGGGGTGCATCTCTCATAGAAAGGGCTCCCGATGACATTGTCGAGCTGTGCAATGATTATCTTCACAGACTTACCGATGATGTTGATTGATATACCATTTATCCCTTGCTACCCCCTACCAAAATTGGTAAAATATATTGGGTTCAAAGGGACCTGAAAGGAGCAGGAAAAATGGCAGAAGACGAAAAGAAAACAACTGCAAAAGCAGCTGAAAAGACCAAAGGATTTTTCGGAGAATTCAAGAAATTCGTTATGCGCGGAAATGTGATCGATATGGCAGTCGGTGTTATCATCGGTGCCGCATTCGGAAGCATTGTCACCGCACTTACTGAAAACGTGATCAATCCTCTTATCGGATGCATCGGCAATCCTGAAGTTGAAGGATTCGTCATTCCTCTTATCAAGGGCCAGGAGATCAATCTCGGTGCTTTCATTACCGCAGTGATCAACTTCCTGATAATGGCATTTGTGCTTTTCCTCATTGTCAAGGCTATGAACAAGGCCATGACCATCGGCAAAAAGAAAGAGGAAGAAGCAGCTCCCAAGACCAAGACTTGCCCTTTCTGCAAGAGCGAGATCAATATCGATGCAACCAGATGCCCTCACTGTACTTCGGAACTTAAGGATTGATGAAACTAGCTAACGGTTGCAGCAAATTAAATAATTCCAAAAACAGAGCAGGCTCTGCCGTCAAGGCAGTGCTTGCTTTGTGCGTATGTATGGCACTTTGCGGATGCGGCAAAAAGGCGGATAACCTCAAGACCGCATACGAAGCGCTCAGCATCATGGACTACGACGGAGCACTCGCAGCTCTTTCAAATGCCGAGCAGGAAGGAGAGAATGCGAGGGAGATCGCAAGGGCAAGAGGCATCGCCTACATGGGTCAGGCAGACTATGTCAGCGCATCCCAGCAGTTCGTAAGTGCCCTTCACTCCGGCACCGGATATCCCGATGAGATGGATACCGACATCAACTACTACCTTGCCGCCGCATATGACAGCATGGGAGATTACGCATCCGCCGAGGACAGATACAATGCGATCATTGCAATCAGCGATGACACGGAAAGCTACCTTCTCAGGGCTTCCGCAAGACTTAAGCAGGGCAATTTCGACGGAGCCGTTTCCGACTTCAATGTCGTTATCTCCAGAAACCCCGACGACTACGACACACTCATCAATATCTACGAAATGCTCTCCGCGATAGGATACAGGGATGCGGGACTTGAGTACCTGCGCACCGCCCTTTCCGAGGAAACCGGCAAGATGACCGATTCCGAAAAAGGAAGAATATATTACTACCTCGGCGACTACACCCAGGCTGCCAACACTTTGGAGAGTGCAAGAAATGCAGACAGCTCCGTTACCAGCTCACTCTTCCTCGGAAGGGCATACGAAGCAATGGGTGAATACAACTACGCTGCCAACGTCTATGAAAGCTACATCGGCACAAAGGGTGCAAACTCAGAGCTCTACGACCAGCTTGGCCTCTGCAGGCTCAAGATGGGCATGTACGAAGCCGCACTCGAAGCATTCAAGGCAGGCATCGAAGCTGACGACGGAACCTTTGCCAAGAGCCTCGAATACAACCTGGCCGTGGCTTATGAATACACTGCGGACTTTGAGACCGCTTACGAACTCATGAAAGAATACCTTGCCAAGTATCCCGACGATGCGGATGCCGCAAGGGAATTGCAATTCTTAGAGACCAGGTGAACGAGGGGACGGTTCCTCCGTTCACCAAGCACAGGAGAGAAAAATGATCGAAACACTTGTAAAGAAGATAAAAGAAACCCAGGCTCCCATCGTTGTGGGCCTCGATCCCAATCTTAATTTCGTTCCCGAATATATAAAAGAAAAAGCATTCAAGGAAGCGGGCGAATCCCTCGAAGGAGCCGCACTTGCTTTCAAGGAATATAACAAAGGAATAATCGATTCCATCGCAGACCTCGTCCCTGCCGTAAAGCCCCAGATCGCAATGTACGAGCAGCTCGGCATTCCCGGAATGGAAGTCTTCGAGTGGACCGTTGATTACGCTCATAAGAAGGGCCTTGTCGTCATCGGAGACATCAAGCGCGGCGACATCGGTTCAACCTCAGAGATGTATGCGGTAGGCCATATAGGAAAGACCAAGATCGGTAATAACCTCATTCCCGCATTCGACGAAGATATCGTGACCGTTAACCCTTACCTCGGCTCCGACGGAGTCCTTCCTTTTGTCAAGGTATGCGAAGCCGAAAAGAAAGGAATCTTCGTTCTCGTTAAGACCTCAAATCCTTCCAGCGGAGAATTCCAGGACCGCGTGATCGACGGAAGAGCTCTTTATGAGCACGTTGCTGAGAAGGTTGTGGAGTGGGGACAGAGCACCATAGATCCCGAGACCGGATATTCAGAGGTCGGTGCGGTCGTGGGTGCCACATATCCCGAGCAGGGCAAGATCCTCAGAAAGCTCATGCCTAAAGCTTACATCCTCGTTCCCGGATACGGAGCACAGGGTGGCAAGGGATCTGATCTTGCTTACTTTTTCAACGACGACGGACTCGGTGCGATCGTCAATTCGTCACGCGGCATAATCGCTGCATATAAACAGGAACAGTACGCAAAGTGCGGTGAAGAAGGATACGCTGAGGCTTCAAGACTTGCCGTACTCGATATGAAAGAAGACTTAAGACAAGCTATAGAAAACAGGTAAGATTTACCGGAGGCTAAAGTCCATGAAAAAGGTTTTGTTTGTTGCATCTGAGGGGGTGCCTTTCATCAAAACAGGGGGACTTGCGGACGTTGTCGGATCTCTCCCCAAGTATCTGGACAAGAGGTATTTTGATGTAAGGGTTTTCCTGCCCAAGTATGCCTGCATGAAGCAGGAGATGAAGGACAAACTCGAGTATGTAGACTCCTTCTACATGGATTACAACTGGCAGAATATCTATGTCGGCCTCTTCAAAGCCGTAGTCGATGGGATTACATATTACTTCATCGACAACGAATATTATTTCAGCGGCCCTAAGGTATATAACGACGATCCCAGATATGAAATTGAAAGATATACATACTTCTGCAAGGCGGTCCTGTCATCACTTCCCATCCTTGATTTCAGACCCGATCTCATCCATTGCCATGACTGGCAGACCGGCCTTATACCCGTTTACCTCAAAGAGCGTTTTGCGGGCGGTGAATTCTATCGCGGAATAAAGACTGCGATCACCATCCACAATCTCAAGTTCCAGGGCAAGTGGGACGTCAAGACTGTAAAGAACATCACGGGACTTCCCGACTATTATTTCACACCCGATAAGCTCGAATCATACAAGGATGCCAACCTTCTCAAGGGCGGTATCGTATTTGCCGATGCGGTCACAACCGTGTCCGATACCTATGCTGAGGAGATCAAGACCCAGTTCTACGGTGAAGGCCTCGACGGACTCCTCCGTGCACGCAGCAATTCCCTCCGCGGAATCGTAAACGGAATCGACTATGAGAAGTTCAATCCCGAGACGGATGAATATCTCGTAAAAAAATACAACGCAGCAAACTTCAGAAAAGAAAAAGCCAAGAACAAGAGAGCACTTCAGGAACAGCTCGGACTCACCGTTGATGAAAAGAAGATGATGATCGGTATCGTCTCCAGACTTACCGACCAGAAGGGCTTCGACCTCATTGCTTACGTGATGGATGAGCTCTGCAGGGATGATGTCCAGATAGTTGTCCTCGGAACCGGCTCCGAACAGTATGAGAATATGTTCCGCCATTTCGACTGGAAGTATGCCGACAAGGTTTCCGCAAACATCTATTACTCAGATGAGCTTTCCGACAGGATCTATGCTTCGAGTGATGCATTCCTTATGCCTTCGCTCTTTGAGCCCTGCGGCCTCTCACAGCTCATTGCGCTGCGCTACGGAACAATCCCCATCGTAAGAGAAACAGGCGGCCTCAAGGACACCGTAAAGCCCTACAACGAGTATGAAGGGACCGGAACCGGCTTCTCCTTCGTCAATTACAACGCACACGAGATGCTCCACACCATCCGCTACGCGGAAAAGATCTACTATGACCGCCGCCGTGAGTGGAACAAGATGGTCGACAGAGCCATGGCCGAGAACTTCTCCTGGGAAGTCTCCGCAGGCAAGTATCAGGATATGTACGATTGGCTGATTGGATGACCTGAAACCCGCATCAGTACTGGGATTAAGGACTTTCAAAAACGGGAAATACATCAATTTTACATCAATTTCCCCTGTAATATGATGTACAGAAGTTAACTGAATAGGAATAAGTGTGAAGACACTTTCTCCAGAAGACATTCAAGTCTGGGAGAGAGTGTCTTTTTTTGCATCCGGAAAAAACTATAAAAGGAGGAATGGGCTATATTATGTTCGCGTTTCCAACAACACTAACCAAGAGGTGATGTCTATTCTTTGCCCTATTGAATCTGTTAGCGATGGGGTGAATTTTTGGTGATATAGCAACTATATATTATTCATGAGCACCACATCGGCTTTATGCCGATGTGGTGTATTATTATGTAAAAAACACATTTACAAAACGTTCTTTAAAATGATAGTATTAAAGAACGATATGAAAGAGGGTGAAATCATTGGATTATATATATGACGATTTAAAACTGCTGATAGAAGGTAATGGGGGCATTATATCATCCGGAGAGCTCCTTAAAGCCGGTGTAAATAGGGTGCAGCTATATGATCTGCTTGCAAATGGGATTCTGTCAAAGGAATCTCATGGTAATTATGTGCTTTCAGGTGACGAGCCTGATGAGTATATGGTCATTCAAAAACGGTCAGATAAATTGATCTATTCTCACGGAACAGCTTTGTTTTTGTTGGGGATGTCAGACCGTGTTCCCCATATACTCGATATTACAGTTCCTCAGGGGGACAATGTCTCACGAATTAAAAAGACTTATCAGAATACCAGATTTCATTATTGCAAAAGGGAGTTATGGGATTTGGGAATTATGAAAATTAATACTCCGATGGGGTATTCCGTTCGCGCATATGACCCTGAACGTTGTATCTGTGACATGATCCGAGATATGGATAATGTCGATAAGCAGGTATATATTCAGGCTTTGCAGGAATACTTCGGAGGCAAGTGTAATCCTCGAAAGATCATTAAATACGCCAAAGAGTTTAATATTGAGTCCAAAGTAAGAAATTATATGGAAGTGCTTCAATGAAAGACAGGACACCGGAACAATTAAAGGGCCAGATCAGAGCTTTTGCATCAAAAAGAAATCTTCAGCCGCAAGAGGTCCTTCAGATGTTTATGTTCGAGCGTGTTCTTGATAGATTGGCAAGATCAAAATATGCCAAGAATTTCATTCTGAAAGGTGGACTGCTCATATCTTCCATGTTCGGCATCGAAGAACGTACAACTTTGGATATGGATACCACCGTAACCGGAATCAATCTTGAAGAGGGAGAGATAAAAAGGATAATAAATGAAATCCTGGCTATAGATATAGGGGATGGAATTCGCTTTGAATTTTCAAGGATTGAGCCGATAAGAGATTCTGATGAGTACAATGATTACCGGGTCTATTTCATAGCACATTATGGAAAGATTGCTAATGAAATGAAAATGGATATCACAACAGGTGACATAATTACTCCAAGTGCGATCGATTATAAGTATAGAACGATTTTAGACGGAGACGAGATACACGTTAAGGCATACAATAAAGAGACCATCATTGCAGAAAAGTATGAGACGATCATAAGAAGAAATATAGGATCGACAAGGGCACGAGATTTTTACGATCTACACATGTTTTATAACCTGTATATGAATGAGATTGACATTGACACGCTTAGGTCGGCCGTTGAAAAGACGTCTCGGAAGCGTGGATCAGAGAATGAACTGGCTGATTGGGATGAAATATGTGAGGATATGAAACAGGATGCCGAATTGATAAAATTATGGGATAATTACATAAGCAATAATCCGTACTCTCAAGGAGTGACATTTGAGGATGTTATGAAAGCAGTAGAGGAAGTCGGAAAACGATTGAAATAATAATGTAAAGATATGAACATTCAAATTTTCGGAACTAAAAAGTGCAATGATACCAGAAAAGCCGAGCGTTTTTTCAAAGAGCGCGGCATTAAGTATCAGTTTATAGATATGAAAGAAAAGGGTATGAGCAAAGGGGAGTTCACCTCTGTGGCTCAGGCTAATGGCGGTATTGAAGAGATGCTGGATTTGGACTGCAAGGATAAGGATATGCTTGCTCTGATCACGCATCTTGTTGAATCGGATAAACTTGATAAGATACTCGAGAATCAGCAGATCATCAAGACACCTGTAGTCAGAAATGGTAAGCTTTCGACGCTCGGATATCAGCCGGATGTGTGGAAGAAGTGGGAATAGAAATGAAACCTGATCTGGTTCGAAAGCACATAGTTTTCTACGGTTCGGTCCAGGGTGTTGGCTTCAGGTGGAGAGCAAGAAACGCTGCGGAGCATTTTTCCTGCACCGGATGGGTGAAGAATGAATGGGAAGGTTCGGTCTCGATGGAGATCCAGGGAACTGAGGAAAATATCGGATCGGTCATATTGGCCATTGAAAAGGGTACTTTTGTCAGGATAGAAAACATGGATATCAAGACAATTCCTGTGGTCGAAGATGAATACAGTTTTGGCACCGAGTATTGAATAGAGTGGAATAAGTGATATGAACAATCCTGTTAAGACCTCTGAAACCAAATCAGAAAGCAATTCCCTGAAGATCTATCTCGAAGACGGTGAGATAAAGGTTCATGGGACTGTTAATCTTGGCTATATAGGCTTGTTTAAGGATTCACAGATCGAGATTGAAGATACCCTGGAAGATATCAGAGAGTGGGACATAGTAGAGGAGCATCTGGATCCGGATTGCTCTGATGATGAGCTTATTGATTTCCTGAATCATTACTTTAAGCGTTTTATTGAGAAAATAGAAAATAACCTTGATAACATCAATGGTACCTTTTTGCTCCAAGTCTTTACTGACATGGATAACTGTGAACTAAATTACATGGTTATCGACGGATTGTTTGATGAACAAAAGCTCCTTTACGGCAATGAAGAGGATATAGCCGAAATATATAACCCTGTAAGACAGGGATTAAACAGTCTTTCGCCGTATCTCGAGACTCCCAATGACGGCACAATTCCCAAGGGGCATATTGAAAGTGTCCTCAGATCTTTTTATCCCACCTTTGATTTTGACTTTTTTTTAGATAATATTGAGCCCGAATATATCGAATTAGGCGACGGGGAGATAGCTTTCCAGTGTTCAGATAACTTCGATTGTGCGATTCTTTGCGGCGCATACGCAGTTTTGGACGAAGAACTGGCCTTTTCCGATTGGCACAACTTTTAACAGAATGCCGCCAAAAATGGTATAATAGAATCTGAATCAGCTCCATAGTCTGCTCAAAACGGAAAGGGCGATAATATGAAAGGTCTGAGTTCACTTTTCTATAACTACGATATCCATATAATCGTATTTTGCGCGGTTATAAATGCGATTATATTTGCTCTCACAATTCTTCAGATAAGGTCTGTCCGGAAGACTCTCCATCCCCAATCCAGCGTCAGATTCAGAACCAAGGTCAACTCACAGATAACCGGTGAAGAGGCCCAGAAAATCTCTACACAGAAGAGCATTCTGCTGTTCTTATATTCTTCGTATGCTAACATCACAGCGATCTTTCCTTTGCTCGGAATATTGGGTACCGTTGCCGCTTTGATCAAGTTATCACCCAATGGCAGCGACGACATGATGCAAAACCTGATGGTGGCACTTGAGACCACCCTTTTGGGTGCGTTTTTCGCTGTTCTGTTTAAGTTCTTTGATTCGGTTCTTTCCGGGCCTATCGAGGAGATCTGTGACGACGTTGATTTCGTGATCCGAAATTATGATGAGACTATAGAAGAAGCGAAGAAGCCCGCAGAGGAATCAAAGCAACCTGCCGTTGACGAGCAGAAGCCAGTCGAGGAAGCAAAGACCCCTATCGTAATAGATAACCCCACCGAGGTCACAAATACCCCCTCCGAGGAAAAAGAATGCGAGGAAGACGCCTGAGGAATATCGTAATTGAATTAACGTCCCTGCTCGATGTGGTCATGATCCTTATTTTTGCGGTCATGATCAATTATTCCAATGTCGCTGCGGAGAATCAGGAAAAGTACGAACAGGCACATGAGCAGCTGGACCAGGCCAGAGCTGAACTCGCAGAAGGGCGGACAGAAGACCTGTTAAAAGAGCTCGCGGCTGCCGAAGGAAGAGCCGAGGCTTATGAGTATCTGGACAATCTCGTTGTCATCATCAATGTCAGCCTGGTCAACAAGGGAGACAACAAATACAGGGTTCTGTCGTACGGTATCGGCTCCGAGAGAGGCTACAGTTCAAGATGGATCTCAAGGAATGATGAGACCGAATTCAACAAGGAATTGATCCGGCTGAAGGATTATCTGTACGGAAATATCACAGATGCTGAGGATGATGCGATCATTTATATCGTGTTTACTTATGATTCCCAGACCATTAACGGAGACGATTGCGATCTTCTGAATCAGATATTAAAAGAAAAAACCGAGCTGGGCGACAACATATTCTTCTGTGAAAACGATACGAGGGAGGGCTGACCGTGAAAAAGTTTTTGGGATTTCTTGCGACAATTATTATTTTAGCCATAATCATTCTGGCAATCTTATTCTTTAAAGGAGGACTCGGATTCGGCAACGGACTTGGCTTCGGCTCCGGAACCGGCGAATCCGAATCGGTTGTCAGCCAGATCGTTGACAGCAAAACCACCGAGACCGACAGTAATGTGATCGTCATCAAAGTCTACGAAGACAAGATCTACTACAACGGAGAACTTGTTTCCGATACGGAAGAATTAAAGAAGCTGATCTCGGACGATGCCGCAAAGGGGGCATCCTTTACCTTTGAGCAGGAATATGGCATCAAAGCTACTTTGGATGAAGTAAAAGCCCTTTTAACAGAACTCGAAAAGTCCATAGATGTACAAATAAAAGGCCTTAACTAAAAGCCAACGGCTACATTCTGATACTCGTAAAAGAATACCTTGAGAAATACTATGGACGAAATGAGGCTTGATATCTCCGGCGTTGTGGAGATGGACGGAAAGAAAATAGCCCGCATCTGTTTTACCAGGGGCAAGGATATTGCGGAAGGCTACATCCCCGACTGCGTTCTGACACGAGTTGAGGGCTTTACCGAAGAGGAAGCGTCCCAACTCGTCGACTACCTGCGGGCGAATCTTACGGACCTTAAGAAAAGAGCTGCAGCGATCAATCCGCTGAATGCATTTATGGGTAAGAAAAACTAGGATTCCTGTGAGAGGAGAATCTATGAAATTTTTCAAGAAAATACATCTCCCGGATAATGCCGTGCCGTTTGTCATCGCACTTGTTGCGGTGGTCATCGTAGGCATAATAGCCGCATTCATTTACAAAAAAAGAGACATAGTCGAGGCACAGCGTACGGCCAAGATCATTGAGATTAACGGCCCCTGCTCCATCATGCGAGAGGGAGCAACAATAAATGCCGTGGCCGATATGCCTCTGTATTCGGGTGATACATTCTATTCGGGAATCGATGCCTCCGCACGAATCATGATCGATGACGACAAATTCCTCTATCTTGATTCCACAACCAGGATCAATTTCACAGCTTCCGGAACACCCGAGGAGACTCATACTTTGATCTTTGTCGAGTCCGGTTCAATGCTCACCGAGGTAAAAGAAAAACTTGCCGACGGTGAATCTTTTGATATCGTCACGCCCAATACCTTTATGGAAATACACGGAACCGATGTTCTTACCGTTGTTGCAGCTGATGAAAAAGGCAATATCGATACCACGTCCGCAGTGCTTCAGGGAAATGTTTCATTAACAACCGTTTTAAATCTTAACGGAAAGATCGTGTCTGTAAAGGATGCTTTGTCTTCGGGAGGATCGAGGAGAGTAACGACTAATGAGCAAAACCTTGTCGGTAACAACAATATGAAGAGTATTGCATGGACCGGACAGGACGTTAACGGAGAAACTCCTGCTTCTGTTACAAGTAATGAAGCCGGATTAGTTTATGGGGATGCTGTTTACAGCGAAGCTTTTCTTGATAATGTTATAGAGGTTCTTGAGAAGAGTGATCGTGAAGATATAGCTTCCGGAAGAGCCGCCGGCGAATCGAACGGCAATTCGATAATTAATGCCAATGCACTCAGGAGAAAAGGTGAAAATAATTCCGTAGCCAATGCCGAAGCTCCTACAGGTTTATTGGCGGAAGGCGATGTATCAGTTGTAACTCCGGATGAAGCGGCAGCTTTGGCAGAGGCAGAGGAAGCAGCGCGTATAGCTGCGCAGGAGGAAGCGGATCGTATAGCCGAAGAACGGGCCGCACAACAAGCCGCAGACGAACAGCGCACCCAGGATATTTTGGCCATAGAGGCTGCCCAGGCGGAGGTAGCGGCATTAAATGAGGCTATTGCCGAAGCTCAGCGTTTAGCCGAAGAAGAAGCAGCCAGACAAGCGGCAGAGCAGGCTCAAAATAATCAGGGATCAGGAGGATCAACGCAGAATTCGTCTCCAACGCAGAATAATTCCGACGTTCATACTTCTGACGATCCCGGGCATAGTTCGGATACACCTAATGTACCGGAAACAGATGACCATGGCGGAACATTTACGGGATATTATACCACCGACGGTATTCCGCTCTATATTAATTCTGATGAAATATACTATTACACGGACGGAGATGAGATATTCGAATACGATGGTGATCTCTTAGACGCTCCACCTTCCGACCCCTCATCCGATCCCCCTTCTGACCCTTAACCCGGAGGACACAAATGGAAGTCAATCACATCCGCAACAGCGAATTAAAGGAAAACATAGTTAACACTGCAATAAACATCCTTGTTCAGAATAACCTGGTGACTAAGGATGACTTTCCCAGACTTACCGTAAATGTCGGGTATCTTTTCACCAAAGAGAACGGACAGTTTGAATCCCTTTTCAGACTGGATTTTACCGATAAGACTTTCTTCTTTGCACTGCAGGAAGGAAAGCTCATGATCATCGACATTGATGATGCCATGTTCGATCAGACCGTGGAGCAGATGAAGTCCATGCACCCCTGCCTGCTGAGCGATGAACTTCCGGAGACGGAGACTCAGAAGAATAGACGTATTAAGAACAACGACTACATAAAGAGTTTGTCCGTTGCTTTCCCTGAAAAGCTTATGAGCAGATGGGATGATGATGCGACCGAACTGAAAGACAAAACCGAAATCTGCACCAGGGCGCTCGCCGCATTCTTTGTGATCCAGATCGCATGCGACATCGGAGCTGGTAATTACGACGAAAGCATCGAATTCTTCAAGCCTATCCTGGAAGAGATGGGCCTTACAGAGCATCTCAATTCAAAGGAAAAACGTATCTTCGACGGCACCTACGACATGCAGGATGCGATAGATATGGACTGGGCGTATGAAGCCTTCTGGTCACTGTGCTGGGCCCTGGGACTTGTTGATGATATCAGGGATGCGAGCGAGGTATGCGACTGTGATGCGGCCATCGGATTTGTGAGAGGCTGTAAGACAATCGAAGAATTTGCCTCCAAATGTTCCCTTCGCTCTACCGCCGAGATTCTCGATGTGCTCGATCTTTACTACAGATATAACTGGGCAGTCAATGAATCGAGAGTAAATCCCGACACTGAGACTGGCGACCTGAATCCCTCGATCGTCATCGAACGCCGCCGCGGTCTCGAGTGGCTCGTTTCGGACGTATCGGACTGGTACGACCTCGACATGCCGGCATAAGACGAAAACGACCTTTTTTGTAGAGATATTGGTATTATATGCTACAATATATAAAAGAGGTCCGATATGGATAAACAGAAAGTACAATATACAATTACAGAAATAGAATGCATGGTTCAGCCGATTCTTAAGAAATACTCTGCTGAACAGGCCATTTTATTCGGTTCATATGCAAGAAATGAAGCTACACCTGATTCGGATATAGATTTGATGGTTATTGGTGGAACTATGTTTGATCCTACAGATATTTTTTGTATAGCAGATGAATTGTACTCCGCTTCAGGGAAGAATGTAGATGTTTATGAAAAAAGAGAAATAGACGAACGGTCTGATTTTTTCAAGAACATTATGGCTGATGGGGTTGTGATCAAATGAAGTATTCAGATGAACTGAGAATAGCTAAAATAGTTGAAACAACTGATAAACTTATCAAGTATATTTCTGACAGTTCTTTAACCAGGGATATGATTCTCAGCGATGAAACCATCAGGTGGACTATAACCACACCTTTATATAATATAGGTGAACATGCGTATAATCTGTCTGATGAATTTAAGCAGAATAATCCTGAAATCCCTTGGACTAAGATATCCGGTCTTCGTCATCGCCTTGTTCATGACTATGAAAATACCAGCTGGAGTATTATATGTGATATCATCTTTGATGTTCTTCCCAAATTTCAGGAGCAGTTGAAAAATCTTAAAAACGCGGATTAGATGTAATCCGCGTTTTTGTTTTCCGACAACGTCTTGTACTGGTTTATGAGTATTAAGAGTATTCGAATAGAAAATATATTGCCGGAATTGTGAATTGTTAACCAAGTGATAAAGCAGGGTAACTCCATGAACACAGACCTCTTCAAAAAAGCCATCGCAGATCCTGATTTTGGAAAAGGAATCGTAAAGCTTCCCGAAGGTACAGTTGTGCCCGAAGGCAAAGCCGAACCCAAATGCTCCATCAAACTCGGCACTCCAAACCCGGTTACATTCCATGAGGTCGTGATACCGGGTTCCGTCGAACTTGACCTCGAACTGCGTACTGCCGCACAGATCGATGTCCTTGAATACGATGAGGCAAAATACGGAGATGCAGCAGCCATCGAGGATTTCATCCGTGACCGCTTCTATGCTCTTTTGGTGCAGTCTCTTAAGAAGACGAATAAAGGCAGCCTTATGAGAGGCGGCAATCCCGATAAATATCTTGCCAGCCTCATAAAGGATGAGCTCGTAACTTACGGCATCACGGCTGAGGTGGAAACATTCGCCTTTGCACTGACCGAGGATTCGGAAAAGCGCCTGAAAGAAGCCATGGAGGATGCACGGCCTTATCTGACCGGTGAGACTGACGTGGCGGACCGCCCCTACTCGAACTTTCTGGATCAGTCCACATTCCTTGGCCCTTCCGATTACAAGTCCGACTGCGTTCCGCCTCCGCTGGTTAATTTCGATCCCTCCAAGGGGACGATGCAGATCTTTCAGGATAAATCCGGAAATGACCTGAACGCGATACTTGAACGTGAGAGAGAAACACAGCAGAAAAAGATGAACATGGGCGCCGGCGACAAGTTCTGCCGCAACTGCGGAGCAAAAAGAATGAAAGACGCCAAATTCTGCACCGAATGCGGCAACCCTTTCACCTGACCCGGGATGAAGTGAAATATGAGCAATAAAACAAAAAGATTCATACTCTGGAATTCATTCCTTTATCTCATAGCCCTGTGCCTTGCACTGAAGATTGTTGATGTATCCAACTATGGCCCGAATCACGCCTATGCACAGATCGGACTGTCGCGTATTAACATAGGCTTCAGAAAGCTCCTTCATTACAGCGATATAAATGTATATTCCAAGCCCTGGCTTACCGTAGCGGCAGTCATCAACATTATCTGCATACTGCTCTGTATCTTCTGGGTGATCATGTTCATCCGCGAGCTGGTAAAGTCCGGAAGATTTGACGGTGTTGGCACCGACAAGAACCTCTGGGCGACATTTTTCCTTTACGCAGCTGCAGGTCTATCCTGCCTCCTTCTCAAACTCTTCAAGATAAACTATGGCCCTGTCGCGGGACATTTGCGTATTTCCGCATCATTCCCCTCAGTGCCTGTTCTCCTTTATATAGTCTCGATCGGAAGCACCCTGTTCCACGTATGGGATATCTTCGGTGAAAAGAAAAACTTATCGAAAGCCTTAACGGTGATCGGATC
>JAFZWW010000057.1 GCA_017617005.1 Lachnospiraceae bacterium
TAGACCTTCCTGAGGCTGACCTCATACTTCTTTCCCTCGACGGGGATAAAGAACGCCATAATATGGTCAGGGGCGATACATATGATACAATAATGGGGAACATCGCTTCGGCCACATCGGACAATATCTGTTTTTACATGGCTATAAATCAGATAAATAAGGATCATGTCCGGGATGTGTGCATCACGGCAAGGGATACGAAGAATGTGCGTGCGGTCTCTTTTAACTTCCACACGCCCTATCCCGACACGAGGGAGCTGGCTCTTTCAAAGGAAGAAAAGAAAGAGTGCTGCGATGTCATAAAACAGATGATGAAGGAGAAATGCCCTGTATTTAACCTGAAGAGTGCATTTCCCTATCTGATAAACAATTCATTTCCGACACCGTGCCATCAGTGCGTGGTCATAGAAAACGGCAAGGTGTCGACATGCGGAAGGTGTATAGATGTTCCGGGGCTCTGCGACGAATGCGGGTATTTCTTCGTTGCGGAATATACACTTCTGTTCAAGGGGAAATTTAGGATAGTCTTTGATATGCTCAGGACTTATCTTAAATATATTTAAGACCTAGGGGGTACTGTTATGAATCTGAAAACCGATCTTGCACGTATCTGGCTCACACGTTCACTGAAACCTTTTGTTTTCAAGAATGAGTATGATGAGAACTTAAGATTCCACGGGATTGACGAACTCGGCCTGTACGTTCACATTCCTTTCTGCAAGCATGTCTGCGACTTCTGCCCTTATTGCAAGACAAGATTCGATCAGGAAACCTGTGACAGGTATATCGATGCTCTGATCAGCGAGATACATATCGTAGGACGCCAGTCCCCCAATAAGAGAAAAGTCACAAGTCTGTATTTCGGTGGCGGAACCCCTGCGCTTGCAATTGACAGACTCGGCGAAATAATTCTTGAGATCCGTAAGCACTTTGAGATAACCGAGGGAATGGGAATCGAACTCCATCCCGACAATGTCAAGGTATCCGTGCTCAGGAAACTGAAGGAACTCGGCTTTACCAAGATCTGCATCGGAGTTCAGTCATTCCTTCCCAAGTATCAGGAGATCCTCGGAAGAAAGACCGTGGATAAGGATGCACTTGCATATGTTCTTGAGCAGGTTCCTTTTGAGACCGTATCGATGGATCTCATATTTGCCCTTCCGGACCAGAGCTTTGAAGACCTTAAGGCAGATATCGACGATGCGTTCGCACTCGGTGCAAACCATGTTGCGGTATATCCCTTCATCGACTTCACCTTCACCCCCAGCGGTGTGGAAGGCGCGGCCAACAAGGAAAAGAGAAAGCTCCTCGACCAGCTCACCATGTACTGCAAGGAGAAGGGCTATAAGCGTGATTCCATCTGGACATTCTCCAATTCCGAGGATGCACATTATTCATCGATGACCAGGGACAATTTCCTCGGCTTCGGTGTTTCCGCAACCACACTTCTCAAGGATCAGTTCAAGATCAATACCTTTGATATAGATGCGTACTGCAAGAGAGTAGATGAGAAGAAGCTTCCCACAGCCATGACTCTCAGGTTCACACAGAGACAGAGAATGGTCTACTATCTGTTCTGGACCGCGTACAGTACCAATGTCGATCCAGAAAGATTCAGGAAGTTCTTCGGAGTTCCTCTCAAGAAAAAGTACGGTTTCGAACTGCTCATTGCAAGATTCCTCGGATTCTGCAAGCTTCAGAACGGTATCTATAAGATGACATTAAAGGGTGCATTTTATTATCACTATTTTGAGAATTTCTACACCCTTGCTTATATCGATAAGATGTGGAGCGTACTGAGAAAAGAAGCATTCCCCAAGAAGATCGAACTCAAATGATCCGTAACAGGAGCGGTATAAGATGATCAGTTTTAAATGTAAGAACTGCGGCGGCGAAATGTCCGTCGACTCTAGCGGAAGCCTTATATGCGAATATTGCGGATCCAAAGAATTCTTTAAGGATGTGGATCTTTCGCAGTATAAGAAATTCAGATCACAGATGCTGAATTACCTTCGCGGCGTTCATGATGCGAAGGCTGACGGAAAAGAGCGCGAAGAAATGCTCTGGGGTCATGCCGAGGAGAAGGTTTTAAAATCTGCCGATGGCGATGATATCACGATCCGTTATCTCTACACATATGAAGAGGATGCGGCCACTGTATACCTTACAAGGAACAATGCGATCTTTGTCTATAGTTCGAGTGAGGCGTCCATAGCATATAAGGCTCTTGCCGCCATAGAACGTCTTTCTTTTCCGCCTGCGGATGTAAAGGGGCTGGCAGACTGTTTTCCCAAGCTTAACGGAAAGTACGAGCTTGCCGGCGGCGGTGTGATGCTTGCATTCGCAAGAAGCGATAATCTGTTCCCGCTTCCGATGTTCGGAAGTCTTGCTCCGGAACATGTTGCATGGGTCATCTCAAGACTTGAAAATATCTGCTGCGTTCTGGAATACAGCGATCTTGTTCACGGAGGAATATCCGAAGATTCCGTGTGGATCAATCCTTTCAACCATCATGCGGTGCTGATGGGACACTGGCATACTGTGTTAAGCAGATCTGCTTCAAATGAAAGGCTGGATCTGTATGATCTTCGAAAGACCGCTGTAAGGATACTCGGAATGCATAAAAACGAAGCTCCGAAAGCACTTATGGATTTCCTTGAAGGAAAGCCCGAAGCGGATGCATTTTCAGATTTTGAAAAATGGGACAAGGTGATCGAGACCGGATTCGGCGGAAGACGCTTTGCCAAGATGGATGTTAATTTCTGATCACAGGAGGGTGAAATGGGAAGAGGAAGTTATAACGCAGCCGATTGGAACAAGCTTAAGAACAGCAGGAATATCGCATCGGCAAAGAGTGAAAAAGAGATCTTCAAGAGCAAAAAATGTGATCAGAGATTTGATCCCAAATTTATTCAGACAAGAGAGGCAAGGGATTCGGAGGACCATCCCGAGTCACTTCCCATCATTATCGGACTTGATGTAACAGCATCCATGGGATATCTTGCCGAGAAGGTTGCAAAGGAAGCCCTCAACGAGACCATGATGAAGCTGTACTCCACCAATGCGGTCAAGGATCCCGCTCTTATGTTCGCCGCATACGGTGACGGAAACGACGTATCTCCGCTCCAGGTAACACAGTTTGAGTCTGACATCCGTATCGCAGAGCAGCTTCTTGACCTGTGGCTTGAAGACGGCGGACAGGGATACGTAGTCAACAACATGCTCTGGTACTTTGCCGCAAAGCATACCGCTCTCGATAATTACGAAAAAAGAAAAAAGAAGGGCTTCATCTTTACGATCGGAGATTCTGCGGATTGCAGGGGCAACGATGAGAAGGAAGCACTCATGCACATTTACAAGAGAGTGTTCGGCGAAGAAGTTAAGATGGATGTTGACGAGATGCTTTCCGCAGCAGAGGAAAAGTTTGAAGTATTCCATATCTTCCTCGATGATAATTACAGGAAGGCACCTAACCTGGTAAAACTTCTTCCCGGTCACACAATGAGTCTGAGACCGGATGATGTTGACAGCCTTCCCGAACTGATAATCAGTACCATGCAGATGGCAAACGGAATGAAGCTTGAGGACGCACTTAAACAGTGGCCCGAGCTCAAGCGGCCTGTTCTGAAGAAAGCACTCAGTGAGCTTAAGATAAAGGGTAAGAAGGGACTTGTCTTTTGAGCGGAAAACCGATATGTGCGATAATCGGAAAAGGATTCGGCGATGAGGGAAAGGGGCTTGCTGTGAATCATTTCAGCAGCAAGGTTCCCGGTACCGTCGTCATAAAACATAACGGAGGAGCCCAGGCCGGGCACACGGTGGAACCTGAAGGAAAAAGGTTTGTGTTCCATCAGCTCTCGGCGGGCTCTTTTTGTAATGCGGATACCTTCTGGGCGGACAGCTATTATCCCGATCTGTATAAGCTTGGGGAGGAGATTGATGAATTCCGCAGTGTGAGCGGTATGTGTCCTAAGATATTCTGCGACATGGAAACGAATGTAACCTTGATCGATGATGTACTCATCAATATGCTTCTTGAGCTTTCGCGCGGTGAAGGTAGACACGGAAGCTGCGGTATGGGTATCAATGAGTGCGACCTGAGGACCGGTGCGGGATTCGGGATCACGGTTAAAGAACTTCTTTCATCATCTGCGGAGTCTGTTGTGAAGAGAGTAAATGATATCCGCGAAAGCTACGGAAAGCAGAGGCTGTCGGAACTTGGACTCGGCAGGCAATCTGTGATCTCTCCCGAAATGACGGAAATGTTTGATACACTTTCTTCAAAGACGGTTATCGAAAACGCAGTCGAAGAAATGATGCTGAATGCTGATAAATATGTAAATCTTTGCGATGATACGGGAAGGTTTTTAAACAGCCGTGAACAGATCATTTTCGAAAGCGGACAGGGGCTTTTACTTGATTCGGAAAATACCGAATATGCTCCCCATGTTACAGCATCGAGAACGGGACTTTTCCATCCCTGCAGGATACTTTCCAAATACGGAATGAAACTAAGCGAAGCAGTATATGTGACAAGAAGCTATGTTACCAGACACGGAGCGGGGAGTCTCCCTTATGAATGTTCTGCTTCGGAGCTCGGTATCACTTCGCCTGATGAGACCAATGTACACAATTCATGGCAGGGAAGCATAAGGTACGCAAGACACGGGAGTGCGGATGAATTCATAAAACCCGTTCTGGCCGACACCGGGGAAAACGGTGCGGGTGGTGTCCGGGCATCGCTTTTCATCACGCATTTAAATGAAACGGACGGAAAACTGCTTACATGCGCCGGGGATATTCCTGTCGCAGAGTTTATAGATGACCTCGCGATCAAAAATGTCTTTTCTTCTTTTTACTTTTCGTATTCCAAAAACAGCGCCGAGTAAAACAGGGGGACGGTTCCGGTGTTTCATGTGACCCGGCCACCGCTTTTTCCGTCTGTATAGTTATAGGGGACGTTAGACAGCCCATAGGAGGACATATGAAAAAATTATCCTGTTTGATAATGATGGCGGTTTTACTTCTCGGCCTTACCGCATGCTCCGGTGAGGAGACAAGACTGCTTGCCGGTTATTGTTCTTATTATCCCGACGGCGGACTCATGAGCTATTGTGAGTATTCTTATGAATATGACGAGGACGGGAATCTAATAGGAGAATACGAATATTACAATAACCATAACAATACCCGATCATCGAAAATACGTGAATATGATGAGTCCGGAAGCTTCACCGAATCGGAATACGATAGCAGGGACGATCTTACGGCGTTCAGAGAGTTTGATGAAAACGGCACTCTCAGGAAAGAGACCGTATATGAATATGGAGAGCTTGAAAGCATTAACGAGTATAACGAAGACGGATTGATCATCAGGAAGGAATCCTGGAATTGGTCACATTACATAGTGGAATATGAATATGACGGATCCGGAATCCTGATAAAGAGTACCGAGACGGATTATGATGAAGACGGAGATTATAAACATACCTACGAAGATATATATGATCCTGAGGGAGAAGTGATCCTGAGAACCATTACTTCGGCAGACGGAAGCCCCTTTGTTGCTGTTAGGGTTGAGAAGATAACCGAAGCGGATAACAAACTGACGGTCTATCAATATGGTCCGGATGACGAATTAAGATACATTACCGAGAAGGAATACGACGCGTCCGGAAATCTTCTTTCGGAAGTATCTTACAGCATAAAGGACGGTGAAAAGGAGTATCTGTCATCCGAAGAATATGAGTATGACGATGAAGGCCGTGTCATAGTTCAGGTTTCAAAGATCACCGACGTAAGCTATTACAGATACGAATATGAATATTCCGATGAGGGATATCTTTGCAAAGAAAGCACCATAACCCAAAAGTGGATATCTCCCCAGGTATACAGCGACGGATCGGATGCCGTTCTCAAGGATTGTGCGACAATAAAATATTATAATGCAGCTGGAGAACAGATCAGACAGGAAACCACCGTTGACGGAAAACTTACTTCTTATACCGAATATTTCTATGAAAACGTAAAGGTTAACCGTAGCAGAGCTTCTGTGTTTGATTTCAGGGATGAAAAACGTGAGCTTGATGAAAGAGCGCTCAGAGTTTATTGATGAAATAGTGTTGACAGAAACGATAATGTAATATAATATAAACGTGTTTATATAAACACGTTTATATTATATTACAGGAAAACCAAAAGATTATGATCAATAAGGAGAACCAATATGATCCTTGTAGTCAACACGACTTCGGATACTTCGATAACCGAAGAGATCAGAAAGCAGGCGGAGAGCAAAAAGCTTGACCTGGACATAGTCGAGGCGGCTCCGCTTAAGATAAGCCATTGCATAGGATGTAATTATTGCTGGCTGAAAACTCCCGGCGAGTGCGCAATAAAGGATGATTATGAGATCATCATAAAGAAGCTCATCCATGCCGACCAGTACTGGGTGATATCCGATACCGCACTCGGTAATATCGACCATAAGGGAAAGAATGTATTCGACCGCATACTTCCCATCCTGACAATGAATCTAAAATTTGTAGGTGGCCAGATGAGACATATATCCAGATACGGCAATAACGCGGATGTCGGTCTGATCATCCGCGGAGAAGCGGACAGACAGTACCTTGAAAGATGGACCGAAAGAGCAGCGCTCAATCTCGAGAGTAAGTCACTCGGAGTGTTTGGAGCAGATGAGATAAAGGAGGCGGTATCATGCATGTGCTGATAATAAACGGAAGCCCCAGGATAAAGAAGTTCAGTAATACGGATATGATCCTTCAAAAGTTTACGGAAGGCATGTGTGAAAACGGAGACACATTTGATCTTTATGAGATATCCGATAAGGATTCGTGGGATTCGATCCGAAAGGCTTATGACGAAAGCGACAATATTCTCATAGCGCTTCCTCTTTATGTCGAATGCATACCCGGACTCCTCATGGAATTCCTGGAAACTCTCACTCCCAAGACGGGAAATGCAAAGATGTCATTCATTCTGCAGAGCGGATTTGCGGAGGGCGTGCAACTCAGATGCGGAGAGGCATATCTCGAAAAGCTTGCGGGGTATCTCGGATGCGAATACGGCGGAACACTTGTCAAAGGCGGAAATTTTGAGATAAGATTCTTAGACGGAGAAACAAAAGTTAAGGCAACAAGTCCTTATGCCGAGATGGGAAGGGAATTTTCGAAGAACGGAAATTTTAATTCCGACAAGTGCAAAGCATTTACCGGACCCGAAATATTCCCCGCACCCGTAAGACTGCTAGTAGGTTTCTTTTTCAAGACCGCGGTCAAAAAGAGTTTCGAAAAGGATGCGGCAAGTCTCGGATGCACCACTCCTCTCGATCATAAACCTTATACCTGAAAGAGTGTAAAATGGGTAGAAAAGCTCAGATAACCAAAGAAATGGTCCTGGAAGCGGCTTACGAGCTTCTGGATGAAGGCGGCATCGGAGCAGTGGGCATCAAGTCCATAGCGAACAAACTCGGATGCTCCACTCAGCCGGTGTCATGGTTGTTCGGAAGCATGACGGACCTTAAAAAGGAATTATATTTCTACAGCGGAAAGAAACTTTACGCTCCGATGACGGAAGCCATAAAGGGAAAGGAAGCAATCGAAGCCTTTTTCATTTCCGGTAAGATCTACCTTGCAAACGCGTGCGATCATCCCCATGTTTTCAGATTTCTGAATGTTGACGATCCCATGGATACGATAGGAGATGATGTTTCGGAAGGCAGGAGCATATTCGAATTCCAGTTTGACGAGGACGTATTCAAGCTCCTTTCAAAGGAATACGATGTATCACCCAAGCTTCTCGGAGAAGCGGTAAGGGATACGGTCATTTACACGCACGGACTCGCACTCATGATGATGTTTGACAGCTACAAGATGTCAAAGGAAAAAGCAATCAAGATGATGTACAACATGGGTGTCAAGCTTCTCGGAGATCTGGGTATCGAAGCAGACAGAAAATTCTGCTGAAACTAAATATCAGCCGTATGAACGGCTCGCAGAAACAGTGGGACGGTCCCGGTGTTTACCTGATCTGTAAACATCGGAATCGTCTCTTTTTTTCTTTTTTTAAACAAACAGCATATAACAGTTGACAACAGTTATAAACTGTTATACACTGTTTACTGTAAAGGAGGTTAGTGATGAAGATAATCATTAACAACACTTCAATGATCCCTGTTTACGAGCAGCTCATGGATCAGATCAAACAGGAGATCATAGGCGGAGGACTTAAGGAAGGGGACGCCCTCCCTTCGGTACGAAACCTGGCAGGCGAACTTAGGATCAGTGCACTGACCGTTAAGAAGGCCTATGACAAACTAGAAGAAGACGGCTTCACCGTAACCGTACATGGAAAAGGAAGTTACGTTGCGGCCACCGACATACCCCTGGCACTTGAAGCGAGACGCAAGGCAGTCGAGGAAGAATTCTCCTCGGCAGTATCCAAGGCACGCTCCGCAGGGCTTGAGGATGATGAGATCCGCGAGATCATAGAGATCCTGCTGGAGGATTCATAACCTGATACGAAAGGCATAAAAATGATCAGATTAAATAATCTACAAAAAGAATATAAAGATTTCAAACTGAATGTAACTATGGAAATTCCGGAGGGAAGAGTTACGGGCCTTATCGGCAGGAACGGCGCCGGCAAGACCACGACTCTGAAAGCGATACTCGGACTTATCGAGCCCACCGCGGGTGAGATAGAAGTATTCGGAAAAAAGCCCAGGGAGTTTACCGCCGAAGACAAGAAGCAGATAGGTACCGCACTTTCCACCTCCGGCTTTTGCATGATATTCACCGTAAAGGATGTCATGGATGTCCTTAAGGGTTTTTATGACGATTTTGATGCCGAAGCCTTTGAGGCTAAGTGTAAGGAACAGGATCTTCCCTTTGACAAGCCGATCAAGGATTTTTCAAGCGGTATGAGAGCTAAGCTCAGAGTTCTTGTTGCAATGAGCCACAGCGCCAAACTCCTCATTCTCGATGAGCCCACGGCCGGTCTCGACGTCATCGCAAGAAATGATGTCCTTAACCTTATCAGAGCTTATCTCGAAGAGGATGCATCGAGATCCGTGATCATAAGCTCGCATATTTCATCGGACCTCGAAGGTCTCTGCGACGATATCTACATGATAAACGGAGGAAAGATAATCCTTCACGAGGATACCGATTCCCTTCTCGGAAATTACGGCATCATCAAGGTAAGCGAAGAGGATTACGAAACACTTGATAAGAAGTATATCGTCGGTACAAAGAAAGACAGCTTCAGCGTTGCATGCCTCACTTCGGAAAAACAGTACTATGCAGAAAACTATCCTAAGGCAGTCATTGAAAACGCACATATAGACGACATTATCGTCTTCGTGCTCGGAGGTGAAAAATAATGAAAGGATTACTTATAAAAGATTTCAAGATAATCATGAATCAGAAGAGATTTCTGTTTTTATATCTTGCCATTGCGATCATACTCAGTTTTTCGATGGATTCATCATTCCTTGTAAGTTATATTCCCATGGTCGGAATGCTCCTGATCCTTTCCACGATATCTTACGATTTCAATGACGAGGGTTTCTCGTTCCTTATGACCATGCCCATAAAGCCGGGTGATTATGCGGTCGGAAAGTATGTGTTCTCCATACTCGGTGTAACTGCTGTATGGGTGGTTTCAGTCGTATTGCAGTTTGCATCGTTCTATATCAGGAAGCTCCCGTTCTCACTTTCCGAGACCGTTATGGTTGATGTGTCCATGCTTGCGCTGTTTGTTTTAATCATATCATTCATGATACCGATCGATATCAAATATACCCCCGATAAGGGCAGAATAGTGATGTTCATTATCTTCGGATTCGTAATGGCATTTGCGGTCGCAGGAAAAGGTCTTGCGGAGTTCGTATCGAATAAATTGGGAATCATTCTTTTCACCGGTCCCAATCCCTTTGAAAACTTATCACCTGTGTTTTTCGTCATCGGATTGTTCGCGATATGCATCATAGCACTGGCAATATCGATGGTGATCAGCATCCGCATAATGCAGAAGAGAGAATTTTAATCTAAGTCCGCGGGTGACGCATGAAGAAAAAAGTCGACGTCGAGGCGCTTGCGAGAAAACGGCCGCCTGGTCCGAACGAAGTGAGTGGCCTGCGGCATGAGCTGCAACCGGCATGGGTTTAGTTTTCCGCCTAGCGCCGTGGAAAGGAGACTTTTTTCTCTGCGGCAGGACCCGCGTCAGAAATAAAATAATCCCCTGATGTCTATACATCAGGGGATTTTGTATTTAGTGCTTTCTTACGTATTCTTTCTCTGCCTGTTTCTTTTCTCTCGCTGTCTTTACGACCTGTATGATATCTACGTAGTAGACGAGATAGTACATCAGGACTGCAAGGATGATCGCGGTTCCGACATCGAATATCGAATGCTGCTTCAGGAACATCGTCGAAAGGATGATCAGTATGCAGAGGATGAAGCTTCCGGCTTTTATGAGCTTATGCTTTTTAAGCTTTTCGCTTCTTGCTATCGCAAACTCTATTCCGAGTGAGTTGTAAACATGAATGCTTGGCCAGATGTTGGTGGGTGTGTCGGTGCGGTAGAGCTGCATTACCCATCCTTCAAAAAATCCTTCGTTTCCGATCAGATTGGGTCTTAAATCCTGACCGTTCGGCCAGAGAGTTGAGATGATCAGGAAGATTGTCATTCCCGTTACAAGGAAAGTGAATACCCTCCAATATTCATCCTTGGCCGTGAACAGGAGATAGAGCACCGTCACCAGCACGTAGGGAAACCACAATTCGTAAGGAATGATGAACTGCGGGATGAAGGGAATATGATTGTCCGCAGACAGATGTATCAGATACTTGGGAACTATGACGTTCTGTTCAAGGATTGAAAACCATGTAAGATAAACGGCAGTGTACATAAGAAAAGGAATACCTTCCCTGTGCTTATGTACGAACTCCCCCATATTGAAATATAAAGCCTTTAAAAATTTCATTTCCGTCTTTTGCCTGAGATAAGTCTTTTTTTCACTCAGACAATAATATTCTCTTAATCCAACTTAATCAATATAGTTTTTCATTAATATTTCTTTAAGGTTACATTACTGCGTCAGGGCAGTGTTATATTGACAGCGGATCTGAGAACACGGATCTTAAGCTCGTCTGCCTGCCTTGTTACTTCACCGTCTGTGTGAACCCATACAGGCTCATCGAGCTTTAACTTTATTTTGGAAGCGGTCATTCCCTTTACGCCCTTGAACATGAATACCTTGCCGGAGATGGCAAAGGGCAGTACGAGGAAGAATTTGAGTCCGGATACCCGCTCCACAAGAATGATATCGAGCTTTCCGTCGGTATGGGATGCGTTCGGTCCGAATTTGAAACCGCCGCCCTCAAAGGGCTCGTTCATAAATGCGGTGAAAAGAACCCGTTCGATCGGGGTTTCGGGTCCGCCGTCCAGGCTTATGGTGCCGGAGGGTCTTTTTGCCCCGAATATCTGCTTAACGGCAATGCTTCCGTATGAGAGCCTGCCGAGTCCGAACTTATTGAGGAATTTCTTTAGCCTTGAATGCATTGCTTCTTCACAGACAGCGGCATCAAAGCCCATTCCCGAGCTTATGATAAACTTTCTGGAAGTTCCGTCCGAATATGTGATCTCACCGAGGTCGATTATCGCGGTACGTCCTCTTTTTACCGCGATATCAAGGGCGAGCTTGACGTCCTTCGGTATTCCCACGCTCTTGGCAAAATCATTGCCCGAGCCGGTCGGGATGATGCTGAGGATGACCTTTTTGGTGTCCTTTATGCCGGTGAGGAGTTCGTTAATGGATCCGTCTCCTCCGATAAGGATGATACGGACCGATGAATCGGTATTTTCGGTGAGCTCAGCGGCGATCCTTGCGATGTCACCGGGTTTTTCCGAATAGTGGATCTCGAATTCTTCCCCGGCCTGACGAAGATAGGGTTTTACCGTTTTTTCGGCGACGGCTCCTTTTTCGGAACCTGAAGATGAATTTACTATTACGTGTATCATAGGTCTCCCTCCGAAAAAGATTGTACTCCAAAAGGGTCATCATTAAAAGAATTTTGGGTATATAATGGAAAACGATTACGTAATCTGATAAAATATTAAGCGTGTTTTGAAAACATCAGAGACTGAACGGAGGTAAATTATGAAACCTACTGCTGAAGAGTACGATCGCGTGGAAAGAAAGCGCTGGCTGTTTTTGGGACTTCCCTGGACCTTTACCTTATATCGCATGAAAGACGATATGCTCAATGTAAAGAGCGGATTCTTCAAGCTTGAGCAGAACGACTGCTATATGTACAAGATCGTTGACGTTAAGCTCTCACAGTCATTCATGGAGAGACTCTGCGGACTCGGAACCATCACCTGCTACACCGGTGATACCACCGACAAGGAGCTTGTTCTCAAGCATATCAAACATTCTGAGGAGATAAAGAATTACCTCCTTAAGACATCCGAGGAGGCCAGGATCAAGAGACGTACCGTTAACATGCTCGATATCGGATCGGGAGATCTGAACGATATTAATGATATCGGTGTAGACTGATACGGCTGATCCCAGAAAAAATGATAGATCAGGAAAAGATTAAAGAAGCCGCAAGGCTGATAATAGATGCAATCGGAGAAGATCCGGAAAGAGAAGGACTTCTGGCGACACCGGACCGTATAGGACGTATGTACGAAGAGATAATGGCCGGATACGATCAGAATCCGAAGGATGTGCTCAGTACCGTTTTTACGGTTGAAGAGAACAATCCGGTCGTTGAGAAGGATATAACCTTCTATTCGATGTGCGAGCACCATATGCTTCCTTTTTTCGGGAAGGCGCATATCGCTTACATTCCGGACGGTAAGGTCGTCGGCATAAGTAAGCTTGCAAGATGTGTCGAGATCTACGCAAGAAGGCTCCAGATCCAGGAACATATGACCGGACAGATCGCGGATGCGATAATGGATGTCCTTGCTCCCAAGGGAGTGCTGGTGGTCCTTGAAGCTGAGCATACCTGCATGACGATGAGGGGCGTTAAAAAGCCCGGAAGCAAGACCGTGACCGTTGCATCAAGAGGCGTTTTTGAAAATGATGATGTCCTTACGGACAGATTCTTAAATCTTCTTACAAAGGGTTCGTGATCGGACCCTTTTAGATTATTTACGGGAGTTTTCTTTTAACATGGATATTTCGAATTTTGCTGACAAAAAGACATACATAATGGGAATACTGAATGTGACTCCGGATTCTTTTTCCGACGGAGGAAGATATAACAGCGTTCAGGCCGCACTTAAGCATGCGGAGGAAATGGTTTCGGAGGGCGTTGATATAATCGATGTCGGCGGTGAATCCACAAGACCCGGTTACACACCCGTAGATACCGAGGAGGAAGCTGCGAGAGTGGTTCCCGTCATAAAGGAGCTTCGTAAATATTTCAACATCCCCATTTCGATAGATACATATAAATCCGCCGTTGCGGAAAAGGCTCTCGATGCGGGTGCGGATATCGTAAATGACATCTGGGGCTTCAGGATCGATCCAATGATGGCTCCCGTTACCGCAAAGTACAATGCGATGTGCGTGCTCAACCACAACAGCGATGATACATATTACAGCGATCTTGTGCGCGATGTCGCAAGGGAGCTCGGAGAGTCGGTGAAGATCGCACTCGGTGCGGGAGTAAGAAAAGACCGTATAATTATCGATCCCGGTGTCGGCTTCGGCAAGACCTATGAACAGAACATGGAGATCATAAGGCATCTCCCGGAATTTACCAATATGGGTTATCCTGTTCTCGCGGGTATCAGCAGAAAGTCGGTCATCTGCAAGACCCTCGGGATCAAGCCGCAGGAAGCGGATGCCGCAACCGCCGCAATATCTGTTATGTGTGTTCAGGCGGGATGTAAATTTATCAGAGTCCACAATGTTAAGATGAATCTTGATGCCGTAAGGATGACGGAGGGACTGCTCTATGGAACAGGTGAAAAATGAGAAGGATTATTCCCTTATAAGGATCAGGGATCTCAAGGTATTTGCACATCACGGCGTGTTTGCCGAAGAGACCGAAAAGGGACAGAACTTTTTCGTCAGCGTAGATGCGTATCAGAATATCACAGATGCCGCAACGCTTGATGAACTAATACTTACTACCGATTACAGCGATATGTGCAGGCATATCGAAAAGTTCCTTACGGAAAATACATATAAGCTCATAGAGACCGCAGCGGAGGAACTCAGCAAGAATCTCCTTATGACGTACTCGCTCGTTGAAAGCGTTGTTGTGGAGATCAAAAAGCCGGAAGCTCCGATTGATGCCTCACTTGAATATGTTTCTGTCGTCCGCAGGATGAGCAGACATAAAGCGATACTCAGCTTGGGCTCCAATATCGGCGACAGGGAAAAACACCTTAAGGATGCGATAGCAGAACTCGATAAGGAAGCCGCGACCAATGTGATCAAGGTTTCGTCCATTCACGAGACGATGCCTTACGGATACAAGGAGCAGGACAAGTTCATGAACTGTGCCGTCGAAGTATCCACACTTCTTGCACCCAAGGATCTCCTTATCTTCACGCAGGGGATAGAACTTGATCACGGCAGGGAAAGGAAAGAGCACTGGGGACCCAGGACTCTTGATATCGATATTGTTTTTTACGATGATCTTGTTTACGGTGACGGAACGCTTCAGATCCCTCACATCGATATGCAGAACAGATATTTCGTTCTGAAGCCTTTGTCCGAGATCGAACCCGGATACAGACATCCTCTTTTGAACAGGACCGTCATGCAGCTTCTTCTCGAGCTCGAAGAGAAGATAAGTGAAAACGATAAATAAGATTTATACGGACTCATCAGCGCCGGGGATTCTGATCTTAAGAAGGAAATGAGAACACAGACCGGTGAAGAGTCCGGTAATGATACCTGCTATCGCAAGATATGGAGTATATGCCAGAACGGCTGTCGTTCTCATGATGATGAGTGCTACGATGAGCTGGCCCGCATTGTGGAAGAGCCCGCCGAATGAACCGGTAAGATATAGATATTTTCCCTTCAGGATCTTATCCGAGATCACTTCGATGAACAGAGCAGCTGCTCCTCCGAGAAGGGAATAGACAAGTGAAACAGCATTACCGAAAAGAAGAGCAGACAAAAGGATCCTGACAAACAGGACGGTGCCTGCTTCTTTTTTTCCAAAACGCCTGAGTGCGAAAAGTGTGATGATGTTGGATAGTCCCGGCTTTATTCCGGGGATGGGAATGAGCGGAGGAAGCAGACTTTCCAGCGCATAGATACCCAGGCTCATTGCAGCAAGCAGTCCGAGCATGGCGATGCGGTATGTACTTTTTCTTTTGTCAGTATGTGTACGCATCTGCGCCGTTACCCTCTTCTGGTGAAATGGTTATGAGAAGTCTGTTTGGAAGACATGCGATCGGAAGATCGCCCGAAGTCATTACTCCCTGATGTATGCATATCCTGTTTTTGCAGTCGGACTCGGTGACACTGACTCCGTCAGGGGTAATCCTTATGACATTGTAATGTTCGTACGAAGTATCGGCGCCTTCGATAACAAGCGCATGTCCGCCGCCCTGTGCGGGAACTATCGTGATGACTCTTTCACCTTGTATATCCTTCAGGCTTCCGGTCCATACGACTTCGCCGCAGGAATGTATCTTGATGAACGCATCATTTTTGCTTCTGTCTTTGATGATGAAAAAGACGGACACAAAAAGAGTCAGGATTAGTATCGCTGACATTATGAGCGGAGCACTTTTAGTTTTTGATACCTCTTTTGACATAAGAGAATTTTAACACGTATTTTTCGGTATATGAAAAGAATTGCCAAAACAATCGCATTATCACTTGCCGCGGTCTGCATGCTGGCTTCGTGCACAAATAAAGCCCCCGAGTATGCGGGCGGACTTGCGATGGATACGGTATTTAACATAACGGTATACGGTGAGCCGGATCTTGCGGGAGAGCTCCTTGATGCCGGAACGGAACTGGATGAAAAGGTGCTGAACAGGTTTGAGAGTGAATCGATGATCTCGGTATATTCGTCTCTTGGAGCAAATGACGATTCACCTAAGGGATCTTCCGGTACTGGTGCAGCATCCATGACTGCGGTTATTTCCGGTGCCGAAGTGGATCTTGAAGAAATCCTTGCAATGAGTGAAGAGCTGCGTGCTTCATCATACGGAGTATTTGATGTCCGTCTCGGAGTGCTTTCGGATCTATGGGATATAAAGGGCAGGATGAACGGAGACGTAAGTGCTGTTATCCCCGGACCTTCGGAAATACAAAGTGCGCTCGGCGACAGGTCAGTATATGACCTCGGTGCCGTCGGAAAGGGCGTGTACCTTGATATGGCGCATGATATTCTTGAGAACTCAAAGGCACAGGCTGCAGTTGTAAGTGCCGGCGGAAGCGTTCTCGTATACGGTTTAAAACCTGACGGCTCCGACTTTAAAGTTGCCATCACAGATCCCCTGAATCCTGTATCGTCCGGTGAACCCTTTGCGACAATAGTCATAGAAGGCGGATATTTTATTTCCACTTCCGGAAGCTACGAAAGATTCTTTGAATACGGGGATGAAAGATACTGTCACATACTTGATCCCCTGAGCGGTTATCCCGCATGGACAAGTGAGGATATCGCCAACCGCGTAGGCATCCCCGCATATGCACAGTCATCACCTTCCGAAATGCCTTCATCCATACCTGTATCCGTTACCGTCATTTCCCGCAGCGGTTTTTACTCGGATGCTTTATCCACGGCCTGTTTTGTACTTGGCCCCGATATGGGCACCGCACTTGCGGAGAGGTATGATTCCGAAGCCGTATTCATAATGAGTGATGGTAAAGTTATCACAACTGATGGTATAATCTATGATGCAGGAAAAAAAGAAATAACCCTGTGCTGACAGTCATACGGACCGGATAAAGGAATAACCATGACAAAAGACATTCTTAAAAAGATATATGACGCAACCCCTCCCGACGAGGAGCTCGAAGACATCGCCGACTTCTTCAAGGTCTTCGGAGACAACACGCGTCTTAAGATAATGATCGCGCTTCTCCAGAGCGAGCTCTGCGTACAGGATATCGCCGATGCGCTTTCGATGACACAGTCCGCGATATCACACCAGCTGAAGGTTTTAAAACAGCAGGATCTTGTCAAGACGAGAAGAGCGGGAAAAACGATATATTACTCGCTTGCAGACGATCATATCTCGACCATTCTTTCAACCGGTATAGATCATATAGAAGAGTAGATCATACAGAAAATAATAACTCCGCCACCAAGGATCTTTGTGGCGGAGTTTTCTGTATAAATGATAATACCGAACGGTTTATTTATTTGCTTTTTCTATTTCTTCGATCGCTGCCTGGAGCGCCGCATTAACGGGATCGTAATATGTGCTTCCGTAGTGTGTGTGATACAGTGATGTCTCATTCCAGTAATCTTTGAAGTAAACATAATTACTTGTCATTGATATCGAATTGTAATTTCCGTATGTAACTATGGTGCTGCCGCTTCCGTCAGTGTTCATGAATGCCAGGTGAGCGGTATCTCCGAATGTCTGATAATAAATGTATCCCTTGTAAACATTGAAGCTTTCTACTTTTTCATTTGTGAGTATTTCTATCGTTTGGTTGTTCAGTGAATAGCGCCTGAGCTGGTATCCGTCTGCGGGAGCCATGTAATAGATGTATCCGTTATCGTAAACGGGATTCCAGATATTCCCCTCGAGAACCTCATAAGTACTCTTTGTTACCGTGTTGTAGGCCATAAGGTAATGGTTTTCTTCGGTGTTGTTGTAATAGATGATGTTTCCGACGGCACATGAAGGATTGATCCCGTATCTTGCAAGAAGCTCCGCATCCCCGCCGCCGATAGGCATCCTCTGGAAGTATGGATAGTTGTGATTATTGTCCGCGGTGCCTTCCATATACACATAATCGCCTACAACCTGTGCCTTTACGACTACATCCCTGCTCATCGTGTATCCGTGCTGACCGTCGATATGCGACCTTATGAATGAATTGGGAACCCTGACTCCGCCGAGCCCCGATGCTCCCGAACTTCCCGACTGGAAATAGTATATATAGTCACCCGCAACGCAGATCGAACTTGCGACCGCGGTTGATACCTTTTTGCAATCGGTCTCATCCGTGTTCATCGAATAGAGAGCGCCGCCGTCATATGGATTGGAAAAATAGATACGGCCGTCCGATTCACATACGATACCGCCGTTATTGATATTTCCGGCAAGGTTTCCGACGGTTCCTTCGGGATTGGAGGGGACTTTTTCACCCCTTCTCGAAAAGAGCGTGACAAGTACGAGCACCACTACGACCAGTGCCATTGCCGATACTGCGATTATGAGGTTTTTCCTGTCGCGTTTCGACATCTTTTTTGCCATATGTCACTCCTTTTTTCCGTCTAATGATATTTTAACCGTAAAACACCTTTTTATCAAGGCTCTGAGAGGCTCCAAACCATTGAAAAATCTGTATTTTCGGAGTAAAATAAATTGGTTATAAATATACAAATTTGCGGAGACATATATGGATATTTCCGAAGTAAGAAAACAGCTCGACGAATGTGACAGCGAGATAGTAAAACTTTTTGAAAAAAGAATGCAGCTTTCCGAAGAGGTTGCCGCGGCAAAACTCGAATCCGGAAAAGGAGTTCTCGATAAAGACAGGGAGAAGGCAAAGCTCGCCAAGGTATCGGCCATGGTAAACGGCGAACTTAACGAAGAGGGCGTCAGGGAACTTTTCAGGCTTCTTATGAGCATGAGCAAAAAGCTCCAGTACAAAATGCTCCTCGAAAGCGGAAGGCATATCAATCTTCCCTTTATCCCGGTGGATGATATCAGGACCGGTTCGCCCAGGGTTGTCTTCCAGGGAGATGAGGGTGCATATTCCCAGCTTGCCATGAAAAAATATTTCGGTGATGATGTGGACTGCATTCATGTCCCTTCTTTCCGCGCGGCAATGAGTGTCATTTCAGAGGGCTCTGCGGATTATGCCGTTCTTCCGATCGAAAACTCAACCGCAGGTATCGTAAGTGAGATCTATGATCTTCTTGCGGAGTATGAAAACTATATCGTGGCGGAGCAGGTCATCAAGATCGAGCACTGCCTGATGGGTGTTAAGGGTGCGGAGATGTCGGATATTAAAACTGTCTTTTCACACCCGCAGTCACTGATGCAGTCTGCAAGATTCCTCGAAAAATTTGACTGGAAGCAGATCTCCATGCCCAACAATGCATTTGCGGCAAAGAAGGTGGCAACTGACGGCGATAAGAGCCAGGCTGCGGTTGCCAGTTCACTGGCTGCCGAAATATACGGACTCGATATTCTCGAAAAGGGGATCAATTCCGAGGACAACAATTCGACCAGGTTCATCATTGTCACGAACCAAAAGGTCTACAGGAAGGATGCGGGTAAGATCAGCCTCTGTTTCGAGGTTCCCCACGAGAGCGGATCTTTGTATCACTGCCTCGGACATTTCATCTTCAACGGACTCAACATATCCAAGATCGAATCACGCCCCATCGAAGGGCGTACATGGGAATACAGATTCTTCCTTGATTTCGATGGCAATCTTTCAGACCCTTCGGTAAGATGCGCACTCACGGGACTCAGGGAGGAAGCAAAGTATCTCAGGGTACTGGGTAATTATTGATCACCGAAAAATAAAACGGGAGGGGAAATGGTACATACATTTGCGGCAATAGACGTCGGAAGTTTCGAACTTACAATGAAGATCTTCGAGTACGGCGGTAAGAAGCAGATGAAAGAGATCGACTGTCTTGAGACCGGTCTTTCGCTTGGCGCGGATACATATGCGACTGGCAAGATCTCCAAGGAAAAGGTCGAAGAGCTCTGCAAGGTACTTTCCCATTTTGCGTCCGTGATGCGCTCATACAATGTCGAGAATTACAAGGCGTACGGAACGAGTGCCATCAGGGAGACCGAGAATTCACAGATACTCCTGGACCTGATCGAAACAAGAACAGGCATCCATATAGATACTCTTTCCAATTCGGAGCAGAGATTCCTTGATTACAAATCGATAGCGCGTGCCGGCGATGTATTCACAAATGCTATCCAGGACAGCGCCGCGATCCTTGATATCGGAGGCGGAAGCATCCAGATATCTCTTTTCGATGAGGATTCCCTCGTGAGCACACAGAACTTGAGACTGGGCGTTCTCAGGATAAGGGAGAGGGTGGAGAGCCTCGGAGCAGACCCTTACAGGATGAGACTTCTCGAAGAAGAACTCATAGATGCGCAGCTCCTTACTTACAAAAAACTCTTTCTTTCGGGACCGGTCAAGAACCTTATCGTAATGGACGATTATGTCAGCACCTGCATAATGCGCAGGGCAGGCGGAGAGGGCACGGGGTATCTTTCGAAAAAAGAATACGATGCACTGCTCGAGGAGCTTTCCGAAGGCGGAACATTCGAACTTGCAAGAAGCCTTGATGTTCCCGAGGAAAAGGTTCCCCTCATAAGGATAAGCGGACTTCTTGTAAAAAGTCTCTGCAATATTCTCCGCTGTGAGAAGATCTATGCTCCCGGCGTTACGCTTTCCGACGGTATCGCATATGAGTTCGCGGAAGATAATAAGATCATCAAGCCCGAGCACGATTTCGAAAAGGATATTACAGCCTGCGCTCTCAACATAAGCCACCGTTACAACGGGTCTCGCTCGAGAGCGGAGACAATAAGACAGATATGCGGAACCGTGTTCGATGCAATGAAGAAGGTCAGCGGTCTTTCAAGCAGAGACAGACTGTATCTCGACATAGCGGCTATATTGCACGACTGCGGAAAATACATCGCAATGACTGATATAGGCGAAAGGTCTTACGAGATCATCATGGCGACCGAGATCATTGGACTTTCGCATAACGAAAGAGAGATAATCGCAAACATCGTCCGTTTCAATCACTCCGAATTCATCTATACGGGAAATGAAGGAACGGATAACGGAACGCTCGGCAGGGAAGGTTACATCAAGGTTGCAAAGCTTACCGCAATGCTGAGGCTTGCAAACAGTCTCGACAGAAGCCATAAGCAGAAGCTGAAGGAAGTAAAGGCATCCCTTTCCGACGGCGAGCTGAAGCTGAATGTAAGCATCCCTCAGACATTCCTTCTCGAGGAAGCATTCTTCCCGGAGGCATCGGACTTTTTCGAAGAGATCTATTCCATAAGACCCGTGATAGTCAGAAACTGATCATGAAACGGAGGCCGTATGGCAGCTAAGAAGATAAAGGATTTCAGAAATCCCGAATACTATACGAACAGGGAACTTTCCTGGATAGAGTTTGACAGGCGCATCCTTTCCGAAGCAAGGGACAAACAGACTCCGCTTTTCGAAAGGCTCAAATTCCTTGCGATCGTTTCATCGAATCTCGATGAGTTCGTTATGGTGCGTATAGGTTCTCTTTTTGACATGAAGCAGGCCGGATACGATAAGCCCGACATCGCGGGTATGACTCCGGACGAACAGCTCCGTGCGATAAGCGAAAATGTCCACGAGCTCTGTTATGACCAGTACAAGGCACTGAGAACGGAGATCCTTCCGGAACTGAAAAAATGCGGTCTCGAATTTGTTAAGAGCCACGAGACCATGACACCTTCGGAATGTAAATTTGCGGACGAATATTTCCGCAATCTTGTTTATCCTGTACTTACCCCGATGGCCGTCGATTCATCGAGACCCTTTCCTCTGATACTCAACAAATCACTGAACATCGGCGCGATGGTCAAGAAAAAGGGCGGAAACGGCGAACTCGAATTTGCGACCGTACAGGTTCCTTCCGTGCTTCCCAGGGTCATTCTTTTGCCCGAGAATCACAATATGCGCAGGTTCATACTTCTCGAGGAGATAATCGAGCGCAACATGAAGGCACTGTTCCTCAATTACGACATCGTATGCTCGCATCCTTACAGGATAACGAGAAACGGTGATATGAGCATCGATGAAGATGATGCGGAGGATCTGCTCAAGGAGATCGAAAAGTCCGTAAAGGCCAGAAAGCGCGGACAGGTTCTCAGGCTCGAGATAGAGCACAGGGCCGATAAGAGACTTGCAACATTTCTCAAAAAGGAATTATCGATAACCGAATCCGAGGTTTATAACACTGACGGCCCGCTCGACCTTACCGCACTTTTCAAGGTCAGCTCTCTTCCCGGATTTGAAGATCTTAAGAATCCTCCTTTTACTCCCGCACCCGTTCCCGAACTTCCCGCGGGATGTGATATCTTCGGACAGATCAGAAAAGGAGACATACTTCTTTTCCATCCGTACCAGACCTTCGAGCCCGTTGTCGATTTCGTAAAGAATGCGGCAGTCGATCCGGACGTGCTTGCTATAAAGCAGACTCTTTACAGGGTCAGCGGTAATTCGCCCATAATCGCAGCACTTGCGACAGCAGCGGAGAACGGAAAGCAGGTTACGGTTCTTGTCGAACTCAAGGCTCGTTTCGATGAAGAGCACAATATAGTATGGGCAAGGATGCTTGAAAAAGCAGGCTGCCATGTCATATACGGTCTCGTAGGACTCAAGACGCATTCCAAGATCACGCTCGTCGTAAGACGTGAGAACGAAGGCATACGCAGGTATGTGCATCTTGGAACCGGTAACTACAATGATGCTACCGCACGCATATACACAGATGTAGGTCTCCTTACCTGCCGCGAAGAGATAGGCGAGGATGCTACCGCGGTCTTCAACATGCTCAGCGGTTATTCCGAGCCCAAAGCATGGAACAGCCTCGTCGTCGCACCCTTATGGCTCAAGGACAGATTCCTGTATCTGATCGGCCGCGAAGAGCAGATCGCACGCAGCGGAAAAGAAGGACGTATCATCGCGAAAATGAATTCGCTTTCGGATCCCGATATCATCGAAGCGCTGTACAAAGCTTCGGCAGCAGGCGTACATGTCGAGCTTATCGTAAGAGGAATATGCTGTCTTAAGACAGGCATCAAGGGAGTCAGCGAGAATATAAAGGTGCGTTCCATCACCGGTAACTTCCTCGAGCATGCAAGGATCTTCTGGTTCAAGAACGACGAGAATTCCGAAGTGTACTGCGGAAGTGCGGACTGGATGCCGAGAAACCTCGACAAGAGAGTCGAGATAGTATTCCCCGTGACCGACGAAGCACTGAAGGCACGTCTTAAGCACATCCTTGATACCGAGCTTGAGGATAACAGAAGAGCGAACATCCTTCAGCCTCTCGGATGCAATTACGTAAAAGAAGGAATACACAAAAAGAAGGCCGTGGATTCACAGCTCATCGCGATAAGCGAAGCGGTTGAAGCTGCCAGGAAGGCCGCACCGAAAAAGAGTACCGAGAGCAGGGTGTTCACACCGAAATCAAAACCCGCAAAATGATCGATACCGGTATGATGGCTCTGCAGGGATTATGTTTTTATTTCTGCGATTTAAGAGTGAGCTTAGCTGTTCTTAGGAATACATCTAAGTAAGCACAATTTCGCCCGGACGGCGAAATTAGCCGGCACTGAGACAGGAAGTCGAATGCCGGCGGTGCGGCGTCATTGCAATTATATGTATTCCTTAGAACAGCTTAGCGAGCGGCAAATGAGCAGAAATAAAAATATAATCTCTGCGGAGTCTGTATACAGTAAGGAAAAGGATATGAGAGTTGTACTTGCATCCGCATCTCCGAGAAGAAGGGAGATACTGGATCAGATAGGAATCAAATATGATGTGTGCGTGAGCGACTGCGACGAACACTGCATCGAAAAGGACCCGAAGAAGCTTGTTCAGATCCTGTCGGAAAGAAAAGCGATGGCAGTCCTTAAGTCGCTCGAAAGCGGAAAGTCGGGACTTGATGCGGATCCGGAGAAGGAAACCTTCTGCGTTATAGGGTGCGACACCATTGTGTATCAGGAAAAGCTCAACGGAATCCTCGGAAAGCCCCATACGGAAGGTGAGGCATTTGAAATGCTCTCTGCGCTTTCGGGAGGTGTTCATGAGGTGTATTCGGGAGTTACCATACTTGTGAGCGGACTTAAGACTCCGGTAAAGAGAAGCTTTTGGGAACGCACTGCGGTGCACTTTTCCGAGATGACGGACGAAGAGATCATGGAATATATTAAGACGGGTGATCCCATGGATAAAGCCGGAGCATACGGCATACAGGGCTTCTGTGCGAGATATATCGAGGGCATCGAGGGAGATTATCTGAACGTCGTCGGTCTTCCCGCATCACACCTGTATAAAGAATTAAAATCACTGGGCGTAGTCTGATGGAAATATATTTTGCACCGATGGAGGGAATGACCTCCCCGCTTTTGAGAAGAAACCATGCACAGTGCTTCGGAGGATGTGATAAATACTATTCGCCGTTTATCTCGACCAACGAAGCGATAAGCATGAACAATAAAGAGCTCGAGGATGTCGACCACGAGCAGAACAAGGGTCTTACACTGATACCGCAGATCATTTCGAACTCGGCATATCAGAGTGCCATGTACATAAAGCTCTTATCCGAAAAGTACGGATACGATGAGGTTAACATCAATCTCGGATGTCCCTCCGGTACGGTCGTTTCAAAGGGAAAAGGTTCGGGAATGCTCAGGGACCCGGAAGCGATGGATGCATATCTGGGAGGACTGCAGGAAGAACTGGCTAAGCTCTCGGATGAAGGAGTAAGTATCCCGAAGGTGAGCATCAAAACAAGGATAGGTTTTTATGAGCCCGAAGAGCATATTAGGATCACGCAGATCCTGAAGTCCCACCCCGCTTATCAGGTAACGGTTCATCCGAGAACGAGAAAGCAGATGTACGGAGGGGAGGTAAACCTCGATGCATTTGCACATATGTATGATGAACTGAGGAGTGCCGGGATCGGGGTCGTATATAACGGAGATATTAAGAGACCGGGAGACAGTGAGGAGATCCTCGAAAGATTTCCGGATCTTGATGCGGTGATGATAGGAAGAGGGCTTCTTGCAGATCCGTCACTGGCACGGAGGATCAAGGGGGGAGAGAAAGCATCCGCATCCGAATATGCCGAATATATGGAGAAGATCCTTGACGGCTACATTCAAAAGATCGGAGTCGAGAATTTCATCCTCGCGAAGATGAAGGACCTGTGCAATTTTATGAAGCCGTTCTTTTACGGGAACGACAAAGGCTTTAAGGATATGTGCAAGGCGGACACGGTAGAGACCTTCCGCATATGCATGAAGCAGTACATCAAGAATTCAAATATGATCGAATAAAGGAGAACGATATGTTTGATGATAAGGTTTTGGAAGTTTTCTTAAGAGACCAGAAGCAGCTTTTTGACGAGCCCGTTGCGTCGACAAAAGAAGAAGCAAAAGAATTCCTTGAAGAGCTCATGGCGGTCGTGTGTGAGAATGCCGATGAGGTAAGGGAGTATTTTGAGGAAGAGGGCGTAGACTTAAGCTCGCCCGAAGCCGGAGATATATTAAGTGCAGATGAGGTCTTTTCCATCGGAGACGGAAGATATCTCATCGTGGAAGGATAAGCTTTGGACAGACAGATCAGATGGGACAGACTAGATAATACCGGGTATCTTTTCCCTTCAATCGCAGGGGAGAACATGACCAGTACATACAGGATATCCATCACGCTTTCGGAGGAGATCGACAGGGATACTCTCCAGGAAGCGCTTGATATCCTTTTGCCGAGGATCGACCTTTTCAACGTAAGACTCAGAATGGGTTTCTTCTGGTACTACTTCGAGGAGAACGGAAAGCCCGCTCCCAGGGTTACAGAGGAAAAACTTCCCTGCAGGTTCATAAGAGCCAACAGGAATCACTCGTATCTTTTCAGGGTCACTTATTTCGGCTGCAGGATCAATCTCGAGGTATTCCATGCACTCACCGACGGCATGGGCGGCATCAACTTCATAAGGGAGCTCGCGTATCAGTACTTAAGACTGTCACATCCGGATGAGTTTTCATCGGATGCGCTTTCTTCGGATACATCCTTAAACAGGGAAGACAGCTTCGTAAGGAATTACAAGAAAGCCAAGCCCAAGGGCTTTATCGCAAAGAAGGCATTCCAGATCAAGGGCAAACACCTTCCCGACGGACGACTGGGACTGATGCATCTTACGATGTCCGTACAGGACCTTAAGAAGGTAACGCACGATAAGGGAGTGTCGATCAATGAATATATGGTCGCACTAACCGCATATGCGATCTATAAGAACGGATTCAGGGGAAGGTCAAAGGGTCGTCCCATAAGAGTTGCTGTTCCCGTAAACCTCCGTCCATATTTTGATTCGTATACCACCAAGAATTTCTTTGTCGTGGTCTCTGCGGAAATCTCGGACAAGGAAGAAGAGTATTCTTTTGACGAGATACTAGATATCTGTAAGACGACTCTGAGGGAACAGATCAATAAAGAACATCTAGAGGACCTGTTCAGTTACTCGGTATCGAACCAGATGAATCCTTTCCTGAAGCCCATTCCCTTAGGCATCAAGAACCTTGCGATCAGATTCGTATATACCAAATCCGCTACGGCCAATACTACGACTCTGACCAATATCGGCAATATCAAGATTCATGACGAATACAGGAAGTATGTTAAGGGCTTCTATGCAAATATCGCAATGAGCATAGGACAGGATATAAAGGGGACGGTTCTTTCGTACGGTGACGATTTCGTATATACGGTTTCGACGATCCTGGAGGACACCTCCATCGAGAGAACACTTGTAAAACAGCTTACATCTGACGGAATAAAAGTCAGTGTGACTACGAACGGAGTTTTTTATGGCTGAATGTAAAAAATGCGGGGTACGCATAACCGATGATACGGACAGATGTCCTTTCTGCAGATGCGTGCTCGAGGATGACGGAACAAAAGGAGAGAATGTTTACCCGGACGTTGAGAACAAGGTCAAGGTCTGGAGACATATCAGGAGGATAGTTCTTTTCCTTTCCATATGTGCCATGATCGGAATGCTCATCGCCCTTTATATGGGTGCGGACATCTTCAATTGGACGGTAGTGGTCGGACTCATTCTTTTGTATGTCAATGTGACCATATATATGACGATAACCGAGAGAATAGGATATATGTTCAAGACCATGTTCCTTACACTGACAGTCGTATTCATTCTCATCGGTATCGATTATTTCACCGGATACAGGAGATGGTCATATGACTATACACTTCCGGCCGCACTGATATTCCTAAACTTCAGCTGTGTGCTCCTTATGCTTATCAACAGGAGAAACTGGCAGAGCTATATCAGTCTTCAGATATTCAATATCCTTTTCGGTGTCGTGCTTATGATACTTCTTCAGCTTGATATCATAAGACAGCCTGTCATGGTATTGATCGCAGGGGCTGCATCGATCGTGATCTTTGCCGGCACCATGATCTTCGGGGGAAGAAGAGCTGCGGACGAACTTAAGAGGAGATTCTTTATCTGATGGCATTTAAAGGATGGATAAAAAAATACGAGCATCTGTACCATGAGGTTCCCGTCTCCGACGATCTTAATGCGCCCGAAGATGTCACGGAAAATGTCACTGTAAATGTCCCCGTAAATGATGCGGAGGATACAGAGACGATTGATGACATCGCCTCAATGACCGACGTACAGAATGATGCGGATGATCGGGATGAAACAGAAAGCGAGGCAGCAGGCGTATCCTCGAGAGGAAGGGTACTTTCGAGAATGATCGCATACATCTCGAACGAATCCCTCATTGGAAAGAGTCTTAAGACCGGAGAACTCAGGAAGAAGATGTCGGAGCCTGCGTGGACAGTTCCCGAGCCCTTCAATCTTACTTCTTTTGACATGGGTGAGTTCACGATGAAGATGCTCTCATCAAAAGAAAACCCGGATCTCGAACATGTCATTCTCCAGCTTCACGGCGGCGGATACATGGGCTCCATAAGGAATGCATATTATGTATTTGCGGGACTTTACAATGAACTCAGCCATGGCATGAACGTATGCTGTCCCGATTACAGGGTCGCTCCCGAGAATCCTTATCCCGCAGCACTTGAAGATGCTTATGCCACATATAAGTGGCTTATGACCAGGGCGGGATATAAGCCTGAGAATATCATCCTGGCGGGTGACAGTGCGGGCGGCGGACTATGCATGGCTCTTACGATGTATCTGAGGGACCACGGTGAGCCTCTCCCCGGCGGAATAATCGCGATGAGTCCCTGGACGGATCTGACCGCATCGGGGGAATCATACGAAACGAATTTTGATAAGGACCCTCTTTACGGTGGAACGAAAGAGAGTCTCATATACATCAATTCATATCCCGGAGACCACGACAAGACGGATCCTTATATTTCACCGGCATTCGGAAGCTTTAAGGATTTTCCTCCCATGCTCATCCAGGTCGGATCAAACGAGATGCTTCTTTCCGATTCCGAGACCGTTGCAGTCAAGGCAAGGGAAGAGGGCGTAAGACTCAGGTTTACGGTGTATGAGGGAATGTTCCATGTTTTCCAGATGGCATATACCGCCATCCCCGAATCGAAGAGAGCATGGATGGAAGCCGGAAGATTCTTCGATGTCCTGTACCGTGAACATGAACCGGAACTGTAAGCATATCGTTGAAAATACGCATATTTGCGGATATAATCTAATTAGGTCATTGTAGCTCACAAACGCACTCTGAAAGGAGTAACACTATGAGATGCAAAAGAGTACCTCTTGAAGCTGAAGTTCAGAAGTATGAACTGGGCAAGGGCCTGGAAGACGGATTCGAACTGTTGAGTGATGTCATCACCAAGCAGTGGTTCGTTACCGCAAAGCTCATCCAGACCACACGTGAGGACGGTTCGATAGTCTGTCCTTACATTTCTCACAGAAGGGGAAAGACCTTCATAGGTGAGGGAGATTACATCATCCTCGATGATGACGGCACCAAGCATGTATGCGGCGGTGACAAGATCTTCCAGCGTTATGAAGAGATCAAATGATTCAAAAGTGAAAAATCCGCTTCATATAGCAATACGA
>JAFZWW010000058.1 GCA_017617005.1 Lachnospiraceae bacterium
ACGAAGACAATGTCGATCCGGAAAGCGGAAAAACGATCCTTACACAGGCCTATCTTCGGAGAGACTATAAGCTTTATGTCTCAAGTGAGCAATCCGGTTCCGATTTTGCTTCAACAATTTACGAGATGGTATTCATATCAGCAGTTTTCATAGCAGGCGGGTGGACCTGTATCGCATACGTTATCGCTTTCTTCTTATATAAGAAGAAGGTAAGCATCGTGAGCATAGTCGCAACTCTTCTTCTCATTCCTACGATCATTGCCGGAGTGCGGATAATAGAGCATAATTTCGGGACCGTACATTTACCGGATCCCGATAATGCAAAGGTATCGGCTGTCCCTGTCACGATCAGCTCCAGGCGGGACGTGTTGCATCGCGGCGATGAAGAAACCAGCGATTCATACTCATATTACATTACCGTCGATTACGGCGACGGTAACGGACTCATATCAAAGGAAGTGGATTATTCCATGTATAACACCGCCGAAGAACCCGGCATTTACTACATGGGACAGGCTGAGGAAAACGGCAGCGTATGCGAGTTTGAACTATATTCACCGATGGAATACGTGGAAGAAAACTGATAATCAGGGAGGTCGTCATGAAGAACATAGAAGTTTACAAGGCTGAAAAGTATGATTCCGATAAATACGAAGAAGTAAAAGAAAACATATATAAGACATATGATTCGTTCATGAATCAGGACGCATATGTCACTTCCCTTTCCTTTGAACAGGAACCGGAATATGAAGAGGGTGCGGATTCAAGTGACATCTCCCAGTATCCGCTGGAGGATGTACTGGATAAGTTCTATGTAGCGGTTGAGGATTTTTATCCCGAGCTTAATGATGGAAGCAGCAATGTATGTTATCTGGGATTTACTGGCTCAGCTGTTGAAGACATTGAGAAGCTGCTGCAGATCGTCGGAAAGCATGTTTACAACGGAAGCGAAGAAAAGGACGGAAAGACATATATCAAATTATTTATAGAATGAAATGTTGGATTTATTCTAAATATATAATTCGGGAGAGCGGATGGAAGACAGGATATATTTAAAAACGCGCAACGACGGACTTTGGGAGAAGAATGCAACCAAGGGCGCTGCTGTATATATGATCGTCGGCACGGTTCTGTTTCTGGCATCTATAAATATTCTTGTGCCCATCGAAATATTTCTGAAACACAAACTTGGTTCAAGCGACAGGTTGTTCGATTTTATTACAATTGTCTGGGCCCTTTCCGGCATATTCGGAATCGCGGCTATCTGCATACTGACCAATCAATCCCGTAATATTTCTAAATCTACAGGATTCATTTTAAGGAAGGGACAACTCTATGTTGTTCAGTTGTTTTATACACACAAAAAACTGGGAACGGAAACTGACCGCAGAATGATCCATGCTCCGGCAGGATCCGCGGAACAGATAGCATCTCTTCCCAACAATATCGAAGTTGCAAACGATGTTCAGGCTCATGAGAGGGAAGTCAGGGCAAGGCGAAATGATCCGGCTTCCTTTATTGAGGCACTTGATGATATTCTTTTATTTCTGGCGAAAAATCCGGATGTATATTATGCAATCCCGGATTCTGAAAGAACGAGCTTAGATAAGATATTTAAAACAAATCTGCAGAATGCAGCGCCGTTTACGATAAATACTGAAAATGCCCAATATGGTTTCTTTAAACTGAACAATCCGAGAGTGGTTGGAGAAAACAAAAAATACTTCATCTTGAATTTCGATAATGAATATGGGGATGTGTGCACGGCAAAATTCACTAACTGTTTCGGAAGTCTGGTGGATGATATAAAGAATGATTTTCAGAGTTAACGAGCTTGAGAAAGGCATTTTGTGAAAGATATATCAGATAACAAAGTCATGGAAAAACTCGGAATGGTGTATGATCATAGTTCATCGTATTCGAAGAATGACGGAAGTGCTACGTTTGAATCTGATGTTTATGTTCTGAATATTGACGACTGAAATGAATAACTACCTTAATAAATTGATCGAAGATAATAGCAGACCGGTTGTATTTGATTACGACGGAGTGCTGTTTGAAGCAAGATGGTACGAAGAGCGCATCAACATGCGTGATGAGACAGAGGAATTGCTTTTAGAGGCTATGAAGAGAGGCGAGAATCTGCGCACCGCACCTATCGGGTTTATGGTTGACTGGGTTAAAACTCTCAAAAACGATCTTTATGTTCTGTCTTATATGCATAATGAGATTGAATATTCCAATAAGAAGAAAGAAATTTCCGAATTCTATCCCATCATTCCCGAAGAACATGTTCTGATGGCAACATCCCCGGAAAACAAGATAGTGCATCTGGAAGATATACGGGAGAAGTATGGATCGTTCATATACATTGATGATAATCATCCCGCTCTTATGAAATATGAGAACCATTTCGGGGATGAATGCAAATTCTTCCACGTATCATCACTGTATGTATGATGAGTCTGAACTTCGGACTTAAAGAGGATCGCAAGAGCGGTCCTCTTTTTGTATAAGAGAAAACTATAACCGACAATAAGATATGGGTATTATACAGAGTGTTTCCCTGATGACATAATTTTTTTAAATCAATACCTACAATGGGAGAATACTGATATGGCATACGATTTTGATAAAGTTTATGACAGAAGAAACACAAATTCCCTGAAGTGGGATTTTGCGGAGGAAAGACATCATTCGGAGGATGAGCTTCCACTCTGGGTTGCGGATATGGATTTTCCTTCACCTCCGCATGTGGTTGATGCAATAGTCAGGTCGGCTTCCGCAGGGTTCTTCGGGTACACTGATCCTAAGCCGGCAGATAAAAGGATCGTTTCCGACTGGTATAAGAGAAGGCACGGGTTTTACCCGGATCCCGATGCGATAGTCTTTACACCCGGAACCGTTTTTGGAATAACCACGGCGATCCTTGCATTCTCGGATCCCGGGGATGCGGTGATGATCTCACAGCCGGTATATTATCCTTTCTCGGAAGCGGTGACAGATAACGGAAGAAAACTGATCAGAAACGAATTGGTCAGGGATGATAACGGCAGATACACCTTCGACTTTGATTCATTTGAAAAACAGATAGCCGAAAACGATGTAAAGATCTATATTCTTTGCTCACCCCACAACCCTATCGGAAGAGTGTGGAAGAAAGATGAACTTCAAAGGATTGCGGATATAACACTAAAACATAATGTTCTTGTTATTGCAGATGAGATACACGCGGATTTTATCTACGAGGAAAATGAATTCGTAAGTTATCCGTCTTTGTCTGAGGAGACAAGGAAAAACACCGTACTTGCAACCGCTCCCTCAAAGACATTCAATACCGCAGGACTTCAGATTTCTCCGATCTTTATCTTTGATCCGGAAAAGAGAAGAAGGTTTAAAGGAGTGCTCGGTTCGGAAGGCTATTCACAGATTGACTTCCTTGCACTTGCGGCAATGAGGGCATCATATACGGAGTGCGATGAGTGGGTTGATGAAGTTGTGGATTACATTCACGAAAACATTTTGTATATGGAAAACTTCCTGAAGGAAAGGCTGCCGGAGCTAAAGATGACACATCCCGAAGGAACATATCTTACATGGGTTGATTTCTCGGGACTCGGGCTCAGTGAAAGAGAACTTGAGAGGTTTATAAGAGAAAAAGCAAAGCTCTGGCTCGATGCGGGATTCATATTCGGAAAGAGCGGTGAGGGATTTGAAAGATTCAATCTTGCCACACCGAGAAAGATCGTGGAAGAGAGCCTGACAAGACTTGAAAGAGCAGTTTCAGAACTTAGAAAACAGTAAAAAGCATGTATTTATTGCACGGAAATCTTTCGTAATGCCGATAAACACAAGGAGAGCGGGTTATAAGTTAAGCTTATAGCCCGCTCTTGTTTTTACGAATTATACAGGAAATAAAAGATGTTGTATCGTAACATCATCAAAACAAAAACAAATTCTTCGAAAGACAAAAGCGAAGGACATAAGGATAAGAGGAGGACATCATATCATGAGCAACCACGAATTCAAATTTGAAACCAAGCAGCTTCACGTAGGCCAGGAACAGGCTGATCCCACTACCGATTCCAGGGCGGTACCCATTTACCAGACCACTTCATATGTATTCCATTCGGCACAGCATGCAGCTGATCGATTCAATTTAAGAGATGCCGGCAATATCTACGGAAGACTTACCAATTCCACCCAGGGTGTTCTTGAAGAAAGAGTTGCAGCTCTTGAAGGCGGTGTTGCAGCACTTGCACTTGCATCCGGCGCAGCCGCAGTCACCTACTCCATCCTGGCAGTTGCGGGAGCGGGCGATAACATCGTAGCTCAGAACAGCATCTATGGCGGAAGCTACAATCTCCTTGATAACACACTTCCCAATTACGGTATTGATACCAAGTTCGTCAACATCCACGATCACTCGGCAGTAGCCGCAGCTGTTGATGACAAGACCAAGGCAATATTCATCGAGACCCTCGGAAATCCCGGATCCGATATTCCCGATATTGAGAAGATCGCAGAGATCGCACATTCTCACAAGATTCCTCTCATCATCGATAACACCTTCGGAACCCCTTACCTGATCCGTCCCCTTGAGCACGGTGCAGACATCGTCGTTCACTCTGCTACCAAATTCATCGGCGGACACGGAACCACTCTCGGCGGAATTATCGTTGACGGCGGAAAGTTCGACTGGGCGGCATCCGGAAAATTCCCCAGGTTTACCGAGCCCAATGCAAGCTATCACGGAGTATCATTTGTCGGAGCTGTAGGACCTGCAGCATATGTAACCTACATCAGGGCAATCCTTCTAAGGGATACCGGCTCGGCAATCTCTCCTTTCAACGCATGGGCACTCATCCAGGGACTTGAGACTCTTTCGCTCAGACTTGAGCGTCACGTAGAGAATACGAAGAAAGTAGTTGAATTCCTTGCAAATCACCCGCTCGTTGAGAAGGTAAGCCATCCTTTACTTAAGGATCACCCTCAGCATGATCTCTACGAGAAGTATTTCCCCAACGGCGGAGGTTCGATCTTTACCTTTGATATCAAGGGCGGACAGAAGGAAGCATATGCATTCATCGACGGACTTAAGATTTTCTCACTTCTTGCAAATGTTGCGGATGTTAAGAGCCTTGTCATTCATCCTTATGACACCACTCATGCAGAGATGACTCCCGAGCAGCTCGCCGAAGCAGGCATCAGTCAGGCGACGATCCGTCTTTCAATCGGAACCGAGCATATCGACGATATCATCTGGGATCTCGAGCAGGGATTTGAAGCAGTAAAGGCACTTTGATTAATGAACTACGATCGGAGCGTAAATGAGTTTAGCTATTGAAACAGCCTGTATACACGGGAATGGTCAGCTGGAGAAAGATCACCCCTACCGTTCGATAATAACACCCATATTCCAGGTAGCCACATTTGCTCACCCCGGAATAGGAAGATCGTCCGGCTATGACTATTCCCGCGTGGGAAATCCCACCAGACATGATCTTGAACAGGTTGTTAATGAACTCGAGCACGGTCGCGGTTGTCTGGCAACCACCAACGGAATGTCGGCGATATGGCTTGCACTTGAACTCCTTCCCCCGGGAGCACATATAGTGGCTTCGGAGGATCTCTACGGAGGATCGGTAAGACTGTTCGATCTCCTAAAAGAAAACCGTGACATAGATGTCAGTTATGTCAATACCTCACATGAAGATGAAGTCAGAACTGCGATCGGAGAAGATACAAAAGCTCTCTACATCGAAACACCCAGTAATCCGATGATGGAAGTTACGGATCTGGCTGAGATGAGAAAGATCGCCGATGAACATGGACTGCTCCTGATCGTTGATAACACTTTCCTTTCACCGTATTTCCAGAATCCGATCGATCTCGGAGCGGATGTGGTGGTACACAGCGGAACCAAATACCTCGAAGGTCATAATGATACCCTTGCAGGCTTTGTGATCACAAGAAACGAAGAACTGTATGAAAGGCTCGAGTTCATATACAAAACCGTAGGTCCCTGTCTGGCACCGTTTGACTGTTTTCTTGTCCTCAGAGGAATTAAGACTCTCGCGATAAGGCTTGAAAAGCAGCAGGAAAACGCACAGAAGATCGCAAGATGGCTAAAAAGCCACCCCTCTGTGACAGATGTATATTATGTGGGACTTGAGGACCATCCGGGATATGAGGTCAGTAAAAAACAGGCACGGGGTTTCGGTGCAATGATCTCGTTCAGGACCGTGGACAGGCAGACCGCGGAAAAGGTTCTTGAAAAGATAAAGATAATCACTTTCGCGGAAAGCCTCGGAGGTGTAGAATCACTTATGACATATCCGATGATACAGACTCACGGTTATATAGATACGAAGGTAAGGGAAAAACTCGGTATAACCGATACACTTCTCAGGCTCTCGGTGGGAATAGAAAATGCAGAAGACCTGATCGCCGATCTCGAACAGGCTTTTATCGGGTAACGGCATATCGGAATAGGAGCAGAAATGTTTACAAGCGGTTTTCGATGTTGTACATATTAATATTTCAGATAAGGAAAAGCTTACGACCTCGCATAACAAATAAATGGATAAGAAGGATCGAATGATCCGGTAAGGAGATTATTATGGCAAAGATTTATAAGAGCGCAGTAGAACTGATAGGAAACACACCCCTCCTCGAGCTTACACATATCGAGAAGAAATATGACCTCAAGGCAAAGCTTGTTGCTAAGGTTGAGTACTTCAATCCCGCAGGCTCCGTCAAGGATCGTATTGCAAAGGAAATGATCGAGGCAGCCGAGAAGGACGGATCCCTCAAGCCCGGTTCCACCATCATCGAGCCCACTTCCGGAAATACCGGTATCGGACTTGCGGCAATCGCAGCAGCAAAGGGATATAAGATCATCATCGTTCTTCCCGAGACCATGAGCGTTGAGCGCAGGAACATCATCAAGGCATACGGTGCAGAGATAGTTCTCACCGAAGGCGCAAAGGGAATGAAGGGAGCCATTGCCAAGGCTAATGAGCTTCATGATCAGATTGAGAACAGCTTCATCCCCGCACAGTTTGACAATCCCGCAAACCCCGAAGCACACTACAAGACAACCGGACCCGAGATCTGGAATGATACCGACGGAGAGGTTGCGGCATTTGTAGCAGGTGTCGGAACCGGCGGAACCATTACCGGTGTAGGAAAGTACCTCAAGGAAAAGAATGCGGACGTTAAAGTCTTCGCAGTTGAGCCTGCAACTTCACCCGTTCTTTCCGAAGGAAAGGCAGGAGCACATAAGATCCAGGGTATCGGCGCCGGATTCGTTCCCGCAACTCTCGATACCAAGATCTATGATGAGATCATCACCATTGAGAATGAAGTTGCTTTTGAAGGCGGCAAGGAGATCGCAATCGAAGAAGGTTTCCAGGTAGGTATTTCATCAGGTGCCGCACTCAAGGCAGCCATTAAAGTAGCACAGCGTCCCGAGTTTGCCGGAAAGACCGTCGTAGCACTTCTTCCCGACAGCGGCGACAGATATTATTCAACAGATCTTTTCAACAACTGATCTGACCAAAGAAAAAAGGAAAGCGACCTCGCAAAGACCGGAAGGCATGTATAATGCCTTCCGGTTTTTTATGTTTCCGAATCATATGTGCATGCGTGGACGGTGCGGATCTTTTGGGACAGCACGAACAATTTGCTATAAGCAAATCCTATAACGTTTAATAAAATATAACAATTATACAGAACGGAAAACGCGAAATATAATAAGCACATAAAGAAAAAACATTCGCTTCCGGAAGCAGCGAAGGAGGATATAAATGGCAAGAAACATACTCTTCAAACAATACGAGGCGTCGGATTACATAGATATAGCTGAGAGAACTGCGGACTGGATAAAGACAACCGAAAGGAAGACCGAAAACGGCGTCAGATGGGTGCAGAGCCCGGATTCTTCCGATGATTTTTCAGATTATCCGATGCTCACCGAAAAAGCATTGTACGGAGGATCAGCAGGCATCGGTCTCTTTTACCTTAGACTGTATCAGGTGACGAAAAAGAGCGAATATCTTGAGGAAGCCAAGGCTGCCGCAGCGGACATCATAGCCACCGACGAGGGTAAAGCATTTTACGACAGGGCGTATAACGCTATAGGAAATTCCGATAAGAGAGTTCACGTCAAGAACATGCCGGGATGGATCGCGGGATATTATAACGGCCCCACGGGAAGCGCATATCTCATACTTAAGCTGTATGAACTGACCGGTGATAAGGCGTATCTTGATTACCTCAGAAAGGTTGCAGACGACCTTCTTTCCGCAGGAACGGAGGATGAGGACGGACTTCACTTCAGTGAGCAGAATGATCTGTGCGGAGATGCCGGATTTGTCACATACCTTTTGTCAGTATATGAGGTCACGGGAGATGAGAAATATAAGCAGGCAGCTGTAAAGCTCGGAGATTATGTCCTAAAGAAAGGAAAGAGTGCCCCGAACGGAGGAAAGTACTGGAATGTCGTAGACCTTACCATCATTGATTTTCCTGCGGATGTTTTCTGGGTCGGACTTGCACACGGAACTTCGGGAGTCGGCTGGATCTTCACGATACTTTACAAACTGACCGGTGAGGAGAGATTCCTGCAGGGTGCAAAGGATGCGGCGGATTACATCAGGGGCATCGAGGTCGGCGACGAAGATGCGGCGCTTGTTCCCTATCTGGACAGCCTTGAAAGAGGCCCTTCCACAGAGTTCTATTATCTCAGCACATGTCACGGACCTGCGGGAACGGCACTCCTTTTCGAGAAGCTTTACGAGATAACAAAGGATAAGGGTTATCTCGAAGAGGTAAAGAGATTATCGAGGGGCATCATAAAAGCAGGAGCTCCCGAGCATTTTTCGAGAGGCTATTGGAAGAGTCAGGCACTGTGCTGCGGAACACCGGGGCTTCTCGAGCATTTTATCTCCGTTTACCGCCTTACGGGTGACGATGAATTCCTACAGTATGCGATACGTACCGCAAGGACCGTCATCGGTGAGGCACAGATAGATGACAGTGATGACATCTACAAGCTTCAGACCAAGGTCAGATGGGTAGGAAACTGGTGGAGAACGATACCGACCGATGTACATACATACTCGGGACTGTATATAGGAACCGCAGGAAATGCATGGAGTCTTCTCTCTATGGCAGCTGTACTTAACAACGAGCGACTCATAGAGGTCGTTGAATACAATTACTAATATATTGAAAGAAAAGAGGTAAAAAGATTATGGGAAGAATATATGATTCGATCACGGAGCTTGTAGGAAATACACCGCTTGTAAGACTTCACCGCTACGAAGAGAGTGAAGGGCTTGAGGCAAACATACTCGGAAAATTCGAGTACTTTAATCCTTCGGGAAGCCTTAAGGACAGGGCGGCACTCAATATCATCGAGCAGGCCGAATACGAGGGCAAGATCAAGCCCGGAATGACCCTTGTTGATTTCACGAGCGGCAATACGGGAATAGGTGAAGCAACCTACGCAAATGCAAAGGGATATAAATTTGTGGCGGTCATCCAGCCCGGTGTCTCGGTTGAAAGATCTCTTATACTCAAGGCTCTCGGAGCGGAGCTTCTCCAGGTCACCGACGTACCCGGCTTTGCCGAGATGCTTAAGACAGGTCTTTCACTTGAAGGTCTCGGAAAGGTAATGGGTGATTTCGCCAAGTCTAAGGGATGGTTCTATCTCGACCAGTGCTCAAATCCCGCTAATGCAAGAGCTCATATCCAGAAGACCGGTCCCGAGATCTGGGAAGATACAGACGGAAAGGTCGATTATGTGGTCCAGCTCGTAGGAACCGGCGGAACGCTTGCAGGCCTTTCGGCATATCTGAGGAAAAAGAACCCCGACATCAAGATCATCGGTGCGCAGCCTCACAATAAGTCACTTAAGAATCCCGAATTCCCTGAGCGCAATACCATTGACGGCGTGCTTCAGTTTAACGGAGTTCCCGGAGATAAGGTTCCCACTCTGTTTGCACAGTTTGATACCCATTATGACGAGTGCTTTGACGTCATTGCGGAGGATGCTTATGAAGCGGGAAGAAAGGTAGTTCAGACCGAAGGCTTCTTCCTTGGACAGTCCGCAGGTGCCGCAATCTGGACCGCAACCCAGATTGCCAAGAGACCTGAAGCAAAGGGTAAGAACATAGTTGTCATCCTTGCCGACAACGCTTTCAAGTACCTGTCCACAAATATGTATAAGTAAATTGCTTAATTATCAGCAATATTTGATGATTGATCCGGCGCTCATCCGTGCCGGATCAATCATTTTCCTTGCAAACATTTCCTCCAGCAAATATACTTTAACAAGTAACAAGTTTTGGGATGGAGGTACATAAATATGAGAGAATTTAAGGGCTTTTCACACGGTGTGGATCTCGGGGGATGGTACTCACAGTGCAATCACACCAAAGAGCGTTACGATAATTTCATAAAAGAAGAAGATTTTGCGGTTCTTGCCGGATGGGGACTCGACCATGTGCGCCTTCCCATTGACTATGAGCTGGTTGAGGACGATAAGGGAAATTATAAGGAAGAGGGATTTGACCGTATCAGATTCGCACTCGATACCGCGATCAGGAATAATCTGAACGTTGTCCTCGATCTTCACAAGACCTTCGGTTATTCCTTTGCACAGGAATACGGTGAGAGCGGATTTTTCGACAACGAAGAGTATCAGGAGAGATTCTACAGACTCTGGGAAAGACTTGCAAAGGAATTCGCAGGCTACGGAGAGAAGATCTCATTTGAGCTTCTCAATGAAGTCACCAGCAAGGAATACAGTGATGCGTGGAACAGGATCTCAACCGAATGTATAAAGAGGATCCGTGCGATCGCACCAGATACCTATATCCTTCTCGGCGGATATTACAATAACAGCATCGTCGCGCTTAAGGACCTTGCAATGCCTGTTGATGATCACATCGTTTACAACTTCCACTGCTACGATCCCCTCATTTTCACCCATCAGGGTGCGGGATGGGTTAACGGAATGGATGTAAATTTCAGACTTCCCATCGATGCAACATTCGGAGAAATGGGCAAGTACTACAAGGAGATGCTCGGAATGACCGAGCAGCCCGACGATTTTAATCCCGATGAGAAGCTCAGCAGCGCATATTTTGACAAGTGCTTTGCCGAGGCGGTTGCCATTGCCGAGGAGAGAAATGTTCCCCTTTACTGCGGCGAGTACGGAGTCATCGAAAATGCGACTCCCGAGGATACCGTAAAGTGGTATGAGATGATAAGCTCATCATTTAATAAGTTTAATATCGGAAGAGCCGCATGGAGTTACAGATCCATGAACTTCGGTCTTTCCGATGAAAGGCTGTCGGGTGTGCTCGATCAGCTTATAAAATTACTGTGATCTCAAGGGACCACAGACAGAGGTATTTATGACTATTGATGAACTGAAACAGTTAAAGGCCGAGGGAAAGTACGACATTGCTCCCGTAAGCCTTGAGATGCTCTCGGACATGAAGACACCGATCCAGGTTCTGAGGATCCTTAAGAATGTATCGGAGCATTGTTATCTTCTGGAGTCGGCAAAGGAAAACGACAATTTCGGAAGATATACATTCCTTGGATTCGATCCACGTCTCGAGATCACCTGCCTTAACGGCAGGATGAAGGTGGGCGATGAGATCATCGAAACCGATAAGCCCGAGGATGAGATAAGAAAGGTTCTGGCACGCTACAGAAGTCCCAGGATCACTTCGCTTCCTCCTTTTACCGGAGGACTTGTCGGATACTTTGCATATGATTACATAAAGTATGCGGAAAAGAGCCTTCATCTGACCGAAGAGGATGAGGAGCAGTTCAATGATATCGATCTTATGCTCTTTGACAAGGTCATTGCATTCGATCATCTCAAGCAGAAGATCGTACTCATCGTAAACATCCATCTCGATGATATCGATACGGAATACGAGAGGGCGAATAAAGACCTTCTTGCTCTTAAGGAGCTCATCGAAAACGGTGAGATGTGTAAAGAGATCAAGGGCCACGCCACAGCGGAATTCAGGCCGGTATTCGAGAAAAACGAATTCTGCGAGATGGTTGAAAAGGCAAAGCATCATATCGTTGAGGGAGATATTTTCCAGATAGTCCTTTCAAACAAGATGAGTGCACCCTTTGAAGGATCGCTACTCAATACATACAGGATGCTCCGTACGATCAATCCTTCGCCTTATATGTTCTATTTCAGCTCCAACGACCTCGAACTTGCGGGTGCTTCACCCGAAACCCTCGTAAAGCTTCAGGACGGAGTACTGCATACATTCCCTCTTGCCGGAACAAGAAGACGCGGCGTCGATGAAGCCGAGGATAAGAAGCTTGTCGAAGAACTTCTTGCGGATCCCAAGGAGCTTGCCGAGCATAATATGCTCGTTGACCTCGGAAGAAACGATCTCGGACGAATTTCTAAGTTCGGAACCGTGTGTCCCGAAAAGCTCAGGGAGGTCCAGTTCTTCTCCCATGTAATGCATATCGGATCCACCGTAAGAGGCGAGATCAGGGATGATGAGGACGCACTTTCCGCTATCGGTGCGGTACTTCCCGCAGGAACCCTTTCCGGAGCTCCCAAGATAAGAGCGTGTGAACTCATCGATGAACTTGAAGGAAATAAGAGAGGTATCTACGGCGGAGCGATAGGATATATCGACTTTACCGGAAACCTTGATACATGCATCTCCATCAGACTTGCCTACAAGAAAAAGGGCAAGGTATTTGTAAGGAGCGGAGCGGGGATTGTCGCTGACTCCGTACCCGAATCGGAATTCACCGAATGCATCAACAAGGCCTCTGCGGTTGTTAAGGCCATATCAATGGCAGAGGAGGTGTAAGAGATGATACTTCTGATCGATAATTATGACAGCTTTTCCTACAACCTCTACCAGCTGATCGGTGAGATAAATCCTGACATCAGTGTCGTAAGAAACGATGCACTGGGCATTGATGATATCCGTAAACTTAAACCTTCACATATCATCTTAAGCCCCGGACCCGGAAGACCCGAGGATGCGGGCATCTGTATTGATGTCGTAAAGCAGCTATCCGGAGAATTCCCCATTCTCGGTGTATGTCTCGGACATCAGTCGATCTGCGCCGCGTTCGGTGCGACCGTAACATATGCAAAGCACCTTATGCACGGAAAGAGTTCGATCGTCACCCTCGACAACACTTCGAAAATCTTCAAGGGCTTCGGTGAAAAGACCGAGGTTGCAAGATACCACTCGCTTGCGGCGGACGAAGCAACCATTCCCGATTGCCTCAAAGTTACCGCACGTACCGATGACGGTGAAGTTATGGCTGTTGAGCACAGAGAGTATGAGGTATACGGACTTCAGTTCCATCCCGAATCCATACTTACGCCGGAAGGCAGAAAGATGCTAAGGAATTTCCTGGGAGTGTAAAACTATTTCGGTTTTATAACGGACCGGCAGGGTACAAAAACATAGAAAGCGTGATTAAAGCCGCCTTCGGACGAAAGTCCTTGAAGACGGCTTTTTTGTCTGTATATTTATTTTTCCTATAACAGGCTATAAGATATAAGTTTTTTACACATAAAGATACGCGGATTAAAATGTGGTTATAAATAAAAGCTATATGCAGTTTTTCTGATGAGGAGAAATATTATGAAACGTATACTTGCTTTCGGAGATTCGAATACATGGGGACTCATCCCGGGAACAAAACCGTTTGAAAGATATTCCGAAGATATAAGATGGACCGGACTATTGCAAAAAAAGCTTCCCGACACCAAGGTGATCGAAGAGGGACTCTGCGGAAGAACCACGATATTTGAAGACCGATTCCGCCCGGGAAGAAGAGGAATCGATGCACTTGAAGAAATTCTTGCGGACAATCACCCTCTGGATCTTGCAATAATAATGCTCGGAACCAATGACTGCAAGAGCTATTACAATGCGTCCCCGTGGCTTATAGGACACGGTATCGAAAAATGTCTCGATGTCGCACTGGATTATCTTCCTCCCGAGAAGATACTTCTGGTATCGCCGATCCTTCTCGGAGAAGATGTATGGAGACCCGAAAAGGATCCCGAATTCGGAAAGCAATCCGTACGTTACAGCAAAGAGCTCAAAGCTGTTTATTCGGAGATTGCAGCAAGAAGGGGTGTGGGATTTATGGCGGCATCCGATCATGCGGTTCCCAGTCCGGTCGACAACGAACACATGGATGTTGCATCACACAGAAAGTTTGCCGAAGCGGTACTTGCATATATCCGGGCAGAAGGTATTTCAACCTTCAGGGTTGCGTGAGCGAAAGAAATATTTACAGTGGCCGGTTAACTCCGTGCCACTGTTTTTTGTTATAATTGAAAACAGTGAAATTAGTTTTTGTCGAATAATGCATGGGAGGAAAAATGGGAATCGAAGAATTTCTTGTATCGGGAAACGAAAGACTTGATATGCAGCTTAAGTTCACCGCAGAGATTGATAAGATGACATCGATCTACAGAAGAACGCTTCTTATAAGCGGTGAAAGAAGGGAAAATGACGCGGAACATTCATGGCACATTGCGGTCATGGCACTTCTTTTCAAGGAGTATTGCATCGAAGAACCAAATGTCGAACACGCGATAAAGATGCTTGTCGTGCACGATCTTGTCGAAGTGTATGCGGGAGATACATTTGCATATGATGATAAAGGGAATGCAAGCAAGGAAGAAAGAGAAAAGGAAGCTGCGGATAAACTTTTTTCGCAGATACCTCCCGAGCAGGGTGCAGAGATAAGAAGTCTCTGGGAGGAATTCGACGCTGTGGAAACGACAGATGCAAAGTATGCCGCATGTCTCGACAGGCTCCAGCCTTTCCTTCACAACACACTTACCGAGGGACATACATGGAGGGAAGGACATACACGCAGGGAGCAGGTAGAAAAACGTATGAAGATCATAAAAGACTTCATGCCTGCGGTATATGAGTGGGTTGATAAAAACCTTGACAGAGGCATGGAAAAAGGCTGGCTGAATTCATGACACGTTTGTCATAAAAAAATTTTAATAAATTTGTTGACAAAGATTTTTTTAAAGAGTATTATTCGTAACATGAAATGGAGCAAGGGAGTTCCGGATAACTTTTCCGGGACTCCATTTTTTTATATCCTGTTTAAAGCAAAGGCGCTTTTAACTTTACCGGAAGTTAGAAGCGCCTTTTAATTTTCGGGATGCTCCAAAATCCAAGAGGAGGAAAACATTATGGAAGAGATTTTAAGTATTGTCGACGGAAAACTGTTTGGCGTATGGTTTCTGATCGGCGCCGCACTTGTATTTTGGATGCAGGCGGGATTTGCGATGGTGGAGACCGGATTTACGAGGGCCAAGAACGCCGGTAATATTCTGATGAAGAACCTGATGGATTTCTGTATAGGATGCTGTGTATTTATCCTTATAGGTTTCGGACTTCTTCTTGGCGAAGATGTAATGGGATTTATCGGAAAACCCGGATTCGATATCTTCACTGCTTACGAAAGCTTTGACTGGTCGAATTTCGTATTCAACCTGGTATTCTGCGCAACAACCGCAACCATAGTATCCGGTGCTATGGCAGAGCGTACAAAGTTTCTCAGCTACTGTGTATACTCCGCAGTCATCTCCGCACTCATCTATCCCATCGAGGCACACTGGATCTGGGGCGGCGGCTGGCTCGCTCAGCTCGGTTTCCATGATTTCGCAGGATCCTGTGCAATCCATATGGTAGGCGGTATCGCAGCACTTGTCGGTGCGAAGATGGTCGGTCCCCGTATCGGTAAGTTCGAAAAGGATGAAAAGGGTAATGTTACCAAGGTTAACGCATTCCCCGGACATAACATTGTCGTAGGTGCTCTCGGTGTATTTATTCTCTGGCTCGGCTGGTACGGATTCAACGGTGCTGCATGTACTTCAACAGAACAGCTCGCATCCGTATTCGTAACCACAACGATCGCTCCTTCAATTGCGACTGTAGTATGTATGATCTTTACATGGATCAAATATGGCAAGCCCGATGTTTCAATGTGTATGAACGCTTCGCTTGCAGGTCTCGTAGCAATCACCGCTCCCTGTGATGTAACCGATGCATTCGGCGCTATCATCATCGGTGCCGTTGCCGGACTTCTTGTCTGCTTCGGTGTATGGCTTCTTGATTATAAGCTTCATATCGACGATCCCGTCGGTGCAGTTGCGGTTCATATGATGAACGGTATCTGGGGTACCATCGCAGTCGGTCTCTTTGCCACTCCCACTGCTCCGGACAGTGAGCTTACCGGACTTTTCTACGGCGGCGGATTTGAACTTCTCGGAAAACAGCTTCTCGGATTCGTAACCGTTGCAGCATGGGCAGCAGTCGGAATGATCATAGTATTTTCAATCATCAAGGCAATCTTCGGACTCCGTGTTTCGGAAGAAGAGGAGATCGAAGGTCTCGATATCACTGAGCACGGTCTTGCATCAGCTTATTCAGGCTTCAGTATTGTTGACCTTTCAGGTGCAATGATGAGCGAGAACGAGAACACCAGTCTCGGTACCGCTGATTATGATAAGGCAAGCGAAGCTCAGAAGAAGGCATCCGTACAGGTTGTCGATACAACCAAGGAAATGAAAGCTGCAGGTGTTGTTCAGGATACCGGAATGCACAAGGTTGTCATCATCACCAAGCTTTCCAGATACGACAATATCAAGCGTGCACTCAATGATCTCGGTGTTACCGGTATCACAGTTACACAGGTTACCGGATGCGGTATCCAGAAGGGCGCCGGTGAGATGTACAGAGGCGTTGAGATGGATATGACACTCCTTCCCAAGATCAAGCTTGAAGTTGTTGTCAGCAAGATCCCTGTCGACGCAGTTATCGAAACTGCCAAGAAGACTCTTTACACCGGCAAGATCGGCGACGGTAAGATCTTCGTATATCCTGTCAGCAGGGTAGTCAAGATCAGAACAGGAGAAGAGGATTACGCAGCTCTTCAGGACGTCGAATAAATCTTTCCATTAATTAAATATGCGTGAACATAGGAGACGGTTCTCCCGTATCAGATATTGAACGGAGGAACCGTTTCCTTATTCATGGAAAATAATCTGCAATAAAAATGTATTATATGTAAATTTGCTCTTGACATTGCATGTTAAAAAGATTATTTTATTCTGCAAGAGGCAACGGCGTCTCTAATGTCAGTAATGGCATTAGAGGCGCCTTTTCTTTTTATATTCTTACCTGAGAGGAAAAGGACATGGACAATAATCTTTCATACGACAGAGAACATGATGCGTGCGGAATCGGTGCTGTAGTCAAGATCGACGGCGTTCCCGAATATTCCGTAATGGATGACGCACTCACCATAGTTGAAAAGCTCGAGCACAGAGCAGGTAAGGATGCAAGCGGCAAGGTAGGAGACGGTGTAGGAATCCTGCTGCAGATCTCCCATCCTTTCTTTTCTGCCGCATGTAAGAAGATCGGTATCAAGATCGGTAACGCAGGCGAGTACGGTATCGGTATGTTCTTCCTTCCCCAGGATGAGCTTAAGAGAACATTTGCAAAGAGACTTTTTGAAGTCATCGCAGGAAAAGAAGGAATCGATACTCTCGGCTGGAGAGAGGTTCCCATTCATCCCGAGATCCTCGGAAAGAGAGCACTCGACTGTCAGCCCTCTATCTGGCAGTGCTTCCTTAAAAAGCCGGCTCAGATCGAAAAGGGAATCGATTTTGACAGAAGACTTTATGTCGTAAGAAGAGAATTCGAGCAGTCTTCCGATGATACATATATCTGTTCACTTTCATCACGTACCATCGTTTACAAGGGAATGTTCCTTGTAGGCCAGCTCAGAAGATTCTACGACGATCTTCAGAGCAAGGATTATCTTTCCGCAGTGGCACTTGTCCACTCCAGATTCTCTACCAACACTCTTCCCAGCTGGGAGAGAGCACATCCTTACAGATTCATCGCTCATAACGGTGAGATCAATACCATCCGCGGCAACTCCGACAGAATGCTCGCACGTGAAGAGACGATGCATTCAAAGCTTCTCGAAGAGGATGCGAGCAAGATCTACCCCGTTATCTCAGCAAGCGGATCCGATTCCGCAATGCTCGACAACACTCTCGAATTCCTTTACATGAACGGAATGGATCTTCCGCTTGCAATGATGGCACTCATCCCCGAGCCCTGGAAGCACAACCGTTTCATGAGCGAATCAAAGAAGGATTTCTACCATTATTATGCAACCATGATGGAACCCTGGGACGGTCCCGCCGCAATCCTTTTCACGGACGGCGAACTTTTTGGTGCTACTCTTGACCGTAACGGACTCAGACCTTCCAGATATTACATCACCGACGACAACCGCCTTATCCTTTCATCGGAAGTAGGCGTGCTTGATATCGCTCCCGAGCATATCGTCAGGAAATCAAGACTCACTCCCGGAAGAATGCTCCTCGTTGATACGAAGAAAAAGAGGATCATCTCCGATGACGAGTGCAAGGAATTCTATGCATCCTCAAATCCTTACGGTGAGTGGCTCGATGCACACC
>JAFZWW010000059.1 GCA_017617005.1 Lachnospiraceae bacterium
AGAATTCAGCATCTGCATCACTCAACAGTTTTATTGACGAGTACAGTCCGCGCCTGGCTTACAAACTCATAGCGGGAAATGTGGGACAGGTTGACGGAAAGATTACATTGCCGCATTATATGGTAATGTTTCTGTGAGTATCACTCAGATGGAGCCGGTTAAGGGAATTGAATGCTATGGGAGACTCGATTGAGTTCCCCGTTTTGGTCAATGGGTTTTCCGAATAAAGTAATAACGAAAGTGTAATCCTTGCTTTGGTATATTATAAAACCGTAGATTCCCAAATCTGAATTGTAATAAAATGCAACGATATATTGTCGTTGCATTTTGTGTTATTCAGCCGCGAAAGGTCGTTGATGGAGAATTAAATAAAATTCTGCAAATCAATATTATTGCAGAAACATGTTGAAAAGGCTCATTTTTTGTGTTACACTCATGTACAAGGGAGAAAGGAGGCATCGGATATGGCAGCAAATATTCCAAAGACCATACATTTTCTATCAGTGGATGAACTTGCAAAAAACGGTCTGACATATTATAAGATAAACCGTCTTGTCGATGAAGGCGTGCTGACTAAGGTAAACAAAAGCATGTATGAAAACATGACATACGATGGGGATGAGACTGATTTTTCGATTGTCTCGGCCTATGCTCCCAAGGGGGTTTTCTGCATGATGAGTGCGGCCCGATACTACGGACTGACTACGTATCTTCCGGATGCGGTGGATGTGGCTGTTGAGCGAAGCATGAAAATATCTACACTTCCTGCATGGCCGGAAGTGAAAGTGTGGTATTTTCCGGAGAAGCGGTATTACGAAGGGGTTACTGTTGTTGCAGATGAGAGCGGTACATATCGCATTTATGACATCGAAAAAACGGTTGTCGACATTGTTTATTACCGTAATAAGGTTGGTATAGAAGAGACTAAGGAGATACTGAGGAATTACCTTGACCGTGATGACAGAAATCTTGTAAAGCTGCATCGGTATGCGAAAGAGCTGGGGTGCGAAAAGATCCTCAGCACATATCTGGAGGTGCTTGTATGAACGCGGAGTCGGTAAAGGCAAGGCTTAAAAACAGAAGTAAAGAAACGGGCAAGACTCTGCAGGAACTGCTTACGCTTTATGGCTTGGAAAGGACGATATACAGGCTCTCAATATCAGAGTACAAGAAGAATTTCACGCTGAAGGGTGGTATTTTTCTTTATGCCGTCTTCGATGGGGACTATGCCCGCAGCACCACGGATATTGATTTTCTGGCACAGGGAACGAGCAACGATATATCCGATGTGAAAAAGATGTTTACAGAGGTGTTCGGAATTGCAACGGACGATCCCTTGGTTTACGACCTCAACTCGCTTAATGTGAAGGCTATCACGGAGTTTAAGAAATATCACGGGGTAAATGTGTCTTGCAAAGCTTATCTGGACCGGACGGAAATAGGCATTTCGATTGATATCGGATTCGGAGATGTTATCTATCCGCAGAGAATAGAGATGGAGTTCCCTACGGTGTTGAGTGACGAAAGACCTCAGGTATACGTTTATTCGCTTTGTTCGTCCATTGCTGAAAAGTTTGAAGCGATTGTGTCTCTGGGGGAAGATAACTCAAGGTTTAAGGATTTTTATGATATCGTTGTCCTTTCCGACACGTACGACTTTGCCGGGCAGGAATTGTCTATGGCTGTGAAGGAAACGTTTGAGTACCGTAAGACATCCTTGAACGAGATTGTAGCGTTTGACTCCGGATTCTCAGAGGACAAGCTGCGTCAATCCAGATGGAATTCTTTTGTGAAGAAAAAGAAGGCAATGATACCGATTGCTTTGAATGAGACAATTGAATCGGTGAAGGCATTTCTGGGACCGATCCGAGATGCATTGTTGAAAGAGGAGACATTCACTAAGAATTGGTCTCACGATAGGCACAAATGGGTATGAGCCTGAAATGATGTGTCAAGGTGCAGTTGTTGCACACCGCCCTTTCTTGCGAGATTGAATTCTATTTGATAAAATAGAACAACAACCCAAAGGGAGGGCTTCCGTATGGTATAATTTCAAGAAGGGTTTTTTACACTGCAACACTTCCGGAGTCCCTCCCTCTCGTGAATCCTATCGGCTTCAGGAAAAGGAGGAACTTATGAATCGGGAAGAAAGCAGCAGAATCTTGCGCGAAATGACTGCCATATTGGATAACCGCCAGATGCTTCACCTGAACAAGGTGCTGGAGGAGATCATTGCATCCAGCGAGGGAGAGGTATTAAAGCCCTCACGGGAATTGTTGGAGAACTACATCGCGACCAAACGGCTTGAGGGCAGGTCCGAGAAGACTTTGGCATTGTATCGGTTCAATGTCGAACAGTTGCTTGAGACAACGGAAAAGCATGTGTGTACGCTTTCAACGGATGATATCCGCGCCTATCTGTCCGGATATCAGGAACAACGGAAGGTCAGTAAGTCGACAATCGACGGTATAAGGCGGAATCTGGCGGGTTTCTTCCGCTGGCTGGAGGATGAGGATTATATCTATAAGAATCCTCTCCGCAGAATCCATAAGCTAAGAATGCCCATGGTTGTGAGGGAAACGTATTCCGATGAAGAATTGGAACGTCTCCGCGATGGCTGTAAATATCTTCGAAACCTCGCTATTATCGATTTCCTGAATTCAACGGGAATTCGGATCGGGGAACTTGTCAACCTCGATATCGCTGATGTGAATTTCACCGAACGGGAGTGCATCGTTCTCGGTAAGGGAGATAAGGAGCGTATCGCGTACTTTGACGCAAGGACGAAAATTCATTTGCAGGAATACCTGAGCTCAAGGGATGATGACGATCCGGCATTGTTTGTTACCATCCGGAAGCCCGCGACCAGGGTCAAATCCGGAGCCATCCAGATCATGCTTCGGAAAATGGGAGTATCCTGCAACGTCCCGCACTGTCATCCGCACCGGTTCCGCAGGACACTGGCGACCGCAGCCATCGATAAAGGCATGCCAATCGAACAGGTCCAGGTGCTGCTCGGCCATGCAGAGATCAACACTACGCTTCGTTATGCGATCACGAAGCAGCGCAATGTAAAAATATCGCACAAAAAGTACATTGGATAAAATATGTTTCAGTGAAACAGTTGCCGAATGTAAAGAGGAGCACCAGAAGCAATGAAGATTTGGATTACAAAATACACAAGAAAACCGGAAGACTTGATCGCGCATATGGAGAAGATGATTTCTTTGGGTACAGTCAAGCCATATA
>JAFZWW010000060.1 GCA_017617005.1 Lachnospiraceae bacterium
CAAAAGTGCCGATGAGGCAACGCTAAAAAAAGCATACAGGGTACTTGCCAAGAAGTACCATCCGGATGCAAATCCCGGCGATAAGGAAGCGGAGGCCAAGTTCAAAGAGGCCTCCGAAGCCTATGCCGTTCTCAGCGATCCCGACAAGAGGGCCAAGTACGACAAGTTCGGTCATGCCGCATTTGACGGTGCCGGCGGAAGCGGATTCGACTATTCGAATATGGATTTCAGTGATATCTTCGGTGATTTCGGTGATATCTTCGGAAGCATATTCGGTGGCGGCGGTTTCGGCGGCAGGCGCAACAGCAACGGTCCGATGAAGGGCGCCAACATCCGTACCAGCGTAAGGCTTACATTCATGGAAGCCGTATTCGGATGCAAAAAAGAGATCGAACTCAATGTAAAGGAAGAATGTAAATCCTGTAAGGGAACCGGTGCAAAGGCCGGCACATCCCCCGAGACATGTTCCACCTGCGGAGGCAGGGGCCAGGTTCAGAGAACCAGGAATTCCATGTTCGGTATGATGAGAAGCGTCGAGGTATGTCCCGATTGCCGCGGAACCGGAAAGGTGATCAAGGAAAAATGTCCCGACTGCCGCGGGACCGGTTATATCTCCATAAAGAAGAGATATTCGGTCGACTTCCCCGCAGGTATAGATAACGGTCAGGCTGTCAGTCTTTCCGAGCTCGGAGATCCCGGAACAAACGGTGGTCCCAGAGGCGATGTCAGGGTTGAAGCGATCGTTGACAGACATCCCGTTTTCCAGAGAGACGGATTCGATATCTATTCGATCGTTCCCATTTCCTATGCAGTTGCCGCACTCGGCGGATCCGTACTTGTTGATACCGTTGACGGCAAAGTCATATATGACGTAAAGGCCGGAACGCAGACCGATATGAGAGTAAGGCTCAAGGGCAAGGGCGTACCTTCATGGAGAAACAAGAACATGAGGGGCGACCATTACATTACCCTTGTCGTGGAAACTCCCGAGAAACTTTCCAATGAAGCGAAGGAGCTCTTAAAGCAGTTCGATGCCCTTACGGGTGACTCGCTTCACGCAGTGGAGAGGGCTTCCGGAGAGGCTCCCAAGGAGAAGCCGGGCAAGAAAAAGAAACTCTTTTAAAACTTTTTTCAAAAAATAGTAAAAAGTGCACCACACAGGTGCACTTTTTTTGGTATTATAAATATTAAATTGATTATTGTAATGTGAAAAGAAATACGCTATATTTATATCACTTAATCCATTAAGTAGATAATGGAAAAAGTTATGAGGGGGGAGAACCTATGGTTTCAATGAAAGATATTGCAAGAGAGTGCGGGGTGTCCGTGGCCGCCGTCAGTAAAGCACTGAGCGGGCAGCCGGATATCAGCGAAGCTACTCGCGAGCGTATCAAGAAAGCGGCGGAGGATATGGGATATCAGCCCAATTCTGCCGCCAAGGTTCTCCGTACACACAAGTCAAACAATATCGGCATATTATTCGTCGATGAAGCACATAATGGTCTTACCAATGAGTTCTTCGCTCTTCTTCTCGACAGATTCAAGCATGTTGCGGACTCCAAGGGATATGACATCACATTCATAAACAGAGGTCTTTCATCCAATGTCGGAAACATGAATTATCTCGCACATGCAAGATACCGCGCTTTCGACGGAGTGCTCATAGCATGTATGGACTTCCACGATGCCGAGGTCATCGAGCTTGCACAGAGCAATATCCCGATTGTCTCCATCGACTATTGTTTCGATAACCGTATGTCGGTAGTTTCCGACAATGTCAACGGTATGAGGGAACTCGTCATACATTGTGCGAAGATGGGCCATAAGAAGATAGCTTATATCCACGACGGCAATGACAGTGAAGTTACCAAGGCACGTGTGGCATCCTTCAAGGAAACGATGGAGGGTCTGGGCCTGTCCGTTCCCGAGGAATATCTTCCCGTGGCGGAATACAGAAAGACCGAGCGTGCCCGCATAGCAACGGAGAAACTCATAAATCTTCCCGACAGACCCACATGTATCCTTTATCCCGATGATTTTTCCGCACTCGGCGGAATCGCGGCTATCAAGGAGGCGGGACTTGAGATACCCAAGGATATCTCGATAGTCGGATACGACGGTATCAGGGTGGGAAGACATCTGACTCCTTCACTGACAACGCTCAGACAGCCCACGGAGCTCATCGGTGAAACAGCGGCACAGAAACTTATCTCCCTTATAGAGCATCCCCTTGATACGAAGATCGAGAAGGTTGTGATAAAAGGAAGGCTCTACGACGGCGGCTCCGTACGCGACTTAAGATACGAATGACCGGTTCATCCGGATAATCAAACCCATTAACTTACTGACAAAGGAGAAGTCAACATGAAATTCGGCCATTTTGATGACGAACACAGAGAGTATGTCATTGAGACTCCGAAGACTCCCCTTCCCTGGATCAACTACCTCGGAAGCAAGGAATTCTTTTCGCTGATCTCAAACACTTGCGGCGGCTACACCTTCTATAAGGATGCAAAGCTCCTCAGACTTACAAGATACCGTTACAATGATGTTCCCATGGACATCAACGGAAAATATATCTACATCAAGGACGGAGATACCGTTTGGAATCCCGGCTGGAAGCCTACCCAGACAGATCTTGACGAGTATGAGTGCCGTCACGGTATCGGATACAGTAAGTTCAAGGGTGTTAAGAACGGCGTGAGGGCAGAGGTTCTCACATTCGTTCCCGTAAACGATAACTGCGAAATTACCAGGCTTGTAGTTACCAACGATTCCGCAGCGGAAAAGAGCATCAGCATCTTCTCATATGTTGAGTGGTGTCTCTGGAATGCGGATGACGACAGCAGAAATTTCCAGAGAAATTTCTCCACCGGCGAAGTTGAAGTAAAGGGTTCCGCCATCTATCACAAGACCGAGTACAGAGAGCGCAGAAATCACTACGCCGTATATTCCGTAAACGCTCCCATCACCGCATTTGATACTGCAAGGGATTCATTCCTCGGACTTTATCACTATGCCGGAGATCCCGAAGCTGTCTTTAACGGAAAGCTCACGGGTTCAATGGCATCCGGATGGAGCCCCATCGCAGCTCACCAGCTCGATGTAACCCTTAAGCCCGGAGAGAGCAAGTCATATGTATTCGTTCTCGGATATATCGAGAATCCCGTAGAGGACAAGTGGGAATCACACAATGTGATCAACAAGAAGCCCGCAGAGGCTCTCCTTGCAAAGTACGACACCGACGCCAAGGTTGATGCCGCATTTGCAGAGCTTAACGATCAGTGGGACAAGCTCCTCAATATCTATACCGTTGATTCTTCCAACGACAAGGTCAACCGTATGGTCAATATCTGGAACCAGTACCAGTGCATGGTAACCTTCAATATGTCCAGATCGGCTTCATATTATGAGTCCGGTATCGGAAGAGGAATGGGCTTCAGAGATTCGTGCCAGGATCTTCTCGGCTTCGTACATCTCATTCCCGACAGGGCACGTGAGAGGATCATCGATATCGCATCAACCCAGTTCCAGGACGGAAGAGCATATCACCAGTATCAGCCCCTTACCAAGAAGGGCAATTCGGACATCGGTTCCGGATTCGGTGACGATCCTTTATGGCTTATCGCAGGAACCAGCGCATACATCAGGGAGACCGGTGATGCGACCATTCTTGACGAGATGGTTCCTTTTGACAATGATGAATCCGTTGCAGAAACTCTTATGGAGCATCTCCGCAGATCCTTCGGATATGTTGATACACACAGAGGACCTCACAGACTTCCTCTTATCGGAAGAGCAGACTGGAATGACTGCCTGAACCTTAACTGCCATTCAACCCAGCCCGGTGAATCCTTCCAGACCTTCGGACCCAGCGAGGGACCCGTTGCGGAGTCCGTATTCATCGGCGGAATGTTCGTCAAGTACGGTAACGAATATGCGGATCTTTGCGATCTCAAGGGACTTACCGACGAGGCTTCAAAGGTTCGTGCATCCGTTGCGGAGATGAACGAGATCCTTCTCGACTCCAATGCGGGATGGGACGGAGAGTGGTTCGTAAGAGCATATGATTCTTACGGCGGTAAGGTCGGAAGCAAAGATTGCGAGGAAGGCCAGATCTACATCGAGCCCCAGGGCTTCTGCGTACTCGCAGGTGTAGGTAAGGAGACAGGACAGGCTCAGAAGGCTCTCGATTCCGTAAAGGCTAAGCTCGATACCAAGTATGGCGTAATGATCCTTCAGCCCGCATATACCGTTTATCACGAGGAACTCGGAGAAGTTTCCTCATATCCTCCCGGGTACAAGGAGAATGCAGGTATCTTCTGTCACAACAATCCCTGGGTTTCCATCGCAGAGACCGTTATCGGAAGAGGCGACAGGGCATTCGAAGTTTATAAGAAGACCTGCCCCGCATATACCGAGGAGATCAGCGAGATCCACAGAACCGAGCCTTATATCTACTGCCAGATGGTCGCAGGTGCAGATGCCAAGTTCCACGGCGAAGGCAAGAACAGCTGGCTCACCGGAACCGCTGCATGGACCTTCGTTAACATCTCCCAGTACATCCTCGGAGTATATCCCACTCTTAAGGGACTTTCCGTCGATCCCTGCGTGCCCGCAGATTTCGGCGACTTCAGTGTAAAGAGGATCTACAGAGGCGTTGAGTACGATATCACCGTTAAGCAGAACGGCGTTCAGAAGGGCGTTAAGCAGCTCATCGTTGACGGCGCTGAGGTAGAAGGAACCGTTATTCCTTATGACGCATCCAAGAAGACCGTTAAGGTTGAAGTGGTAATGGGATGATGCCGAAAAAGAGATAAAGAAAAACCGCAGGTTTAAAACCTGCGGTTTTTTATATCATGAAGTTCCATCCGCCCGCTTCGAAGAAATATTGGAATCCGTAGTGAACGTGGATCAGGATGAGGATCCATCCGATGAAGATGAGGACGCGGGCGAATCCCGAAGAGGTCTTTTTTTCCATGGCAAGGAAATGAAGCATTGCCGAGGCCCAGAGGAGAAGAATTCCGAACATCATCGGCCAGATGAAATTGCCGTGAAGAAGTTTTTCTCCGCTTTCACCGAGGAAAGCCGCTTCCAGGAAGCCGATAATGAAAGACACCGTGCCGAGCTTTCCGGTATTCGATGCAAGATAGTTTTTGCAGTCGATGACGAGGATGTATATCGGAAAACTCATCATGAATAACATCGAAAGAGGAATGTTTTCCGAGAAATTCGACCAAACCTGCAGGAAAGAGGTAATGACAACTCCTTCGGTATCAACATAACTTCCGCCGAGCTTTACGAACAGGAAGTACATAACGAATATATAAACGACCGTAGGCAATGCGGAAACGAATGCAGGGATCAGATATTCTTTAAGATATTTCACCGATCTGCATCTGAACAGCATCAGGATGCCGACTGCGGGAATGAACATTTCGGCAAATACGGGCTTTGCCGTTGCTGAGATAAAAAGTGCGATCGCAAGGAGTATAAGAGTTTTCTTTTTGTTAAGACCGAAAAATGCGGGTTTGCTGCCGCCTTCGATCTCGAAAAGGTCCGCGACGAGCATGAAGCACAAAAGAGCGAAAGGTCTTGCGGCCATATGTGTGGGACTGTAGAGAGGGTTAAAAGAAAACACTCCGAGTGCCCTCGATACCCCCGCATCCAGGAAGGGGATCCAGATGGGCTGGATCATTGTCATTGCAAAGGAAAAGAATCCGGTGAATACGACCGATGCTCTGATGCCTTTATGGGCGCACCACTTTTCGGTCATGAAAACGGTTATGAAATACGATGCAAGATAAAAGAGACAGCTTGAGGCTGCTGCGGATTCTTCAATGGGAAGCTTTAAAACCATCCTGAAGAACAAAGTCACGGAATGCCACAAAAAGTAGGGGGACATCATCCAGCCTCTTAAGGGATTTCCTCCCGTGAATGTGGCAAGGTAAACATATACATGACCGTTATAATCCGTCAGTTCTTCCGGGAGCGCATGCATTACGATCCTGTACATGAAATAACTGAGCAGGAGTGCAAATCCCAATATGGGAAGCCGATCTGAAACCGGTCCGGTTTTTTTATCCGATATCGAAGGATTCATGTTTGCCTAGGATTAATGCGTTATGATATCATTTAGTAGTTTCAAACAAAGGCAACCATTATGTTATCACAGTTTTTAGGCCGGGTAAACCGATGAAGCGCATCACCAAAACCATCATAATATGTGTGTGCCTGCTGGCCATCATCCTTATTCCGCTGCCTGCGGACGATCTGTATCTGAGATTCCACATCCGCGAGGGAAGCACGGACGGATACAGGATCTATTATGCCACCCTGAGCGATCCGGTATATTCGGATGAGCATTACGTCGATTCCGCATATGACGAGAAGACAGGGCAGATCACATTCATACTGGATTCTTCTCTCGAAGGAACCGTTACCGGGATCCGTCTGGATTATCCCGTCGTTGATGATATGATCGTTATCGACGGTGTGAGCGTCAGCTCCGGAGGCATTGTCAGAAAAAGGATCTCCGTTCCCGATCTTTTCAACTCGGAGAATTATCTCATGATACACGGGGCGACTCTCGATACCGTAGCGGACAGGGAAACGGTATATGTTTCGACAACCCCGGATGATCCTTTCACGGTATTCGGAACAGAAGGGGTGAAGCTTCTTTCCACGGGCTTTTCCCATAAATTTTCAACCAGGATCTGTATCGCATTACTGATAGCCATAGCATGTATCTTTTACAATAAGGACCTCTTCGGAAAAGAGGTATCGGAGGAACGATCGTCATGACACTTCAGCAGATGAAATATGTTATAGAGATAGCCGAACGCGGTTCCATGAACGAAGCCGCGAAGAATCTCTTTATGTCACAGCCCAGCTTATCGCAGGCTATAAAGGATCTCGAAGATGAGATCGGCATAACCGTATTCCGCAGGAGCAACCGCGGTATAGAACTTACCACCGAAGGAAGCGAATTCCTCGGTTATGTCCGTCAGATCCTCGATCAGTACACGCTGATGGAAGACCGTTATCAGGGAAGGGGCGTTGCGGAAAAGAAGTTCTACGTATCCGCACAGCATTACACCTTCGCGGTCGAGGCATTCTCCAATGCCGTGCTCAAGGCGGGTATCGACGAATTTGATTTTGCAATATACGAGACCAGAACGCACGAGATCATTTCCAATGTAAAGAATCAGAGAAGCGAACTCGGTATTCTTTACCTGAACGATTTCAACCGTCAGATCCTCGAGAATGATTTCAAGGAGAACAATCTCGTTTTCACCGAACTGTTTTCCTGCGACACATATGTTTATCTGGGGGCATCGCACCCGCTTGCGAAAAAGAAGAAGATCTCCTTCAAGGAGCTCGACGATTATCCCTGTCTTTCATTTGACCAGGGAGAAAAGAATTCCTTCTACTATGCGGAGGAGGTTCTCAGCACATATCCCTACAAGAAGATCATCCACGTCAACGACCGTGCGACAGCTCTTAATATGATGACGCTTCTCAATGCATACACTCTGTGCAGCGGCGTTATCTGTAAGAAGCTCAACGGAACCGGATATGCCGCAGTTCCTCTCGACAGTGATGAGAAGATGACGATCGGATACATCAAGAGAAGCGATGCGAAGCTCAGTGATATCGCAAAGAGCTTCATCAAGGAAATGAAAAAGTACGGAAAGTGATATCCATGGCAGAGGTTATTCTGAAAAAGGGCGGAGGACGTTACTTAAAGAACGGCGGACTCTGGATATATGACAATGAGATCGACAGGATCGAGGGGGAATTCGTGCCCGGAGATGTTGTCGATGTCTGCGACTTTGACGGCTTCAGGCTCGGCAAGGGATATATCAATCCGAAGAGCACCATCGAGGTCCGTATGCTCGAAAGGTACCACGATGATGAGATAGATGAAGCTTTCTGGGAAAAGCGTGTAAGGGATGCGTGGGAGTACCGTAAGAATATCGTCGATACATCCTGCTGCAGAGTGATCTTTTCGGAAGCCGATCATTTCCCCGGACTTGTTGCAGACAAGTTTGACGATGTGCTTGTGGTCGAATGCGAGACTCTCGGAATGGAAAAGCACAAGGTTCTTATCTGCGATCTTCTTAAGAAGGTTCTTGAGGAAGACGGTATCAGAGTCAGGGGCATCTATGAAAGAAGTGACGCATCTGTCAGAAAACTTGAAGGTCTCGAAAAGGTAAAGGGATTTATCGGAGAGCCCTTCGATACGAACGTGGTCATCTGTGAGAACGGAGTTAAGTACAGGGTCAACATAGAAGAAGGCCAGAAGACGGGATTTTTTCTTGACCAGAAATATAACAGGGCGGCTGCGGCAAAGCTCTGCAAAGGAAAGAAGGTTCTCGACTGCTTTACACATACGGGATCATTCGCGCTGAATGCCGGACTTGCGGGAGCCGAAAGCGTTCTCGGTGTCGACGCATCCGAACTTGCGGTTGAGCAGGCAAGGGAAAATGCAAAACTCAACGGACTTGAGGAAAAGGTAAAGTTTACATGTGCCGATGTGTTCGACCTTCTCCCTGAGCTGGTTGCAAAGGGAGAAAGCTATGATGTGGTGATCCTCGATCCTCCCGCATTTACGAAATCCAGACAGGCAACAAAGAATGCCGTAAAGGGATACCGTGAGATCAACATCAAGGGAATGAAGCTGGTACGTCCGGGCGGATTCCTCTGCACATGTTCATGCTCGCATTTCATGACACCCGAGCTTTTGGAAAAGACGATCATGGAGGCTGCAAAGGGAGCGAGGAGGAGACTCAGGCTGGTCGAATACCGTATCCAGTCACCCGATCACCCTTATCTTATGGGATGTCCCGAGTCACTTTATCTGAAATTTTTTATATACCAAGTTTTCGAAGAATACTGATTTTATCCGCCCGGAAAGCCGGGCGGATTTTTTTAGTTTCCGGAAAACGTTCTCTTTTCGTCCCGCCTGTTTAAATAATGCTTCACTGCCCGCTCAAAGTGGTATAATACGTAGTCGTTTGGAAATTTGACTGTTACAGCCAAAGAGTTTTTGTTTGGTATGTCTTTTAGAAGCCGTACAGTGTGATGTGCGACTTAAGGCATCTAAAGGGAAGTCAGAAATGAGCAAGCAGGAAAATAATAAGAAAAACGAAGGTGGCAATTCAGTTATGCTGAAGGTTGCCACCTTTATAGTTGACAGGAGAAACCTGTTCTTTCTGCTGATAGGCATAGCGCTTATCTTCAGTGCGATAGCGTCGAGATGGGTCAAGGTTGAAAATGATCTTGCCGCATATCTTCCGGATTCCGCGGAGACCAGCCGGGGAATAGATCTTATGAACGAACAGTTCATAACATACGGAAGCGCAAGGCTTATGGTGACCAACATCACTTATGATGAAGCCGAGGCGATATGTGACGATATCTCGGCAAGGGATGATGTGACATTTGTTTCATTCGGTGACGATTCCGATCATTACAATGATTTTTCGGCGCTGTACGACATAACATTTGCATATCCCGAAGATGACGAAAGATGTCTTCAGGGTCTTGATGAGATCAAGGCTTCGCTTGACGGCAGGGATATATACGTCAGTACTTCGATGGGGGATCAGGCGGCCGAGACGATCGCCGAGGAGATGAAGGTTGTTTCCGCCCTCGTTGTCGTTGTGGTTCTGTCCGTACTCATCTTTACCTCTTCAACCTATGCCGAGGTCCCGGTACTTCTTCTTACCTTCGGTGCATCCGCGGTTCTTGCGGCCGGAACCAATTTCTTTCTCGGTACGATCTCTTTTGTATCCGATTCCGTTACGATAGTTCTCCAGCTCGCACTGTCGGTCGACTATGCGATCATCTTCTGTAACAGATACAAGGAGGAACATCAGACACTCGGAATACGTGAAGCGGATATAGTCGCTCTTTCGAAGGCGATACCCGAGATCACATCCAGTTCGCTCACTACAGTCGGCGGTCTTGTCGCCATGATGTTCATGCAATACGGCATAGGCAAGGATATGGCCATATGCCTGATAAAGGCTATCTTCTTTTCACTCTTTTCGGTATTCCTTCTTATGCCCGGACTTATCATGGTGTTTGGAAAAGCCATGGACAGGACAAAGCATAAGAGCTTTATTCCGAAGATCTCATTCATCGGAAAATTCGATCATCTTACCAGATTTGTAATACCGCCGGTATTTGTACTGCTTGTAATAGGAGCGTTTTATCTTTCCGGCAAATGTCCGTACGTATACGGTTATTCCCTTATAGAAACGCCCGTCAAGAATGAATCGCAGATCGCTGATGAGATGATCACGGACGCATTCGGGGAATCCAATTTTGTGGCACTGATCGTTCCCGCGGGAGATTACACTAAGGAAGCGGAATTAATGAGAGCCCTTGAAGCAAGGGAAGAGGTTGATCACTGTCAGGGACTTGCAAATACCGAGGCCATGGACGGATACACTCTCACCGATACGCTCAGTGCGAGGGAGTTTTCGGAACTGTTCAATGTCGATTACGAAGTATCTGAGCTTCTGTATATGGCTTATGCGATCAACGATGAGAATTACGCGAAGATCATAAACGGTTTTTCGGGATATGAGGTTCCGCTGATAGACATCGTGATGTTTCTTCATGACGAAGTTGAGGAAGGATATGTCACTCTCGACGCGGATCTGACGGAAACCCTCGACGAAGCAAACGCACAGATGAAGATGGCGAAGGATCAGCTGCAGGGAGAAGATTACAGCAGGATCCTTGTATATCTGAACCTTCCGCAGGAGGGGGATGAGACATTCGCGTTCCTCGATGAGATGCACACGATCGCCGGAAAGTATTATTCCGGAGAGGAAAATATTCTTGTAGCCGGAGAATCGACCAGCCAGTACGACCTGAAGAAAACATTCTCGAGAGATAATCTTGTGGTCAGTATCGTATCGATACTGGCGGTCCTTTCGGTTCTTCTTTTTACCTTCCTGTCTGCGGGCATGCCGGTGCTCCTTATACTCGTCATACAGGGAGCGATATGGATCAATTTCTCATTCCCGACACTTCGGAATTCATATCTGTTCTTCATGGGATACCTGATCGTAAGCTCGATCCAGATGGGTGCGAACATCGATTACGCAATCGTCATCTCAGGCAGATATACGGAGCTTCGAAAGATCATGGATAAAAAGCAGGCCTGCATCGAGACTCTCAATTTTGCGTTCCCCACGATAATCACTTCGGGTTCGATGATGGTGCTTTCCGGATTTGCGATAGGAAATCTTTCTTCCGATGCGACCATATGCGGCATAGGACAGTGTCTCGGACGCGGCACGCTGATCTCCATCGCACTCGTAATGTTCGTTCTGCCCCAGATCCTTATGGTCGGCGAAAAGATAATAGAAAAAACATCGTTCGAGGTTTCCGTTCCCATCAAGCTTGACCGCGGTTTCGGAACCGTAAGGGTCGACGGTATGGTAAGGGGTCAGATAAACGGATATGTTGTCGGTGAGATGCATGCACTTGTAAAAGGAGACATTGCGGCCGTAGTCACTATGGGCGGAATGCAGGAGCTGCCGGAAGATGCTCCGGACGGGAAAGAACTTCCCGGGGAGGTGGAAAAATGAAGAAACATCTCTCTTTAAAGATCCTGTCGATAATGGGTGCGGTAATTCTGACGGTCATGTCACCTTTGGAATCACTCCTTTGCACATATACCGGGGAAAGCATATCGGTATGTGCCGCGGGAATTGTTCCCGATTCATATACCGAGATAGATATATGTACCGTCGAAGATCTGATCGAGCTTGGGCGGAACTGCCATGACGAAGCGTGGTCTCGAGATAAGTATGTGGTCCTTAAGAACAATATCTCGCTTGCGGGAAGTGAGTTTACTTCAATACCTATCTTTTCCGGATATTTTAACGGAAACGGTTTTACGATAAGCGGATACACATACGGCGGAACAGGATATGTAAGCGGATTCTTCAGATATGTCGGAAGCACCGCGACGATAGACAGGCTGAATATCTCCGGTGATATTTCGTGCGGAGATGACGGATATGTAAACGGAATGCTCGCAGGGATCAATGACGGAAAAATAAGCGACTGCGGTGTCTCGGGAGTGCTCGAGGGCAATACGGCGACCGGAGGAGTGGCGGGAATAAACGGCAGGGATGGACTGATCACAGGCTGCAGGAACAACGGAGTCATCAGCGGCTTTTATTACACCGGCGGTATCTGCGGAAGAAACTACGGTGTCATAAAGAGATGCGTAAATGCCGGAAACGTAAATGTAACACAGGAATGGGTCTCTCAGAACGATGAAAGACAGGTTGATATCATTTCCGAGATCACGGGCGATGTTTCGCTGATCTCGTACCAGTCCGGTGTTGATACGGGAGGAATATCCGGTTATTCACGCGGAATGATCATAGGCTCGCGGAATGAATCGACCGTCGGTTATGAGCGCGTCGGCTACAATGTGGGCGGTATCTGCGGAAGACAATCCGGCGTAATATATGACTGTTCAAATTACGGAAGAGTATACGGAAAGAAGGATGTCGGCGGGATCACCGGACAGCAGGAGCCCTATATCGAGACGGACAGGAGCAAGTCTGTATCGGGTGCCATCGCGCAGATAAATGCCCTGGCCCGAAATGCCGCAGATGATGCATACGGAATGACTCCCGATATTCAGGCTGCTGTTTCAAATCTGCAGAGCGTATCGGGCAAAGCCATGGATGATGCGGATGCCATGACCGGAGATTATTCAAGGTACAGGCTTGAGGAAAAAGACTGGGCCGGAATGATTGAGCGTGAGGCGGAAAATGCCGGACGTGCGGCTGCGGAATCAGTCAGGAAGGATTATGAGGAATACCTCGGAGATCTTGACGGTTATATGGAAGACGAGATCAGGGATCTGATCGGAGGCCTTGAAGGAGGTCTGCCTGATGATGCCAAAGAAGAAGCGGACGAGGCCGCAGAAAAGGCGGAAGACAGGCTGAATGAGGAAAAGAATGAAGCCGCCGCACAGCTCAACGGTAATGTCAACGGCGTGATCTCAACATGGAATTCCGGTATCGATACATTAAGTTCAAATACGGAACTTCTCACAAACGACCTGAATGCGGTGAGAAAAGCTGCGGACGAACTTATAGCGGTGTCAAATGCGTATTCGACTCTTCTTTCAAACGACCTGATGGCCGTAAATGACCAGATAAACGCAACCTATGACCTGATAGACGATCTCATAACCGGAGTTGAGGACGAGGGTGCGGATTACCTGTTCTCGGATGTATCAGAAATGGATCTTCCGGATGACCTGTACGGAAGGACGATCTCCTGCAGGAATTTCGGAACCGTCAGAGGGGACCTGAACACCGGCGGAGTTGCGGGATGCCTTTCGATCGATACGGAAAATATCGAGAGCAATGTTCTGAGAAAGTTTGATCTCAAGGCCGGAGAAGGATATGCGATCTCGAGTGTGGTATATGACTGCGAAAATTCCGGGATTGTCATAGTCCGTACCGATTGCGGCGGAGGAATAACAGGACGCTCCGAGCACGGATGCATCAGAAGCTGCAGGGGTTACGGAGCGGTAACATCCGAAGAGGGAGACCATATCGGCGGGATCGCGGGTTCGTCCGAAGGGAGCATTGTTTCATCATATGTTCTCTGCACCCTTTCCGGAAGACAGTACGTGGGAGGAGTTGCCGGCTATGCAACGGGAATAAAGAACTGCATATCCATGCCCGTCTTCGGAAATGTCAGCGGAGTCTGCGGCGGAGTTGCGGGACAGATCCTCAGGGACGGCGATACCGAGAGCATAGACAGATCCGACTATGCATCCAATTATTTCGTTGCTGATGATTTTTACGGAATTGATGATATAAGCTACAGCGGCATTGCGCAGGAGGCAGCGTACGAGGATGTTCTTAAGCTTGAGGACATCCCTGCCGAATTTTCGGATCTGAAGGTGACCTTTGTATCCGACGGAGCGATCCTCAAGGTATGTCATATGAAATACGGCGATCTGCTTGACGGAGTTTCCCTTCCGGCGGTACGGGACCGTGACGGCAGCTACGGAGTATGGCCCGATCTTACCGGAATGACCGTCAAAGGAAATCTCGTCATCGAAGCGCAGTACGTATCCCATGTTGCGGTAATAAGATCCGGCGAAGAAACAGCTGAAGGAGGAAAACCGCTCGCACTTATACAGGGCGAATTCAGATCCTCGGATTCGCTTTCCGTGAACACCCCGGATATGACATTCGAGGCTCCCGACAACAGTGCATATACCGATCTTGAGATATATGAGGTCAGATTCTCGGGAAACGATTCCGATGAAGCCTGCGGAGCGGGTTACGACCTCAGGCTCTACGCTCCTTTCAAGGAATGCAGAGTTTGGAAAAGAGTGAACGATACCTGGATAGAGATTCCCTGCAGCATGGAGGGAAGTTATGTCCAGATCCGGACGGACTCCGTTTCCGCGGTCTATGCCGTGACAGAGACTCCCGATGAAACGATGAAGAAGGTCCTTTATGCGATCCTTGCCGTATCGGTCCTGGTCTTTGTGATCATCTTCATCAGGCAGATCCGAAAGGTGTGGAAAAAACAGCCCCGGAAGCCGTAAATTAAGGATAAAAGGTTGCGATTACCTAACAATAGTTATAAAATATGGGGTAAGCCTTCTTTTGAGGCTTGCCCCATTGTTTTAAGCGAATTCCTGCCGGTAGCAGGACGCATGAAAGGAGAAAAAGTATTATGGATCAGGAATTGTTTTTAAGTCTCTATCGTCATTCTATTGCCCACGTTCTGGCAAAAGCAGTCATCG
>JAFZWW010000061.1 GCA_017617005.1 Lachnospiraceae bacterium
CGAGATCGGGATCAGCGTTCTCTTTTACGAGAACTGCGAACTTCTGACGGTCGGATACCATCTCTTCGAGATGCATCTTACCAACGATTTCACGGACATTACCTTCGAGAACTTCTCTTGCAACAGCTGCGATATACTCGGGCTTCTTGTTCAGGAAGTTCTTGGATGCCTTCTTGATGAGATCGGGGGTATGTCCGATCTGTACGTTGACGGTAGCATCAACCATGATGTTGATGTAGTCTGCGGTGGGAACTGCGGAACTGGTCTTAACATCAATGGGGATCAGCTGGAGCTTCAAAACGTCCTTCTTCTCAAAGAAGGGGATCTTGATTCCGGCACGTCCGATAAGATATCTGGGCTCCTTGTGAAGACCGGTGATGATGAAAGCCTCATCGGTCGAAGCCTTTACGTAGCCGGTGATGAATATGATGATCAATAAGACCAGCGCTATTCCTCCGATAACAAAAGCAAACATTAATTCATCCATAAGTACCCTCTCTTTCTGCCTTTCATAGGCTCTGGCGCATCGGACGATGATCATCCGATGTACTGGTCACCGGTATCCGGCGACCGATCATCCCGGATGCGGTATACCTATAAAAAAAGACTTTTACCGCAACCGTTTAGTTACAGTAAAAGTCTTGCCTTCTCACTTGATACGGGCTTTCATCTTGCGATGATGCCGGGTGACGATTTCAAGCCGGGTGGAAAATGTTTCCGCCTTTGGGCTACTCCCTTTCACTTGAGATGATTATATATATTTTCAGTTTCCGTGTCAAGAAAAATCGGTTTCCGAGTCCGAAGCGTCAGAAACGCCTTGTTTACTGTATTTCAGAACATCTGCGGCATGAAGATCGAAGAATATTTACTCCAGAAGACCATATCGTGAACGCCTTCGGATTCCTCGTAAACATGCTCTATTCCTTCACTTTCGAGGAATTCATGGAATCTTCTGTTGGGCTCGAGAAGGAAATCCTCTGTTCCGCATGCCATGAATATCTTAGGCATTTTTCTGCCGTCCGCTTTGATCTTCTTTGCGAGAGTTTCCGGATTGTTGTCGCTTTCAAGAAGCTTTGAAGGCTCGCCGAAGCAATCCCTGTAATATGCGTAATTGGCTACCGAATTGCCCTCTCCTTCCTTCATATTCGCAACCTCGTGATGAATGAGTGCGGATGAAAGCGCAACGCAGCTTCCGAAGGTTTCGGGATATGCAAGTGCCGTGTGAAGCGCACCGAAGCCGCCCATCGAAAGACCCATGACACCTGTCTTATCGGGAGTCTTCGCAATTCCGAATGTCCTTCTGATGTAGTCGATAAGCTCAATTCCGACATATGATGCATACTGTCTTCCGGTAGCTTCTCCGTCAAGCCAGAAGCTGTTATCGCCCGAAGGAGCAACAACCGCGATATTGAGATTCGTTGCCTGGTCCTTGTTTACCCATATATCTCCGTCACCGGTATATCCGTGAAGGAGAAGGATCGTCTTCATATCCTCCGGTCTGTGCTGCTCCGCTTCCCAGGGAATATCCTTCCTTTCCTCATTGGGAAGGAGCATCCTGAATTCGACTGTTCTGTGAAGACAGTTTGAAAAAAATCTTACGTTAAGTTCTGCCATATCATCCTCCGGCATTTATATTTTTCAGAGATGACCGATCGATCAATCCCTGTAATAATCATCTATGACGTTTTCGAAGAACATGCGTCTTACGGCACGGTATCTTTCACCGGTCCTCCACCCCTGATCAATGGATCCTTCTCCGACCGACACTATTCTTGCATTGGGATAGAGCTGTCTTAATGTACTGACGCCCGCACCCGATATGTATGTATGCTCCATCCAGAGCTTCTTTATCTTGGGCATATTCTGCAAATGCTCGATGCTGCTAACCGAATTATAGCTAATGTTAAGATCCTCAAGATCGGGCATGTAATCAAGGAATGACAGATCCGAGACATTATTTGCAAATATCTCAAGATACCTTAGCTTCGGAACATATTTAAGCTCCGACAGATCCGTCAGATGTCTTAAGGTTTCGCCGTCCTTTTCCTTTACATTGTCCACAAGGATCAGAACCTTCAGTTCCGGCATATACTCGAGAAAAGAAAGATCGGAAACATAGTTGTGTCCGAGATCGAGTGCCACAAGTTCATTGCAGTACTTTAGATAATACGCCTCGTCATTTTCCAGATAAAACTCCTCGGCAGTTGTCTTAAATGTGCTGAAAGCAACCACATCAGTGCGTATCGTCCAATGTGAAAGAACGATCTCCCATACTATCTTGATATCGGGATGTCTGTCCTGGATCGCGGCGTATCCGTCATTATCAAGACCGCAGTCACACATAACGAGGCGTTTAACATTGGGAAGCCTTGAAATGATCATATCGATATCGACATAGCTGATATCAATGTGTGATATATCGATGTATTCGGATGGTGTATATATGCCGTGTGCCTTGATCCATGCATCCGCCGTTTCGACAGCCGTTTCATACTCCGTGGGAGATATCACACCGGGAGTTGCGATATCATCGATGGTGACCGCATCGGGATCGTCCGATGCATTATCACCCGCAGGATGTACATCATCAGACAGGCCGGCATCGCTATCGGGAAGCTCTGTAAGTCTCGATTCCCTCTGCGTTTCCCCGCTTAAGATATTTTCTTCACCCGCATCAGAAACACGCATACGCGAAACAGCACTGCCACATACGATCATGAAGATGAGCAGTACGGGAAATGCACACATTATTATCTTGTACAGTTTTTCTCTGTCCATAGACTGAAGAATTCTTTTTGGGTCCCTATGTCATTCAGGGCGAGGGGTAAGAACTATTATAACAAAAAAGAGAGACCGTGAAGGTCTCTCTTTATAAAAAATCGGAGGAATTAAGCGTTAACGATCTGGCCGAAATCGGGCTTGAGTGAAGCGCCGCCGATAAGGCCGCCGTCAATATTGGGCTTGGAAAGAAGCTCTGCGGCATTTCCCGCATTCATGGATCCGCCGTACTGGATGCGGACTGCCTCAGCGGTAGCGGCATCATACATAGCAGCGATGGTCTCCCTGATCATAGCACAGACTTCTTCAGCCTGGTCAGCGGTTGCGGTCTCGCCGGTTCCGATAGCCCAGATAGGCTCGTAAGCGATAACGAGAGTCTTAACCTGATCAGCGGTTACATCGGTAAGATCCCACTCGATCTGTCTCTTGATCCACTCTTTGTAAGTGCCTGCCTTGCGGAGTGCAAGTGACTCGCCGCAGCAAAGGATGGGGGTAAGACCTGATGCGAATGCCTTCTTAACCTTAGCATTGATGAGGATATCGTTCTCACCAAAGATATCTCTTCTCTCGGAGTGTCCGATGATGACATACTCAACACCTGCTTCCTTGAGCATGGGAGCTGAGATCTCACCGGTGAATGCACCCTTGTCCTCGATGTAGAAATTCTCTGCACCTACGTGAACATTAG
>JAFZWW010000062.1 GCA_017617005.1 Lachnospiraceae bacterium
CGCAGTTTCCAATCCCGGATGGCTCGGCGAGAATATCGCCGCAGGGCAGCGTTCTCCCCAGGAGGTCATGAATTCCTGGATGAACAGCTCAGGACACCGTGCAAATATCCTTAATGCAAACTTTAAAAAACTCGGTGTAGGATATTACTATAATGCATCGACTCCCTACAGATATTACTGGGTGCAGATGTTCTCGTCATAAATATTTTATTTGATACTTTTGCGGATATCGTGTATCATCAGACATGTTGCGGGAAAAAACGCAAAAGTTACGATCGGAGGATTTCTAAATGAACTTTATGATTCTTACTGCTGAAGCTGCATCAAGCGATGCTACCGGATCCATTCTTTCAATGGTCCTTATATACGGTGTTCTTATCTTCGCTCTCTGGTTCTTCTTTATGAGACCCCAGAAGAAAGAACAGAAGAGAACCCAGGAGATGCTCTCCACCCTTGAGAACGGTGATATCGTTTGCACCACCTCAGGTTTCTACGGAACCATCATCGACATTCAGGACGACATGGTCATCGTAGAGTTCGGAAACAACCGTAACTGCCGTATCCCCATGGAGAAGTCGGCCATCGCCAAGGTTGAAAAGCCCGGACAGGCTTCATCATCCGATTCCGATTCCAAGAAATAAACAAATCATATTGTCTTTAAGCCCTTAGGAATTCATCCTAAGGGCTTTTTTGTATATTTGCTTCATACAGGGAGTCATATATGTCTGCGATTTAAGAGTGAGCTTAGCTGTTCTTAGGGACATATGATCCAAAGCACATTTTTGCCCGGATGGCAAAAATAGCGAACATGAGCAATGGATTGCGAATGTGAGCGGTGCGGGACTATATGAATAGTATATGTCCCTTAGAACAGCTTAGCGAGCGGCAAATGAGCAGACATATATGACTCCCTGAATGAAGCCTACATTATTTGAAAAAGGTTAAATACGCCCCTTGAATTTCACAATTTAATACGATAAATTAGAAATGTCGCATTTTTTGCGAAAAGGAGACACTATGAAACTTAACATTGTATGTATTCCCGGTGACGGGATCGGTCCCGAGATAGTCGCTCAGGCCAAGAAAGTTCTTGAAAAGGTAGCATCCGTTTATGGTCATGAGATGGTATTTACCGACATTCTCATGGGCGGAGCTTCGATCGATGCATGCGGTGAGCCTCTTACCCAGGAAGCAATCGATACCGCAAAGGCTGCAGATGCCGTACTTATGGGCTCCATCGGCGGAAACACCACCACAAGTCCCTGGTACAAGCTCCCTCCCGAGAAGAGACCCGAAGCGGGACTTCTTAAGATAAGAAAGGAACTCGGCCTCTTTGCCAATCTCAGACCCGCATATCTTTTCCCTGAGCTGGCAGATGCATGTCCCCTTGCAAGTGAGACCTCAGGAAAGGGCTTTGACCTTCTTATTATGAGGGAACTCACCGGCGGACTTTATTTCGGAGAAAGACATACCGAGGTCGTTAACGGACTCAGGACTGCCGTTGATACACTTACATATAATGAAGAAGAGATAAGAAGGATTGCCATAAAGGCATTCGAAGCCGCTAAGAAAAGAAGGAAGAAGGTTACTTCCGTAGATAAGGCTAACGTACTCGATTCCTCAAGACTCTGGAGAGCCGTTACCGCAGAGGTTGCCAAGGATTATCCCGATGTCGAGCTTGAAAATATGCTTGTGGATAACTGTGCAATGCAGCTCGTCAAGGATCCCGCACAGTTCGATGTAGTCCTTACCGAGAACATGTTCGGTGACATTCTTTCCGATGAAGCAAGTATGATCACAGGTTCGATCGGAATGCTTTCATCAGCATCACTTAACGAGACCAAGTTCGGACTCTATGAGCCCAGCCACGGTTCCGCACCTGATATCGCAGGTCAGGATATCGCCAATCCCATCGCAACCATTCTTTCCGCTGCGATGATGCTCAAGTTCTCTTTTGACCTTAATAAAGAAGGCGATGCCATTGAGGCTGCTGTCAAGGAAGTTCTTAAGGACGGTTTCAGGACCGGAGACATTTATTCCGAAGGCTGTGAGAAGGTAGGATGCACCCGTATGGGCGATCTTATCTGTGACAGGATCAAATAATCCAGTATAACTGATCAAATAAAGTAGGAGAGGTTAAAACCATGAGAAGTGATTCCGTAAAGGTCGGTGACGCACAGGCGCCCCACAGAAGTCTTTTTAACGCACTTGGAATGACAGAAGAAGAGAGGAAGCGTCCTCTGATCGGTATCGTTACATCATATAACGAGATCGTTCCCGGACATATGAATCTTGATAAGATCGCCGAAGCGGTAAAGCTCGGTGTTGCAATGGCAGGCGGTACTCCGATCCTTTTCCCTGCGATCGCGGTATGCGACGGTATAGCAATGGGACATATCGGAATGAAGTACAGCCTTGTTACCAGGGACCTCATTGCCGATTCGACCGAGTGTATGGCAATGGCTCACGGTTTTGACGGACTCGTATGCATCCCCAACTGTGACAAGAATGTTCCCGGACTTCTCATGGCTGCCGCACGTGTAAACATTCCCACCGTTTTCGTTTCCGGCGGACCCATGCTCGCAGGACATGTTCACGGCAAGAAGAGAAGCCTTTCATCAATGTTCGAAGCTGTAGGAACCTACGCTGCAGGTAACATGACCAAGGAAGAGCTCACCGAGTTCGAAGAGAAGGTATGTCCCACCTGCGGATCATGCTCAGGAATGTATACCGCTAACTCCATGAACTGCCTCACCGAAGCGATCGGAATGGGACTTAAGGGCAACGGAACAATCCCCGCAGTTTATTCCGAGCGTATCAGACTTGCAAAGCATGCAGGAATGAAGATCATGGAGCTTGTCGAAAAGAATATCCGTCCCAGGGATATTATGACCGATAAGGCATTCAAGAATGCGCTTACCGTTGATATGGCTCTCGGATGCTCCACCAATACCATGCTCCACATCCCCGCTATCGCAAAAGAAGCAGGTGTCGAGCTCAACATGGAAATGGTCAACGAGCTTTCCGCAAAGACTCCCAACCTCTGCCACCTTGCACCCGCCGGTCCCACTTATATGGAAGATCTCAATGAAGCGGGCGGCGTATATGCGGTAATGAATGAGCTTTCCAAGAAGGGGCTCATCGAAGAGGATTGCATGACCGCTAATGCAACCACTATCGGAGAGAATATCAGGAACTGCATCAACAGGGATCCCGAAGTTATCCGTCCCATCGACAATCCTTACATGGCTACAGGCGGAATCGCTGTTCTTAAGGGTAACCTTGCTCCCGATACCGGAGTTGTAAAGCAGTCCGCTGTTGTTCCCGAGATGCTTGTTCACGAAGGACCCGCAAGAGTATTTGATTGTGAAGAAGATGCGATTGCTGCCATCAAGGGCGGAAAGATCGTTGCAGGTGACGTTGTTGTCATCAGATATGAAGGACCTAAGGGAGGCCCCGGAATGAGAGAGATGCTCAATCCCACCTCCGCTATCGCAGGTATGGGACTCGGTTCATCCGTAGCTCTCATTACGGACGGAAGATTCTCCGGTGCATCAAGAGGAGCATCGATCGGACATGTTTCACCCGAAGCTGCAGTCGGCGGACCTATCGCACTGGTTCAGGAAGGTGATATCATCTCCATCGATATCCCCGCCAGAAAGCTTGACGTTAAAGTTTCCGATGAGGAGATGGCAAAGAGACGTGAAAGCTGGACACCCAGAGAGCCCAAGGTAAATACCGGATATCTTGCAAGATACAGAGAGCTTGTTACCAGCGGTAACCGCGGTGCCGTTCTCGAAGTTCCCAAGAATTGATAAGGTTTTTAGTTCCATAAAATATGATTTAGGAGAATTACGCACTATGGAGATGAACGGATCGGAAATAGTTGTTGCCTGTCTTAAAGAGCAGGGAGTTGATACTGTCTTCGGATATCCCGGAGGAACCATTCTCAATATTTACGATGCACTCTACAAGCATCAGGATGAGATAAGACATGTCCTTACCAGCCATGAGCAGGGCGCGGCACACGCTGCCGACGGTTATGCGAGAGCTACGGGAAAGGTCGGTGTTGTCATGGCAACTTCAGGCCCCGGAGCAACCAACCTTGTAACAGGTATCGCTACCGCATACATGGATTCCGTTCCCCTTGTTGCAATTACCGCCAATGTCAACCTTCCCCTTCTCGGAAAAGACACCTTCCAGGAGATAGACATTGTCGGTGTCACTATGCCCATAACAAAGCATGGATTCATCGTAAAGAATATCAAGGATCTTGCTCCCACCATCCGCAAGGCATTCAAGATTGCCAAGACCGGACGTCCCGGCCCCGTTCTTGTCGATATAACCAAGGATGTCACAGCTGCGGTTTATGATTACGAGCCTGTTAATCCCGCAGAGCCCGAAAGAGAGACTAAGTTCACCGAGCAGGATCTTACCAAGGTCGCAGAGCTTCTCTGTAAAGCCAAGAAGCCTTTCATCTATGTAGGCGGCGGTGCGATCATTTCCGATGCTTCCGAGGAAGTTAAAGAACTTGCAGATCTTCTCGATGCTCCCGTTTGCGATACTCTTATGGGTAAGGGTGCATTTGACGGAAATTCCGACAGATATACCGGCATGATAGGCATGCACGGAACCAAGGCTTCAAACCTCGGCGTTACAGAGTGTGACCTTCTTCTTGCCCTCGGTGCAAGATTCTCGGACAGAGTTACCGGTAACCCCAGGAAGTTTGCCGAGAATGCCAAGGTGGTTCATCTCGATGTCGATGCTGCCGAGATCAGCAAGAATATTCCTGCCGATGCCTGCCTTATAGGAGACCTCAAGTCCACTCTTAAGGCACTCAATCCTCTTATCACAAAGCAGGATCATTCAGAGTGGATGGCTCATATTGCAGACCTTAAGAAGAAGTTCCCTCTCGGATATGATGACAGTCAGCTTTCATGTCCTTACATCATTTCAGAGCTTGACCGTGTTACCGAAGGAAAGGCTATCGTCACCACCGACGTAGGACAGCATCAGATGTGGGCAGCACAGTATTATCATTACACCAGTCCCAGGACCTTCCTTTCATCCGGTGGTCTCGGAACAATGGGTTACGGACTCGGTGCATGTATCGGTGCACAGGTTGGCCGTCCCGATGAGATCTGCGTAAACATTGCAGGTGACGGCTGCTTCAGAATGAATATGAACGAGCTTGCCACCGCATCAAGATATAACATCCCCGTTATCGAGATCGTCATTAATAACCACGTTCTCGGAATGGTAAGACAGTGGCAGACACTTTTCTATGGAAAGAGATATTCCCAGACCGTTCTCAACGATGCGGTTGATTTCTGCAAGGTTGCGGAAGGACTCGGCTGCAAGGCAATAAAGGTCACCAAAAAGGAAGAAGTGGCAAAGGCTCTTGAAGAAGCCATCGCCGCAAAGGCCCCCGTTCTCATCGAGTGCATCATCCCCGAGGACGACAAGGTATTCCCCATGGTACCCGCAGGTGCTCCTTTAAGCGAAGTGTTTGATGCTAATGACATAAAGGAATGATCACCCAATGTCCGAGGCACTTAAGAAATACAAAAAACTGATCGTATGGCTTTCCATTATAGCCGGACTGATCATACTGACTTATATCGCGGTTTCTTTTTACTTCATGAACAGGTTTCTTCCTAATACCTGGATCTACGGAGTGTATGCGACCGGAAGATCTGCCGATGCGGTTGCTGCGGAAGCCAATGCGAACATCAGATATCCCGATATCAAAATAGTCTGGGCTGACGGCAGCGAATCCGTCATAGATCCCGCGGCCGTCGATCTGAATGTCGATCTGAGTAAGGGCGTATATAACATAAAGGCACGTGAAAATGCGTTTTTATGGCCCCGGGCTTTTTTCGGATCCGTCCGTACAGGCGATGAGATGGTGATCTCATATAACAGTGACAAGCTCAGATCCGAATTTGAAAAGCTCGATCTTGTCGTAAAAGAAAGAAATGATATACCGGTCTACAAGATAGTATTTGATAAGGAAACCGGTTACACGGTATCCGATAATCATGCCGGACGTGTTAATCTCGATAAAGTACTTGCGGTTCTGAACCAGAAGCTTTCCGAAGGTACCACGCTCCTTGTCCTTGATGATTCTTTTTATCTTGATGAGCCGTATACAAATCAGGAGAAGGCACTTCAGGCAGAATGGGATGAGCTTTCCGCTTTTCTGACCACCGATCTTGTTTATGACATGGGAGCGGAGAAGATCGAATTTGACCCTTCCGTAATGAGTTTTCTGATCGTATCAAGCGGCGGAATGCCCGTTAAGGATGATAACGGCGATTACATCATCGATGATGAAGCCGTTGAAAAGTGGATCGATGATCTGTGCGAAGCTTATGATACTTACGGACTTGACAGGGAGTTCAAGGCTTCCAACGGCAAGACAGTAACGATCCCGGCGTTTTACTCGACCTATGGTACTGAGCTTGACCATGATGCCGAACTTCGGTATCTGAGAGAAATGCTTCACTCGGATGCGTTAAGGGACGGGGAAGCGGATGTTCATATTCCGAAGTACACCCACGAAGCCACCTTCAGGGGACTCAACGACATCGGGGATACTTATGTCGAGGTCGATCTTTCGGACCAGTATATGTATTATTACAAAGATGGCGTGCTTATCCTCGAGACCGATATAGTATCCGGCGATATCCCCAAGGGCTGGACAACTCCGAGAGGCGTTTTTGCGATAAGCGGTAAATATACCGACACCTATCTTTACGGTAAGGATTATATTGATTTCGTTTCTTACTGGATGCCTTATTTCAGAGGCTACGGATTGCATGATTCCGACTGGAGGGACGAATGGGGCGGTGATATCTACACCTATGACGGCTCCCACGGCTGTATAAATATGTGCAAGGATGCGGCCAGGACGGTATTTGAGAATATCGAGATAGGAACTCCGGTCGTTGTTTATGATTATTAGTTGACTTAAGGCTCTTAAAAGATTATTTTAAAGAAGTTAATATTTTTGAGAAGTTGGGCGATGTAAACTATCGCTAACATAAAACATATGCCGCAGTGCGGCAATACTTAGGAGGTATGAAATGTCAAGAGTTTATAATTTCTCGGCAGGACCTGCAGTATTACCTGAAGAGGTTCTCAAAGAAGCAGCAGAAGAGATGATGGATTATAAGGGATCCGGACAGTCCGTTATGGAGATGTCCCACAGATCCAAGGTTTACGATACCATCATTAAAGAAGCTGAAGCAGATCTCAGGGATCTTATGAATATTCCTGACAATTACAAGGTTCTCTTCCTTCAGGGCGGAGCTTCACAGTTCTTCGCAGAAGTTCCCATGAACATGATGAAGAATAAGAAAGCCGGATATATCATTACCGGACAGTGGGCTAAGAAGGCTTACCAGGAAGCTAAGATCTACGGTGAGGCTGTAGAGCTTGCATCCAGCGCTGACAAGACCTTCAGCTACATCCCCGACTGCTCCGATCTTCCCATCACCGATGATATGGATTACGTATACATCTGTGAGAACAACACTATCTACGGAACAAAGTACAAGACTCTTCCCAACACCAAGGGCAAGATCCTTGTTTCCGACGTTTCATCCTGTTTCCTTTCCGAGCCCGTTGATGTGACCAAGTACGGCGTTATCTACGGCGGTGTTCAGAAGAACGTAGGACCTGCAGGATGCGTTATCGCTATCATCAGAGAAGACCTCATCACCGATGAGTGCCTTCCCGGAACTCCCACCATGCTCAAGTGGAAGACCCAGGCAGACAATGATTCCCTTTACAACACTCCTCCCTGCTACACCATCTATATCTGCGGCAAAGTATTCAAGTGGCTCAAGAAGATGGGCGGACTTGAGGAGATGAAGAAGAGAAATGAGGAGAAGGCTAAGATCCTTTATGATTTCCTCGATTCTTCCAAGCTTTTCAAGGGCACTGTCGTAAAAGAGGACAGATCCCTTATGAATGTTCCTTTTGTAACCGGAAACGAAGAGCTTGATGCCAAGTTCGTCAAGGAAGCGACCGAAGCTGGTTTCGTAAACCTCAAGGGTCACAGATCCGTAGGCGGTATGAGAGCTTCCATCTACAATGCTATGCCCAAAGAGGGCGTTGAGAAGCTTGTAGAGTTCATGAAGAAATTTGAAGCTGAGAACGCTTGATCGTCAGCTTATTGAAAGGAGTTTTCCATGTTTAAGATCAATTGCCTTAATCCCATTTCACAGGTCGGTCTTGCCGATCTGACCGGTGATTTCCATATTACCGACAAGGTTGACGAAGCAGAGGGTATTCTCGTAAGAAGCGCATCAATGCATGAGATGGAGCTTCCCGACAGTCTCCTTGCAGTTGCAAGAGCAGGTGCCGGTGTTAACAACATTCCTCTTGATAAGTGTGCTGAGAAGGGTATCGTAGTATTCAATACTCCCGGTGCAAACGCAAACGGAGTTAAGGAGCTCGTACTTGCAGGTATGCTCCTTGCTGCAAGAGATATCGTAGGCGGTATCGAGTGGATCAAGGATAATGCATCCGATGCTGACATTGCCAAGACTGCTGAGAAGCAGAAGAAGAATTATGCAGGAACCGAGATCGCAGGCAAGAAGCTCGGTGTCATCGGACTCGGTGCCATCGGTGTCAAGGTTGCAAATGCAGCCATCCATCTCGGAATGGAAGTATACGGATACGATCCTTATCTTTCCGTAAATGCCGCATGGAATCTTTCCAGAAATGTAAAGCATGTTGAGAAGGTTGAGGAGATCTACAAGGAGTGTGATTACATCACCATCCATGTTCCCCTTCTCGATTCCACCAAGGGAACCATCAACCGCGATGCGATCTCCCAGATGAAGGACGGCGTTGTCGTCATCAACTATGCAAGAGACCTTCTTGTTTCCGAGACCGATATGCTTGAGGCACTCAAGAACGGCAAGGTAGCAAGATACGTATCCGATTTCCCCAATGCAACCACCGCAGGACAGCCCGGCGTCATCCTTACTCCCCATCTCGGAGCAAGTACCGAAGAGTCTGAGGACAACTGTGCTAAGATGGCTGTTGCGGAGATCATGGATTACCTCAACAACGGAAATATCAAGAATTCCGTTAACTATCCCGCAATTGATATGGGACCCTGCGATAACAAGGGAAGAATCGCCGTATTCCATAAGAATCAGGCTAACATGATCACCCAGTTCACCGCAGTTATCGGTGCTGAGAAGATCAATATCTCCGATATGATGAACAAGTCCAGAGGAGATTACGCAGTAACCCTTCTCGATCTCGATGATGTTCCCACCGAGTCACTTGTTGAGAAGCTCGCTGCAGCTGAAGGCGTCATCCGCGTAAGAGTCGTAAAAGGCTGATATTCAGACTAATAAGAAAGAGCCGGGAGATAAATTCTCCCGGCTCAATTTTTTATTTGCGGGTGACGCGGATTGTATGAGGATTCGAGCTTCGTCGTCTGCGTTAGAAACGGCCGCCTGGCCTGAACGAAGTGAATGGCCTGCGGCATGAGCTAAACCGTTCGTCGAATCAGTTTCGCGTTAGACGACGAAAAAGCGAGAAGACTCATACATAGCGGCAGGACCC
>JAFZWW010000063.1 GCA_017617005.1 Lachnospiraceae bacterium
ATGTTCATCGGCCGTGAGGACAGTGTTTGGATAAAGCGTAAGGATTATGAAAAGAGAGCGGACGAGATACTTTCAAATCTCGGCATTCCCGCAAGAAGCACTCAGGAGCTCGGAAACTGCTCCCTCGCCGTTCAGCAGATGGTAGCCATCGCACGTGCGGTAGATATGAAGTGCAAGGTTCTGATTCTTGATGAGCCCACCTCATCACTCGATGACAAAGAAGTTAACATGCTCTTCGACCTTATGAGAGACCTTAAGTCCAAAGGGGTCGGGATCATTTTTGTTACACATTTCCTTGAACAGGTTTACGAAGTCAGCGACCGCATCACCGTCCTCAGAAACGGCGAGCTGGTCGGAGAATATACGGTTGAAGAACTTCCCCAGGTTGAACTCGTTTCCAAGATGATCGGTAAGGAACTCGGCGAGCTTTCATCAATTGGTGAGCATGAAGAGATCGAGGAAAACACTAAGGAAGTCTTCTATGAAGCGGAAGGCCTTTCAAGCACCGCGGCTCTTCCTTTCGATTTTCAGATACGAAAAGGTGAAGTCAACGGCTTTACCGGTCTGCTCGGTTCAGGAAGAAGTGAGAGCGTAAGAGCAATCTTCGGTGCCGATAAGGTACACGGCGGAAATGTGAAGATAAACGGTAAAAAGGTAAGTATAACCAAGCCCATAGAAGCAATGCGAAACGGCATCGGTTATCTGGCTGAAGACAGAAAGAGAGACGGAATAATCGCAGACCTCAGTGTAAGGGAGAATATAATCCTCGCACTCCAGGTCATGAACGGGATCTTAAGACCTATCAGCAGGAGCGAAGCGGAAAGCTATGCGGACGAATACATCAAGATGCTCAACATCAAGACCGCAAGCCGTGAAACTCCGGTAGGTTCCTTAAGCGGAGGTAACCAGCAGAAGGTAATCCTTGCAAGATGGCTCCTCACCCATCCCGAGTACCTGATCCTCGATGAGCCCACGAGAGGAATCGACGTAGGAACAAAGCTCGAGATACAGAAGCTCGTACTTAAGCTTGCCGAGGAGGGAGTGAGCGTAACATTCATTTCCTCCGAGATAGAGGAAATGCTCAGAACCTGCAGCAGACTTGTTGTCATGAGAGACAGACACATAGTCGGTGAGCTGAAGGGCAAGGATCTGAACCAGACACAGGTAATGAAGACTATTGCGGGAGGTGAGTCTGAAGATGAAGACAAATAAGAAAAAGCTCTTCGCCGGCGGACTCGGCCAGCTGACCATTCCCTTTATAGCGATAGCTTTTCTCGTTATATTTAACCTTTTTAGGGATCCGACCTTTTTCAGTATAGGTTTTTCACAGAATAATGACGGCAATATCGTTCTTGTCGGTAACCTGATAAGTATCTTAAACGGTGCAAGTGAACTTGCAATTCTTGCAATGGGTATGACACTTGTCACCGCAGCCTGCGGCGGACAGGATATTTCCGTAGGTGCGGCCGCAGCGATAGCCGGCGGCGTGTTCATCAAGGTTATCAAGGCGATACCTGTCATCAATGCCGGAACTGTTATCCTCGCATTTATCTGCGCATGCCTGGTCGCAATGATATTCGGAGCATTCAACGGCGTGCTGGTTGCGGTGTTCAGGATACAGCCGATGATAGCGACGCTGATCCTTTATACCTGCGGACGTTCCATCGCATACTGGATCAACGGCGGTGCAACTCCCAATGTAAAGAGTGCGATCCTTTCCGGCATCGGAAGCTTCATTCCCGGAATTCCGATTCCCACACCTGTTCTCATAGTTGCACTGATGGCGTTATTCTTTGTGCTCCTTTTCAGGTTCACATCACTTGAACTCCTCACCCAGTCGGTAGGAATCAATGAGAGCGCGGCAAAGCTCAACGGTATCAACACCACATTCATCAAGATACTTTCATTTGTAATCCTCGGCGTATGCGTATGCGTTGCCGGAGTTATAGGAACCTCGAGACTCGGACTGATCAACCATGAGACGCTTCTTGTGGACGTGGAAATGGATGCCATCCTTGCGGTTGCTATCGGCGGAAACAGCCTCGGCGGAGGAAAGTTCAAGATAAGCGGAAGCATACTCGGTGCATATGTCATCCAGATGCTCACCCTCACGCTTTATGCGATGAAGGTTTCGTCCACGGATGTTAAGGCTTACAAGGCCGGCGTCATCATTCTTCTCGTCGTCATAGGTTCACCCGTCGTCAAGAAGAAGTTCGACAAGGTTGTCAGAAATATGAAAGCCAAAAAAATGAATAAAGATTCGAAAGGAGCGGCAGAGGCATGAAAACAAAGAAATTCAGAGAGCCCCTTACGAATACACAGCTCCTGATGACCATCGCAATATGCATCTTCTTCGGCATGTATGTGCTCTCGATGATTTTCCTCGGCGGCGGTTTCCTTCGCCCGCAGCAGATATTTGACATGCTGAATGACAATGCCAGCCTTATCATCGTATCCCTCGGTCTTACGATCGTCATGATAGGCGGCGGCATCGACATCAGTGTCGGTGCGGTAACATCCCTTACGGTAATGAGCTGCGTTCTGTACCTGAACAAGGGCGGAAACACAGTAGGAGCTGCCTTGCTTGCACTCGGAATCGGACTTGCATTCGGTATCGTTCAGGGTCTTCTTATCAGTTATCTTGAGATCCAGCCCTTCATCGTAACCCTTGCCGGAATGTTCTTCGCAAGAGGCTTCACCACGATCCTTTCGGTCGATCCCCAGAAGGTCGATCATAAAGGCTTCCAGGTTCTGATGGACGCTGAGATTGAGATTCCCTGGCTCGGATATTACACAGGAAACGGAACTCTGATACCCGGCACGATAGAACTCGGTGTATTCATAGCCCTGATCTGTTTTGCCCTGGTATTCATTCTTCTCAGGTTCTTAAAGCTCGGACGTGCATTCTACGCCATCGGCGGAAACCAGACAAGTGCGCTGATGCTCGGCATCAACGTAAAGTTTACGAGATTCATGTCCTATCTTATCTGCGGAATCTTAAGCGGAATCTCGGGCTTTGTCTTCATGATGCACACGGGCGCCGGAAATGCTACCAACGCTGCCGGTATGGAAATGAACGCCATCGCTTCCTCCATCATCGGTGGCACCCTCCTTACCGGCGGTGTCGGAGATCCCATCGGAACTTTCTTCGGTACCATGATCCTCGTTTCGATCAAGAAGATCGTCGTTGCCAGCGGACTTAACCAGCCCTGGTGGCAGAGCATTACAACAGGAGGAATGCTGTGTTTCTTTATCCTCCTCCAGAGCGTTGTCCTCAGTAAGAGAGGCAAAAAGAGTAAGAAAGAAAAAAAGAATAAGTAATTGTTACATTTCCCCCAATGTAACCTTCCCCCTAAAATGTAAAGAAAATCCCTGTCGGAGGCCCGGCTTTGGCAAAAAGCCGGGTCTTTGACCGTCTGTGGGGGATTTTGACGGAATAATCCTTCTTTTGACTGTAAAATCGGGTC
>JAFZWW010000007.1 GCA_017617005.1 Lachnospiraceae bacterium
CACAACATCAAGGTCAAAGGAAATATCATTGCCGAGCAGTGTGCAGTTATATGTTGCTTTGCCATCTTCGATATGGTATTTCTCAACGATTCCCTTTTGCTCAAGTTCCTCGCGGGTAAGGACCGTACCGCTTGAATCGGTTTCGCTTCTTATGATCCAGTCACCGTCAATGGTTTTCTTTCCGCATCCGGCGAGAACCGTCATCATGACAGCCATCAGTATGACAGCTGATAAAAATCTTATCTTTTTCATCACTCATCCGTCCTGTCAAACACATAGGTCACTTCTTTATCACCCTCTGTTTCGACATAAGTAAATGTATCACCCTTCAATGTAACTGCGTGGTAACACACACCGGTGTTTTCATCAAACCAAAAGTGCCCTTCTTTGTCATAGCTGTAAGTGAAATCATAGGCAATATCTTCATCCGGCGAAGTGTAATAAAAGGTTCCGCCGTATTCATCGAGATCATACGACATGTAGATTCCTTCATCCGCGTAATATTCCCATGTTGCAAAGTATCCATCGCCCCACTGCGTCTCCCTTAATTCCCAGTGTCCTGCGATGCTCTGTTCTCCGCATCCCGCAAGCACGATCAGCATGGATACCATCAATATTACAGCTGACAAAGTCCTGATCTTTCTCATTTCATTCCCCCATCTAAATTCAGATCTTTCCTTCTTTTTGGTTCACTACGCATTGAATCTCTTTCCCCCTCAATTCAAAACGTTTTAATCTTCTCCGACCAGGTGAACTTTTCTGAATTTGTGCCCGGTTGCGGGAAGGAATTTACTTATCACATCGGAAGTCTTCAGCTTAAGACTTGAAGTGCAGACACATGGATGGCAACCGAGGAACTCTCCCTCAAGCACATCCTCATCGATGAGCAGGCTTACGGCATGCCCTTTATCATTCATAAGTCCCATGACGCTTACCGAGCCCGGCTCGATATCAAGGTACTTAAGCATATCCTCCGCTTCGGCAAAAGAAAGCCTTGCAGAGTTTATCTGTGCGGACAGTTCCTTTGTCTTGAACTTCTTGTCTCCCGGCATCAGAAGCAGGTAGAAGTTCGTCTTCTGTCTGTTGCAGAGAAACAGGTTCTTGCACATCACGACATCAAGTGCCGCATCTATCGCTTCACAGGCTTCCATTGTGGTGGCCGCCTCATGGTCGACTCTCTTATATTCTATGCCGAGACTGTCGAGCAGGTCGTAGGTCCTTATCTCCCTTTCGAGCCTGCCGCCGGCATCTTCCGGTCTTCCGTCAAAAAGTTCCATATCACTCCATCGTATACTGCATCCACTCGTATTTAAGCCTGCTGCCTTCGCTTATCTCGGGAGGAAGCAGTGCCCTTGCCACAAGCTTGAGTTCATCGGATTCAATATCGGTTCTTTTCAGATTCGCATAATCGCCGTCTATGCTGACGACCACATAATAAAATGTTTCCATCAGGTTTCACTCCACTTTGCCTTGGTGTCCTTCCATTCGCGGAACTTTCTCAGATCCATTTCCGCACCGCTCTTAAGGACATGGATGATTATCGCCGCATCATCGGTGTAGCCCGTTATGGGGATCACATCGGGAATAAGATCGAAGGGCGATATGAAATAAATAAGCGCACACAGGAAAGTGGTGACCGTTCCCGGCTGGACTCCCGTGTATTCCTTCTTTATATAGGAGTCGGTCAGTTCAAGCATCGTGACAAGCTTGTCATAAACCTCGCTGAGCACAGGATTGCCCGTAGTCTTGAGAAGGAAAGCTTCAAATTTGGTCTTGAACCTTTCCCATTTGACAGGATCCGCGATCAGCTCCTGCGCCTGACCGGCTTTCGAATCCAGTGCCTTTCTCAGTTCTTCTTTGGAAAATTCTTTCATATCGGTACCCCTTCTAATTGTTTCCCCCTCAATTATCAGGTTACTGATCAGCTTTCCTTTTCGGAAATCATATTGCCCTATATTGTACCACGTTTCATACCTCGGGATAAATATCTATCGGATGTCCGAGCCTTCTCATAATATCTAGTTCATCCAGTGCATCGAAGAGTGCATTGTGGATCTCCAGATAGTCTTCTTTTCCCAGGATGCGGAGGATCGGCTCCACACCGTACCCCGTCTTAAGCCTTCCGGTCCTGCAACACCGGGCGGTTTCGGGAATTGCGGGATTGAACTGCCTGTATGCTGCGATCCTCATGATATCGTGCCATCCGAAATCCTTCAGAAAAGGAAGACAGTTCTTGTCGAAGCCCGCATTGTAAGCATAGATCGAAGACACATCGTATCCCGACAAAAAGAGTTCGATCGCAGGTCCGATATCGTCATCGAAGACCTCTTCTTCATCCAGGTCCTTAATATGAACCACACCGGAATACATACCGCCCTTTGCGACTTCATCCGGGATCACGAAATATTTATGGTCCACGGCTTCGAAGGTCTTCGCATCGGCGATGATGACTCCGGCACTCATAAGAGTCCCGCTCCAGGTTGTCTCCGTATCAATTACAGCAAAATATTCAGCCATATTTCAGTTTGGTTTTAAAGCTTGTTGAATTCGTCGGGATCCCTGCGCTGCCTGAGCCTCAAGTAATATCCCGCGATCATGGAGCTGAGCATTGTGGTAAGTATCAGCACTGTAAAGAATTCAAGACTGATGATGTCATATGAGTAAGCCACGGTCGCAAGAACGATCCCCGGACCGCCTCGTGCGTTCATGGTGATCGCGAAGTTCAGTCTCGTGCTCATCTTCAGACCGGACAAAAGTAACAGGAGCCATGTGCCCGCAAACTCGAGTCCGAATGCTATCGCAAAGAAAAGAAGGAATCTTGCGGGCGAAAAATCATGCACTACATTGAGCTGTATTCCGACAAGTGCAAAGTAGATCGGTATAAAGAAGGAAAAGGCGATGTTTTCCAAAAAGTGCATTCGTGTCTTCGTGTTCTCCTCGGTTCCGAAGACCGCCTTGATCAGATAACCTACAACGAATGCGGAATACATGATGTTGATGCCGAGGATATAAAGTGCTCCGCAGGTCATCAGGAGAACGGAGAAGCTTATCGAATAGAAGGTATTGGGCTTCCAGGTACTCTTGACCTGTTTTATGTATCTCGAGATAAGAGCAATAGCAACGAAGATACCTATCGTGACAAGGACGATCACTATCATCTCCGCAAGCTTTATCTCACCGGACTGTGCAACCCTCGTCGCAACGTTCAGAAGTATCCAGAGACACAGATCCTGGAAGGTCGATACGGTCAGGACAGTGTTTGAAAACTTCGTGTTCATTATTCCCATATCGAAGAAGATCTTCGAAATGACGGGGATCGATGTGATCGCAACTCCGATTGCAAAAACAAGGCAGTATGCGAGTTCGTTCTCTATACCACCGATGAAGTGCTCTTTGAATAATCCGAAAAAAGGAATGCTTCCCGCCATGGGCAGGAATGTTGCTCCGATAAAAACAAGACTTATTGTCTTGGCGTTCGACTTATCCACCTTAATATCGGTGTTGTAGCCGGACAGGAACATAAGAAATATCAGACCGAGCTGATAAAAAATGTTCAGAACCTTACCCTCTTCGGGGTAGGCGAAGAATATTCTTTCCGACAGAGCGGGTGCGATGATGAAAAGAAAACTTCCTCCGATCACCATTCCGCCGATGATCTCACCGACCACTCTGGGGCCTTTTATAAGCTCCATCAATGTTCCGAAAACAAATGCGGACAAAAGAAGGAGCGCAAGTGCTATTAATGTGATGATTATTTCACTTTCGGATAAAGTGGAAAGCCTCATTTATCACTCCGTACGTAATCCTCAATCTTGGTAAGAACGGTCTCAAGAGCCTTCAGGTCGCTCTTTAAGCTTCCGCGCTCAAGAGAATGATTATATCCGCCGGTTATGACGCTCAAGTCAACGCCGAGCCTTTCCGCCATTCTCCTTACTTTGCCGAGATCGGACCAGAGATCCGAATCACCTATGAAAGCAACAACATTATCCGATCCGAATGAGAATGATTTCTCAACAGGAGTAAGCCATATCTGCCTTGCAGGGATGCCGTGGTCCGCAACATACTTTGCCGCTGCGATCGTTCCAAGACTCTTTCCGACAAAAACAATATCCTGATAAGCCGCAAAATCGACTCCGGTCAGCTGTTCTTCGGTCTGCTCACACGCCAGCTGCACGGCCAGCTTCTTCAGCTCGTCGTCTTCAAGAATGTCCGTCGGCATGTCATGAAACTCAACCTGAAATATATCGAATCCGTTATTCTTAAGGATCCTTGTCGAATAATATAAAAGAGGCCTGTCCTTGCCATACCCGATACCCGGTATGATCACGGCAAGTTTTTTTGGATTCCTGATTCTTGGCATATGGCTCCTTTCGATATCATCATATTTCAGCTAAAATCAGCCCCCGGGATTCCCGACCCCAAGGGCTGAATGTATTTTAACATATTATGTATACTCTCGCTACCGCCCTTTGTGCCTTTGAAAGCAATCTTGCAGACAGCTTCATTCGATATTCAACCACTGTACGAATGCGGTTTTGTCGGTGCTGTTATAACCGGCGTTTTCGTAGAACCTGAGAGTATCGGGATTCTTGGAGCCCGTTGCAAGGAGCATCTTGTAGCAGTTTTCCTTTTCTGCAAGTTTCCGTGCATACTCAAGGCACTCCCCGGCATACCCCCTGTTCCTGTAATCCTCGTGGGTCACGACATTTTCGATGAACGCATGGGGCCTGACCTTCCTGGAAAGATTGGGGATTATCATGCATACGCAGCTTGATACCACGCGCCCGTCCACCTCATTTACTATCAGATGGTGGTTCGGATCATCCAATATCTGATTCCACACATGCTCAAGGTTTTCGTCGTTTTCGGGAATCCTGTCGTCATGTAAAAAGAGATACAGACCGAGTATATCATGAAGATCTTCTTTTTTCGCTTCTCTGACCATATTCACTCCACTCCCTTCACCTGACCAGCTCCCTGATCCTGTCCCAGTCGGGGCACCTCACATAATTTGCACCCGGCAGCTCACAGTCCCTGTTCCAGGGTCTTTCATAGACCATAACCTTCAGATCGGGCAGATGATCGAAGAACCTGAAAGCATGCGGCGAATCCTCTATGGCTATATCAAAATGCATCCTGTAATAATCTTCCAGTTCAAGATTATATTCACTTCCCTTATTAAAGGAATCCCTGCCGTACTTATTGAGGCAGTACAGTTTCACACGCTTTAGTCCGTGGTCATCCAGCCATTTTCTCGACACTTCATAGCTGCTGTAGGGACGGCCCGTTATAACGCTGACCTCATGTCCACCGTCAATCCACTCATTGAGCACCTTTGAAGCTCCGGGCGTCTCTTCATAGGAAAGAAGCACCTCGGGGAGATGTCCCTCAGCCATAAGAAGCTTGTACTCTTCTTCATTCAGATCAAAGGTCTGCTGAAGGTTGAAGAACCGCACGTCCTCATACGGAACCTTCTTTCCGAAAAGCCTGTCAGCAATATGTGTAAACTCCAGTGCGGTCTCGCAAAGGCAGTCATCAAAATCAACGTAAATTTTCATTTTGTTACCTATACCAGTATAATACCGTGTTCCTTCATCTTCAGTACTTCTTTTTCGGGGATCCTGATCTCATGCGTGATAGTCTGGGATACCCTGTAATACTGTGAACGCGTGCAGATGATGTCACCGCCCGATCTTTCGAAGCTGTAATTGATCACATCGGGATTAAATACCCTGTCCGGCATAGCCCCAATGACAAAATCCCTCATCATTGCAGGAAGATGTGAATAGTAATCCTTGTACTGTGTTATGTGGCTTAAGACGCCGTCTTCATACTCATAGTATTCGGCATTTACGATCACGCCTTCGGTTATGGAGAGATCGTTTTTAAAGCTTTCAACGCTTACAAGTCTCCCATCCGAATCCCTTTCACTCTTTTCAAAGTTTGTCCATGAGTACTTATAATCTCCCGCGACCGAATTTGCCGTAACATCGATCCACAGATCGTCCGAAACATAGAAGGTCACAAACTTGGAAGAATCCGCACCAAGTAATGTTTCGGAAAGGAAACCCGCTCTTCCGGCCTCGAGTTCTCCTCTGATCAACCTTCCTTCATCGTCATAAAACAGTTCGATGTACTCAAGCTTATTTCCGTTCTTGGGAATCGAATTTCTTTCTTTTTTGAAAAGCGACTTTTCCCTGCAGATATGCGGAGTGATCATTTTACTGAACGGATTATCGAGTTCATAGATATCCTTGATGAACTTCGAGTTTCCACGTCCGACTGTCATATCGGGAACCAAAGCATCGATACACTCCCTCCTGATCTTTTTGAACTTCTTCATTATCAGTTCTTCATTGAATTCACGCATGCCTGTTCCCCTAAAAAGAGTTCCTTGCCCGGATATCCCCGACAGTGATCTTTGAGTCGGCATCGATGGTTATGGGTGCATACAGTTCCACCGACTGTTCATATTCGACCCAGTTGTGACCTTCAAAGAAAAAACCGACTTCGGACGACATATATACCTTTCCGTCCTCAAAGTATATGCCTATCTGATCTCTCCAAACGATATCCTGAACCGCATCCTCTCCTTCAATCGGTCTGGAAAACTCATATGTTCCGTTTTCATTTTCGGCAGAGACGGTGAAATCGCGTGTATTTCCGTCAAAGAAAAAAACACACCTTTCATCGATGATCCGGGTGAAATAATGACCGTCATATCTGGTGAGCTTATATTCGTCACCGGTCTTTTCTACGATGCACAGACCCCTGATTGAATAGCCGCTGCCGGTTCCTTCGGACTCCGAGATCAGATACTCATCCTCTCCGTCACCATCGATATCGCACTTCATTACCCTGGCACCGTAAACACCCATCGAGATATCAACGGGTATCTTTTCATCACCATCGACAATGTATGCGGTATCCGTATTGTAGTCCTGAACAACGGATAGGGACTCATCATCGGAAGTCCATGTAAAAACAAGGGCGGGATCATACTCCTTCTCTTCCTCGACAGGAATTTCCACTTCGGGTGATATATTTTCGAACGATGCGGTATTATCATCTTCAATCCCGAAATATTCGGGCGGACCGTATACACCCTGTGCAGGTGGTTCGGGCGGACCGTACAAGCCGCAGCTTGACATGCCGATAAGTGTTCCGGCTGCAAATAATGATGATGCAAATGTCAGTTTTCCGTTTGGTTTCTTCATCAGATCACACCTACTTCCGTATAGATCATTCCGTTCTTTCCGCGGTCGGAGCGCATCAGTGAAATGTTCTCGACCCTCATCTTTCCTTCCGGCACATCATAAACCGGGATCTCATCTCCGTACTTGTATTCCACTCTCCGTATCAGAGTGATGTGCGGTGAAAAGCGCTTTTTGTCAAAAGGAATTCCGGCATCCGCAAGGCAGTGCCTGAGCCTCTTAACATAAGCATGCAGTGCGGGGTTATCGGCAAGTCCCATCCAGAACAGATCACCGAAATGTCCCACACCGTCAAGACTGATATCAAGCGGTCTGAAGTTCGACGCTTCCATTGCATCGAGCACAGCATCGGGATCATTGTAATCCCCGATGAACGCAAGTGTCAGATGCAGGTTTTCTTCTGATGTGAAGTTACCCTTTACGCCCTGTTCACGCAGCTCACTCTGAAAGCTCGTAAGGGCATCCAGGATTTCGTCATCAAATTGTATCGCGATAAATAATCTCATTTATTTCTTAAGAAGATTGGCAAATTCAAGTGCCTTGCCCGCATCGCCTTCAACCTTAAGCTTACCGGTGGTGAATGCAAGAACGGGATCGAGCTTTCCGTCGATCAGTTTGTTGAAGTTGGTCATGTTGATCGTGATCGCACAGTTTCTGTCGATGTACTCATAAGGCTCGACATTGATGCGGTGATCCTTGACCTCGACATAGAACACTCCGGGATCTTTTCCGGTGATGTTGATCTGTACCGCAAGGAAATCCCTGTTCGAAGCATCAACGGCCTGCGCCATGGTTCTTACTTTTGTTACGAGTTCATTAAAAGTCATTTTTGGTTCCTCCCTCAAAATCATTAATTTATTTTGATCTTAACTATCTCAGCCATATTCACTCCACGGGATAATAATTCATCTTCGCTTTTCTTGCCTGTGATTCCTGAAACTTTCTCTCTATATGATACGTCTTTCCGTCCTTAATGAAAACAGCCCCCGTCTGTTTGAAGTAAAACTCGACTCCGTACTCCACGCACTGCCTTCGCACATCTTTGATCCACTCGAAATTGCACGGCCTTGCTTTCGGTCCCGATTCGCCTCCGCAGACAACCTTCTCAATCAGTCCTGTCTCCAGATACTTCTCAATATGTATCTCGCTGAGCATAGGCTCGGATGCTATCATCCTGTGTTTGATCGTGGAATTTATCAGAAATGGGATCCTGTAGTCGGCTCTGTCCTGATTCTCACATGTGCTGCATATAACCACATGGTCCCATCCGTCTCCCCAGTCTGAAGGCTTACACTCCTCAAAACGGTCGATCCTCTTGGTGATAATAAAGAAATCAAGATCGCGGCGTTCCCTAATCATGTCCCACACTCCGGGCCGCCACTCATCGGCAGTATCAAGAAAGAAGTCCGAAGTCATACATGCGAACACGGTTCCGTCAGCCGGTGTAAGCTTATACTCACCCTGCCTGTTTTTCTTGAGCGGAAGGTCGTAATCACCTGTCTTAGTGACTATGGATGCATCCTTTCCGATGCTCTCATCCCTTCTGTACACATAACAATTTGCACATCCGGGGCTCAGTTTTTGGCACCCATGCCAGGGATTCCAGATAGCCATTTTTCTTATATCTCTGAGAATTATTAGGGTCATCCCGAAGGATGACCCCTAGTCAATACATTATAAAGAATATCACCTTCATCCAACCATTTCGTTTAAACCCAAATCAAACTCATGAAAATCAGGCTGATCGATAACAAATTTGACTATATCTGAGGGAGTAAGATCATTATTCTCATTGATAAACTGCAACACCTTTTGTAACCTTTCCGGTTTTCTTTTTGCATAGGAGATTATTCCCATAACAAATCCGAAATACGAATTAGGAATTGCATTTAGTTTAGCGTATAGCTCTTCCATAAATAACCTCCTTTAAATCTCAAATTTTCCGATAATGTTGTAATCATTAAAACCATGGTTCTCAAAATAATATATGTAATAATGATTATCTATCCCCACAGAATAATGGACCGAATATGGTTCGTTTTTATACAATTCGTAGTTAGTGTTTATTTCGCTGATTATCTTGGCATATTCTTTATAACTCAAATGACATGTCGGATATTCAAAAGGATTGCCTTTCGAATCCCATCGATTTGAGTGATTCATAAAACCCCTTTCCTCTAAAAGAGTATTACAGGAAAGGACACCTATTAAATTGTTTAGGTATACTTTCCCAAAGTGAAATGCATACGGAAAAGTCCCCTAAATCTCTATGTAGCCAAAATAACCCAATTACATTATATCGTCATTCACAGGGTTTGCAAATCAAAAAGAACCACCGTGGGCAGTTCCTAAACTATTGACTTTTACAGGCTCGGTGAATAGAATGAATTCGGAAATTGATTAACTTTCCGATTACTCTAAAGAAGGGTGGTGATCATATGACAGGTGACAGTCGAAGTACAGACTCTGTTCCCCGAAGTACGTATTATATGATCACGGCAGATCTGCCTCACCACCCGGCTTCCCTTATTTAAGCTGCATCCGGATCGTGGGGCGGGCTTTGCCGTCATCACGGAGGTTGCACGATGGAAGAATTAAATATTTTTGATGAGCTTCTTACTCTTTTGGAAAAGAAAGAGTATGCGAAGCTCCGTGAGAGTCTATCCGAACATAACGACGCAGATATTGCCGCATGGATGGAGGATCTCAGCGAAGAGCATATGCTGAAGCTTTTTCGCATACTGACCAAGGATCAGGCTGCGGACGTTTTCTCGTACCTTGATTCGGATATCCAGCAGAGGATAATCAAGTCGATGTCCGATAAGGAAGCTGCGGGCATTATCGATAACCTGATGGCCGATGATGCTGCGGACCTTATGGAGGAAATGCCTGCGAATATCGTAAAGCGTATCCTTGCAAATGCAAACGCCGATACACGCCGCGAGATCAATCATCTGCTCCGCTATCCCGAAGACAGTGCGGGCAGCATAATGACCGTGGAGTATGTCGATCTGAAGGAAAGCTCCACCGTAAAAGAAGCCATAGAAAGGATCCGCAGGATCGGTGTTGATTCCGAGACGATCAATGTCTGCTATGTCCTCGACAGCGGACGTCATCTTCTCGGAACCGTTGCGTTGCGCTATCTCCTTTTATCGGAAGATGATGAAGTGATCGGCGAGATCATGCATGAGAATGTCATCGCTCTGAACACTCTGATGGACCAGGAGGAAGTTGCACAGCAGTTCAAAAAGTATGACTTCACTACCATGCCCGTCGTTGATAACGAAAACCGTCTGGTCGGAATCATCACCGTCGACGATATCGTGGACATCATGGAAGAAGAGGCTACCGAGGACATGGAAAAGATGGCAGCTATCGTGCCCTCCGACAAATCCTACATGAAGACCGGCGTTCTCGAGACATATAAAAAGAGAATTCCCTGGCTGCTTCTTCTCATGGTCAGTGCGACATTTACGGGTGCGATAATCAAATCCTTTGAGGATGCCCTGAGCGTATGTGCGGTTCTCGTAGCTTACATCCCCATGCTGATGGATACGGGCGGAAATGCCGGCGGACAGGCATCTGTTACCGTCATCCGTGGTCTTTCACTCGGAGAGATCGAATACAGTGATGTGCCCGGTGTCATATGGAAAGAAATACGTGTTGCGGTCTTCTGCGGCCTGACACTGGCAGCGGCAAATCTGGTAAAGCTCCTTGTATTTGACCGTCTCGCACTTCCCGTTGCGATCACCATATGTCTTACCCTTGTCGCTGCGGTACTCATGGCAATGCTCATCGGATGCATGCTTCCCGTCGGAGCAAAAAGACTCGGCTTCGACCCCGCGGTAATGGCGAGCCCGTTCATCACAACCATAGTCGATGCTCTCTCGCTTCTCGCATACTTCAGAATAGCAACGATGATACTCCATCTACAGTAAAACAACGGCATCAGGGGGGACGGTTCACCGGAAACAGCGGAACCGTCCCCCTGTTTTTCCCCCTGTTTTTCCCGGTTAACATTAAGATTTCTTTAATATAAGCAGTTTTCCGTATTTTTACTGTATAATGAATCTGTTGGTTTTCACTTATGCAGGGAGAAAGATTATGAAAAACAAATTGATCAAAAAACTTTGGGTTCTCGGCGTCGTATTTTCACTTGCACTCAGCGCCTGTGCATCTCAAAATGTTCAGCCTGCCGATAACGACACCGATATCGAAGAAGACGAGGACGACGACAGGCATAATAACGAGCCTGACGAAGAGCCTCCCATGTATGTTCCTGAGGAGATTGATTTCTCAACAAGCAAATCTGTTCTTAATTTCGTAAAAGGATCCTGGAATCTGATCGACCTTGATACCGGTGAGGTTTACGGCGTACTTGAGATTGATAAGTCCGGTGCGGTCAGCTACACATATTACCCCACCGATGTTACCGTTTCCGGAAATCTTATGTTCCGTGAACCCTTCGACAAAAAGGTTGACGGTATGAGCGGCTACGAGCTGACTCTCACAGGTCTGGAAGAAAACTTCGGATGCTGGAATGATGAAGATACCTCCGGCGGAAACTTTAGGATTGCACAGAGTGAGGGAAAGGATTATATGTTCTTCGAAGAACTCGGAAACGGCGGATCCACCCTCGGATACGAAGTTCTCAGAAGTCCGCACGCAGATGAATACGGAGTGATGATGCGCTGGCTCTTCACCCGTTCGAATTCCGTCAATTACATCCCCAACGAAGAAACAGAAGGCACATTCAACGCTTTTGTCTATGAAAGAGATTCGGAAAACTTCTGTCTCCAGCAGGTGGATGAGGTGGCATTTGAAACATACAAAGAATACACATCGTTCAAATATATGGGAGCTTACTATGATGAAAGAAAGCATCCCGAAGCTGTATGGTATCCTTTGGCATCAGATGCAGACCTTAAAGATGTCCTTTCGGAAGAAACCCTTAACGCCGATCATCCCATTACCATTTATGAAGTTACGATCTCTGACGGCAAGATAACCAAAATGGTCCAGGCTGACCGCAGTGAATACGGAATCTATGAATTATACTCTCTTGATCAGGATATTGAGATTGACGGAGACTGCTTCACCATAAACGACTGTAAATATTGCCTGAGCGATTACGGTATTGAGACTTCGGGAATCCTTGATTATGAGGTTTTCGGTGATCACCTTATCATGAGAGCAGATCAGGGACTCCACGCAAATAACTACGTCGTCTTCAACATGCGCACGGCATGGCCCGAAAATACATTCTCAGGCTGCAACTTCGTTCACGACGATCATGTATGGGATTCCTTCTATACATTTATGGATACCGTTTATAACTATGAGGGATATCCCGTTGCAACGATCGACGGTTGGGAGATAAACGATCTTTCCTTTGCGGGAGCAGGCAACAGCCAGCTTGTCATCTCATACTGGACAGATCGGTCATGTACGGAGACCGCTGAAGAAACCATCGACAGGCCTTTCAGTTACAACGATCCCATCTATGCATTTGCGGATTACAGACACAACCCCAGTATTGATACATGGAAGGAATTCATGAGTTATGCTCCGCAGGACGCGAGAATGATGATCATGATAAATCCTCCTTCGGATGAATCATGGATATACTATCAGCCCGAAGCCGTAGACGGTGTCCAGGGACTTGATTATGTATATGTTATCGCACTGCAGGATAACACCTTCATCAACCTGGGCAGTGAGGAAGGATACATCCTTAACAAAGGAGGAATCCATTGCTACAGCCTCACAGTTCCCGAAGGCGGAACTTCCGTAACGATCCACGCAGAGACAGATGACGGAGAATCCATCTGGCCCGTCGGAATGATAACCGGAAAAGAAGACATCAGATTCACATTTGAATAGGAGGAATTCTCTCATGATAGACGAATCTGTACAAAAGATATCAGAAGGCGGATGCAGTTCCACGGAAATAAAGCTCCTCGGAGTATGCATATTCCTGATCGGAATAATCGTCGGCATGATAATCTGCCCGGTCAAGTTCGGAGTATTCGGAAGCTTTAACGGAAATCAGGGAAGCCTGACCGCACCGGAGAAGGTATCTCTCGGAAAGAAAGCAAAGTCCGATAATGATGACGAGGAATAAAACTGTCATAGCGGAATGATAACTAAAATGGCAGCCGCACGGCTGCCATTTTAAATTCTTTAGAATTTCAACTTTTATTTTTTCAGTTTATTATATTCCTCACTTGTCAGATACACTACCGATTTGTCCTTTTCTTTGCCTTTCAAAATATCGACCAAGTTTCGTTCTTCCTTTAACGCATCTAAATACGATTTTTTACTCTGATTATTTCTGCCTAAACCATCGAAAAAAACAACAGCGCACAAAACACATATGATGATCACCGACGTTTTACCACCGAAAAGAACAGGCAAAAGCACCGCTATGACAGCAGATGAGATCATTTCGATTATTGCTGCCTTTCTTGACCTCTTATTTGCATTGTCAAAAACATCAATGTTCTGTTTTTGATCTATTTGTCTGCAGTTCTTACAGTATGCTGCATGGACCGGATACATACCCGAATAAGAAGTAACAGAAGTTACTTGTTTGCCACGAAAACTATCACTAACAAAGGTTGACTTATCCGCTATCTGTCCCTTGTATAATTTTACCTTTGTCAGGTCAGTTCCACATTTAGGACATTTATCTTCATCCAAATAATAGTATCTTCCCAGTTCCATATACTCTGGCAGCACCTCCTCTTACAGTTTTAAACCATTATAACGTATAAGCAACCGTGAGGACCACTTTTTTCAAACTGTCACATTGCTCCGGTGAGCATTGCCTCAAGCTTAGCCTTGGCCATTGCACCGAGCGCCTGATCCACAACCTTGCCGTTCTTGATGACCATAAATGAAGGAATACTCATTACTCCGAACTCCTCGGCAAGTTCTCCCTGCTCATCGACATTAACCTTGCCGACCTTGGCCTTGCCTTCGTAAGTCTTTGCAAGTTCCTCGACAACGGGCATCATCATCTTGCAGGGTCCGCACCAGTCGGCATAGAAATCAACCAGTACGGGAACATCGCTCTTTATTACTTCATCGTTAAAATTCTCTTTCGTGAATCTGTATTCCATATTTTCACCGTTTACGCTTTCGCGCCCTTTCTTTTTGAAATGATGTTTTACTTGTTTTTGTCACTTGCTAAGTTTATTATATGTGGTATAGAAAACTTATCAAGTACGCAAAATAAATTAACCTGGTAAGAAAAAACTGATCATTTGGGGGAAAGAATATGGGTAAAAAGGAACCGTTATGCGACAGCGTCGGCGGCAAAGGCTGCGGACTCAAAAAAGTAATTGATATAGTCGGCGGTAAATGGAAGATCATGATACTCTGCGTCATCGACCGTGATGAGGTTGTAAGATACGGAGATCTTAAGCGTGCGGTATTCGGGATCACCAATACAATGCTCGCACAGTCATTAAAGGAACTCGAAGCTGACGGTCTTGTCATCCGCAAGCAGTATGATGAAATGCCGGTCCGCGTCGAATACTCTCTTTCCAAGAAAGCAAAGACACTTATTCCGATACTTCTTGACCTGAAGAAATGGGGAGAAAACAATCTGTAAAGCGAGAATGATATGGGTATACTTATAAGCGAAACAACAAGGGAAGAACGTGAGCAGATAGTCGCAGAATCGATCGGGAACATCAACGGTTCATGCGACGGATGCATGGCGGGACTTGCCGAAATGTATCAGGATTACATCGACGGAAAACGTGAGATCCGCGACATCAATATGGAATTCAGGGCGCACTATGAATCGGGTGAGGAAGCACCTTCAAGGTCGTCCTGCGGATATATGAATTAAGTGAGGGAAAAATGAAAAAACAGATAGTTATGCCGATAGTGTTCGGCGCAGTCATCAACCTGCTCTTTCTTTTGACGGAGATAATCTTCCAGTTCCTCGGAGTATTTGATGAACAGGTAAGATTATATGTGGTGGACGGCATACTCAGATTCGTGTTCGGTGTGGCCGCTCTTTACTTTGTTTTCTTTTGTTACAAAAGGGAAATGAGTGCGTTCTCTTTGAAAGAGCATTTTACAAACAAGATCCCGAAAGTGACATGGCTCTATATGATGCCGTTCGCATACTTCCTGCTTCTTGAGATCATAAGGCTTTTCTTTGCAAACGTATGCACCTTCCGTTTGCTCTGGCTCTGGCCCCTTAATACCATGCAGCAGCTTCTTACGGGCTGGTTTGAGGAATCTGTAAGAGTTTTATGTCTGGCCGGAATGGTCAGGTATATGTGCGGTACCGGAAAAGGCAGGGTGAAGACGGTTCTTATTTCAGGTGCGATCTTCGGACTGAGTCACGGACTGAATTTCTTTTTCGGACAGGACATAGCCGATACGCTTCTTCAGGTTTTAAGCTGTGCGATATGGGGATTCATGATGGCAGCCATATTCCTGATCTCGAAGAATCTTCCGCTCCTTATGGTCATTCATGCGGTATGGGATACCGTTATCAGGATTGACAATTTCTTCTTCGGATTTCCGGATGACTGCCTCCCTCTCACCATTATCGGAGTTTTGGAAGATCTCCACTACCCGATCATGATCTTTGCGGCATTTTATGTTGCTATTAAATACGAGAAGATAATAAAGGATGTATCCACTCCTTAGTGGATGCCTCCGAGGTTGAGATTTAGCTCTTACGAGCCACGCCTCTCTCGTGGGTAGACGAGAGAGGCATTTTTATATCAATATGAATACGTTGTCGGATTATTTTTTGAAAGGAGGTATATGCAATATTGATTCATGCTTATACCTTCTTTCTTCGCATTAAGCACCAGTGATCTGTGAAGCGTCCTGGGCATTCTGATCTTAAACTGTCCTGAATACTCCGACAGATCTGTTAAAGGTTCAGGTTCAGCTATCTCGTATCCTTCTTCGAGCGATGCGGTAATCCATTCTCTTTTTGCATCATTTGCATTCTTAATAAGATTCTCAATGGTTTCAGCACATGTCAAACATCCGGGAAGATCCGGATATGCCGCAGTATATCCGCCTTCCACAACATCAGGATATATTTCCATACGATATGGAAGTGACATATAGTATTCAACATTTTTCTTTTTCTTCATCGTTTTCCTCCTCACGTTCCACAATCTCTTTTACCATCTCAACATACACAGCCTTAATAGGATCATGCCGAGGTATTGTGATAGGTGGACTCCCGGGTTTTCGAAATGTTTTATGACTACCGCCGGTAGAAGAGCCTTTCATAACATAGCCATAATGTTCAAGAACTTTCTTCAAGTCATCAAAACGCAGATTCTTATCGAGCATATAAATCCGCAGAAGCAACTTGTCAAACTGTGACATTTATTACCTCCATTCAAATAATATATGACACCATATATGGTGTCAACTTTTCTGTATCAGATCATCCGGATATCGGAAATATATTCTTATCGTTTCCCGGAAAACAAGCATAAAATGTACTGAAAATCTGCGATAAAATGCGACCGGAAAAGTTTTGAATCCTGCAATAAACCAGGATAGATATGTATTTAGTGAATTTGTGCAAAATGATTCCCAAGAGTGTATTTAAAGTAAAACTTTAATTTTTTCTTGACACACTTTAAAAGAGCGTGATAATATCAACTCAGAACTTAAATTTTTAAAGTAATGCTTTAAATGGGTTGGAGGTTTTTATGAGTGAGAATAACGTGTCGGAAAAGAATGCAACAGATAAGAAAAGAAGAAGGACATTAAACATCGCCAATGCATTTGCACTCATGCTGGCAATAATGGTTTTCTTTTCGCTTTACAGCCTGATCGTCGATGCGATGACCGACAGCAGTGCATACGAAGTCAGATTTGAAAACGATGAAACATTCGCAACTCAGGGCAAGCTATACAGACTCTATGTTGCCGGCGAAGAATACTGCAGCATTGACTATAACAAGTACAGCCTCACCGATGATAACGGCAACACCGATTACAAGTACTGCACTCTCATCGAGGATGCATCAAGACTGACATACACTGTGATACTCTGTGCTATGCTCTATGTAGTGATCGTCATCGCGAAGAAGTCAGTCGATTCAACTCCTTTTACAAAAGAAAACATAAACCGCGTGAAGCTCATCTCTCTCCTGCAGCTCCTTCTCGCAGTGCTTCCCGGCATGGTGAGGTTGATAATGTCATTCATCAGGTTCGATTACTACAGCTCAACCTTTGATATCACCTCATGGTATCTGTTCGCGATATCTGCTGTCATCGCCATGATCGCGTTCATTTTCCAAAAGGGACTCGATCTTCAGGAAGACGTCAACAGTTTTATCTAAGGAGGCAGCCATGGCGATAATCATAAGACTCGACCGCGTTATGGCGGACAGGAAAATGTCACTCAATGAACTGGCGGACAAGGTGGGACTTACGAATGTCAACATGTCCAACCTTAAGACCGGCAAGATGAAGGGTATCAGATTTGAGACACTCAATTCGATCTGCAAGGTACTCGACTGCCAGCCCGGAGACATCATGGAATATACTGCGGATGAGGATTGAATATGAGAAAACTGGATGATCTTATTTACGGAAAAGTAATGAAATGGCTGTACGCCGCAGCATATGCTCTCTGCCTTTTCAGCGATCTCAGATTCATTATAAAATGGATGAGCTACGGAGAAATGGAAGACGTCATCACGCTCTTCGTATTACTGATGATCTTCCATCTCATCTTTCTCATCCTTGCGATCGTATGGCATGCAAGAGGACGTGCGGCGCGCGGATCCATACTTCTCCTGTTCATACTCGGCTGCTTTGCACTGATGTCGGTCTCAACAGCCAATTCGATGGCCAAGTACATATATAAATCCAGATACGGAACATACGACAGGACGATCGAAGACTTCAAGCAGAATGCGATCATGAAAGTTACATCGAACAGTCTGAACGGCAGCAGATGGCCGGATGAAATAACGAACACCGAAGCAGGTCAAAACCTTTCACCACAGCTTTCATTCGACGAGGTGGCGGGAGCGGAATACTATGTCATATACATGGTCGATGAATCCGCGAATAACTGGGTTCACTGGTATGCGGAAGTGTCGCAGACAGATCTTAATGAGGGTGAAAATCCCGGACAGTACATTGGCCCCTATCCTCCCGCAGGCTCCGGAGATCATACTTATACGATCTATGTATATGCACTCAAAGGAAAACCGGATTTCAGATACGAGGGTGAGTTCCCCGAGTTCGATGAAACCTGGTTCGGAGCAGATACTCTTTGGGCAGGCTTCCTGAATGTCGAGGACGGCTCGACGGATCCCGTCAGGTACGGAAATGTAATAGCATACGGATACATAAGTGGAACATACTCAAGATAAAAAGAAAACGAGGGGCTGTCCCCTCGTTTTTTGTTCACTTTATCTCTTCCACAAAGTGGACAGAATCAAGTGTGAAGATATCGTTTATAAGCTTTGCATGCGATATGTGCTTATAAACATTGCAGGTTACATGGAGTCCGATGTCGCTCGAATGGATCGATGCATTCTCCTGCTTCTCCAATACGGATACCGAATAGCCGTGATCGTGCATATATGTGAGGAAGTCATCAACTCCGGTTTCCCTGTCCAGCTCAAGATAAAGAGTAAATCTGCTTGCGATGTTTTCCTGAAAGATAGAAATCTTGCTGAGGAAAACAACGATGATTACTATTGTCACAAAGCATATGATGCTTCCGACGATAAATCCGGATCCGATCATCAGTCCCAGTATCGCCGTCGCCCATAGCGTTGCCGCTGTGGTAAGTCCCCTTACCCAGGTGCGTCCGGTGACCACGATCGTTCCGACGCCGAGGAAGCCCACACCGGTGATGACCGTTGAAGGAATACGTGCCGTATCAGCCGAACCCGTCATATAGAAAAGATACAGATTCACGATGGCACAGGATGCCGCGCCCACACATACAAGCGCAAATGTCCTGATGCCCGCGGACTGGCCTCTCGCTCCTCTTTCAAGTCCTATCAGGCCTCCGAGAAGCGTGGCGAGCGCCATTCGCACGATCAGTGAAACGATATTCAGATCATCAATGGATCCTGTAAACATATAAGCCCCTCGCTGATAAATATTTATATAAATATTTTACATAGCGGCTCTGAATATCGCAAGCATTGCATCTTCATTAAGGACCTTTGCTGATCCCATCTCTCCTCCGACACCGACTGCGCACTTATGAGCCATTGTGACAAGATCTTCGTCAGTTGCCTTTACTCCGAGCTCGCGGAGATTGGTAGGCATATTGATGCTTCTGTAGAAATCCTCCATTGCCTCGATCCCGGCAAGTGCGATCTCTTCATCCGATCCCTGATCGGCTACATCCATAACGTTGAGTGCAAACTTCTTGAATCTGTGCAAGCAATCCTTATAGACATATCTTGCCCAGCTTCCCCAGATTGCAGCAAGTCCCGCACCGTGAGCAACATCATATAATCCGCCGAGCTCATGCTCGAGCTTGTGTGTCATCCAGTCACCGCCGTCATTTCCGCATCCGGTAAGTCCGTTATGTGCAAGGCTTCCCGCCCACATAACCTCGGCACGTGCGTCATAATTCTTCGGATCGTCGCGAAGGATGACCGCATTCTTTTTAACCGTACGTAAGAGGCCCTCTGCGAGAGCATCGGTGATCTCCATATTTCCGCCGTTTGTAAAATATCTTTCCATCGTATGCATCATAATATCGGTGCATCCGCATGCGGTCTGATAATCGGGAAGTGTCATGGTAAGCTCGGGATTCATGATGGCGAACTTCGGACGTCCGAAATCACTGCTGTATCCTCGCTTTACAAGTCCCTCTTCCTTGGTTATGACGGACGAGTCACTCATCTCACTTCCGGTAGCAGCGATGGTAAGGATTACGCCGAGTGGAAGACATCCTTCGGCCTTTCTCTTGTAATCATAGAAATCCCAAACATCGCCTTCGTTTGCAAGACCGTACCCGATAGCCTTGGCAGAATCTATAGCACTTCCTCCGCCTACCGCAAGAAGGAAATCAACTCCTTCTTTTCTGCAGAGCTCGATGCCTTCGTAAACAAGTCCGAGGTGGGGATTGGGAACCGCGCCGCCAAGTGATACGTAAGCGATACCGGCCGCATCAAGAGTATCCGTAACCCTCTGAAGAAGTCCGGACCTTACAACGCTTCCGCCGCCGTAATGGATCAAGACCTTTTTTCCGCCGAATTCATTGATAAGCTCGGCTACCTTGCTCTCGGTGTTCTTTCCGAAGACAACCTTGGTAGGGGTGAAATATTTGAAATCAAACATCAGCTGCTCCTTTCATAAAGACAAACCAACAGATTAATTACATTTTACGGGCTCACAGGGCATCTTGCACCTATTTTTCTGCTATTTTATCTTTCATTTTTTGTCATGGACTGAAATAATGTGATTATGGATGCATCGATGATCGCCAAAATAAAAGAGCTGGGGTTCGAGGTCACGGAAAAGTCCGCGGCTTTGATAAAGGTTTCTCTTCCGCAGGTTCCCGAAAAAGAAAAAGTGCTGAAGCTATTTGACGCACTAGGACCCGAGGATGAGATCTTTTTCGGAAACTTCTATCCGTCAGGCATCCCAAAAGGCATCGCCTACATCGGTTCGATCTTTTATGAAGGAAAGGCATACTTTCGTGACAGCTGCAACGGATGGGAATCACAGCTTTTAACCACTTCGGCGGAAGATATGGCATACCGTGTGACCACGAACTGGGACAAGGATCCGGGTAATGAAGGTCTCTACAGTAACTGCATCTACATCAGGCACAACCCGTATCCGTACAGGGAGATCAGAACGACTGTACTGCTTCCCGACATCAAGTTCGACGGCTGTCAGAGCGGTGCGGACCGGTTGCTTTTTGTCGGCATCGGCATGATGCTCATAGGTATTTTTTTCGCTTTCGCGGCCAAAAAAAATCCGTTCGAATCCTTCGCCGCCTTCTTCATGGTTGGTCTCGTCTTCTTCATTCCCGGCCTGCTCATACGTATACCATACAACATAACTTCGCGTTACTGGCGCTGGCAAAAGAGGGTCGATAAAAGGAAAAAATACAGGATCATAATGACGATGAACGGAAGCACCTGTGAGCTGAAAGACAGAAAGACTCTCAAGAAAAAACTGAACGAGTTTTATTCTTCAAACGGAAGGTACGATATCGAGGTCGATCCCCCGATGGCGGGCATCGCAGGTTATTCCGCTTACTACGATGCAAGGCACAACTTTTACGTTTATACCTTCAAAACGATCACGGATGACAAGGTCACGTACAGATACTTTGCCTGCATCGGAAGGTCACGCGAAGACCTTGTGCAGATAAGCAATCTGATAAAAAGAAAACGCATCTCACTCATGGACTACGGATTCGAAAAATCCTGGGAGTGGGAAAACCCTATGGTCGAGATCCCTCATAACGATTGAAAGGAAATCCGGTAATGAACGAAAAGATCATCAGCGTTGAGATGATGAGAAAAAGTGATGCATATACGATAGCAAATTTCGTTCCGAGCAAAGAGCTGATGTACCGAGCCGCAAACGGCGTATATGAATCCTATAAAGAATGGACAGGTAAAAGGATAGCAATAGTTGTCGGTGGCGGAAATAACGGCGGAGACGGCTATGCGCTTGCGGGGATACTTGCGAAGAACGGAATAAAGTCCACCATGATCAGGGTATCCGAAAAGATGAGCGAGGACGGAAAATACTACTGCGATATTGCAGAGGAGCTGTCAGTAGAAATAATTTCTTTTAGTGATGAATCAGATCTTAAAGAATATGACGTGATCGTTGACTGCATTCTCGGAACGGGCTTTACAGGGGAAGTAAGAGGCACCGCAAGAAATGCGATCGAAGCAATAAATGAAAGTGATGCCTACGTAATAAGTGTCGATATCAATTCGGGAATGAACGGGGATACGGGTGAAGCGTCACTTGCCGTAAGATCGGATCTTACCGTTTCGATCGGATATCTGAAGACAGGACTTGTTACGGAGGCGGCTAAGGAATACATCGGAAAGCTCGTCAATGTTGATATAGGAATAGTTCTCGCAGAGGAATAACAACCGGTTAACGGTGCAGATGCGAAACAGATATATGGAATACTTCTGGAAACAGCAGAATGACATTCCTCAGGGAATGGGCTATCCGCTATTTGGAAAAGAACACATTCTCAGCACGGCTATAACACTTCTTATAGTCGTACTTATTATCTTCATCTTCAGGAAGCGAAACGACATAACCCGGAGCAGGATCCTGAAGCTGATCCCCGTTTTCCTTGTTCTGCTCGAAACCTTCAAGGATCTGTTCCTCGTTTCGGCAGGCAGATTCGGCAGATGGTATCTTCCGCTCCACGTCTGCAGTATGGGAATATATGTATTCCTGCTCAGTGAATTTCTTCCGTGGAAAAAGGCAAAGCAGGTATTCGGTGAGATCGCACTGGTTCTCATCATGCCGGGTGCGCTTGCAGCTCTCATATTTCCCGACTGGACAGTCTATTATCCCGTCCTTAACTTCATCAATCTGTATGCGTATGTCTGGCACGGGCTGCTGGTCCTCTATCCATTACTTCTTCTCATCAAACGCGAAGTACATCCGTCCGTAAAGCATATCCACTACATTCTATTATTCCTTTGCGTGGTTGTTCCGCCGATATATTTATTCGACAAGAAATACAACGTGAATTTCTTCTTCGTCAACTGGCCCGAAAGAGACACTCCCTTAGCATGGTTTGCATCCTTCATGGGCAATCCCGGATACCTGCTCGGTTACGGCATCCTCGCCCTCCTCGTCATCCTGATCGTATACCTCATCCTATATATTTTTACAAAAATACAAAAACGGAGATTAGCCTAAATCCAATCTCCGTTTAATTTTGTTAAATACTTATATATCCGCTCTGCCGTAGAATTTCCGGAGCTTGCAGAGCGGATCGTAGGTTTCCTTTGCTCGTCTGAGTCCCTCGATGCCCATGTCCTCCTCGCGGTTTATGAACTCGTATTTCGAGACGGCTTCCGAGGAAGCAAAGCACTGGTTGACCGCTGCGAATGCGCCGTTGTGTGCGTAATCCCCGATCGCTTTTTCATAGTGGACATCAACGCATAAAGGTGAGATCTCGGATGCGATGGTCATCGCAACAGGCTCATCCCCAACATAGAGGATTCCGCCGAACACGTTCATATCATAGTAATTCAAAAGTGTAAAACCGATCGATTCATATTCAAGGATCTCCGCAACAGAGGGCTCTCCTCTTTCCTCAAGCCACTTCGTCGCCATCTCAAGTGCCGCACACTTATTGCACATTCCTATCGGCTCATAATGCCAGTCGGGATATGTGTTCTTGAAATGATTGACGTGGTTGCGCTTCTTCTGGAGCTTTCTTCCGGAGAGCGTAGCAAGTCTTTCGCGGCTGTAAATGTAATCGTTGTCATCCACCGTCGAATTCCAGTCGATCTTAACCAGCTTATCCAGCTGTTCTTTCTGACTTTCATCACAGAGACAGAACTCCAGAGGAACATTTCTCTTCTTCGAATCTTCGGCCAATAGAGCAATGCAGGCTTTCAGATCTACCGGCTCTTCCGACAAAGGAAAACCGTACCCTCTCCTATTCTCGCTCTTTCCCTGATAGTAGCGGTAAAGCACACCGTCCTCTATCGCGATCTCGGTGTCGTATTTATCCGCAAGCAGCAGAATATTGGCAAGCGCACTGTCGCTTCCCATCCCGTCCTTATTAAACGAACCTGCCTTAAACAGATTTATTTCGGGTGTCTGCCACTGCATCATGATTCCTCATAAACATCTCCGCACCGGTAAAGATTTACTTCGTTCCGCAATCCTCCGATGACGATGATCCATTACTTCTGACTTTCGATAAATTTCATCTGGGGGCTTTCGGGGTCAAGCTGCATGAGTTCGATCTTGATTCCGTCGGGGTCATGTGTCCAGCACTGCCAGTTATGATCCGCACCCTGCTTGGGAGCATCATCCTGGGGCGCACCGGTCTCAACGATCCTGTCCCAGATCTCATGGATATCGTCAACGGCTACGCAGATATGGAAAAATCCGATGTTCTCATCCCTGTAAGGGTTCTCTACGGTCGCACCGTAAAAGAGTTCTATGAACTGACCGCCGCCCGCATAGATATAAACGATCCAGGGCTCACCGTTCTCGGGTCTTGCGATGTCGAATGCCTTCTTAAAGCCGAGAGAATTCTCATAAAATTTTATGGTCTTCTCCATATCCTTAACATTAAATGCAGCATGAGCTAATCCGGTAACCATAGCAATACCTCCTTTATACTCATATTTTAAAAAATCGCCCGCTCGCCTTACATCCGCTATCTTGTACAAAATCAATCATTTTTTGTCATATGAAAAGAAGACCGGCAGGTTCCGCGGACAAAAAAGGAGCCCGCTTTCGCGAACTCCCAAAGTTTCGATATAAGGGAAACACCGGAACCGTCCCCCTGTTTCACTCATCCGGGTCTTGCAAGGTAGAAGCCCTGGAACAGGTCGACTCCGAGACCTACGAGACAGTCGAATTCCTCTTTTTCCTCAACGCCCTCCGCGACAACAAGAATGTCTTCTTCGTGGAAGTGAAGGACGAGCTTTTCGACATTGGCCTGCTTTTCGGGGTCGTGATCGATGCCGCAGATCAGCTCACGGTCGAGCTTGACGATGTGGGGTGTCATGATCTTGACTCTTTCGAGATCGTTGATCCCGCTTCCGAAATCATCGACGGAAAGAAGGTTGTTCATCGCCCTTACGGAGCGGTTCTTCTCAACCCAGTGCTCCATGGAAAAGTAGGGATATTCGAGGTTTTCGATTATCATCCTGCCACGGATCTCTTCGCCGAAGTACTCATAGAATGCATCCGCTTCTTCAACCTTCATGCAGTCGGAAGGGAAAGAATTGATGGACACCCTCTGCGCATAACCGCGAAGGAAATAAGCCTGCATTGCTCCGAAGAAGGTCGCAACCTCCAGTACATGCAGCTTGTCCTTGTCCATGTATTCTTTTATAAGGTCAGTGATAGTAGTGCCGGTGGGACGCATGAGTGCCTCCCAGGCATAGATGGTTTTTCCATCCGGTTCGAAGATCGGTTGGAAAACATAATCGATAGACAATTCCTCAAGTGCCTCAAGGATCTCCTTATCCAATGGCAGATGATCAAAGTAAATCATGTATTACCCCCAAATACATAACCCAATGTGTCCGTGTCATATATTATAGCATATTTGCAGGCGACACTAAAAAGGAGTCCGCCGAAGCGAACTCCTTTAGAAAAATTTAATTCTTATGATCGTAAGGATGGATTGTCTGGATGGTTCCGTCCTCATTGTACTTGAGCTCGGTGTACTTTACGTTTCTTCTGTGGTTTACACCGTTTGAAAGCTCGCAGTCATGATAGAAAAGATACCACTTTCCGTGATACTCGATGATCGAGTGGTGGGTGGTCCATCCGATAACAGGCTCCATGATCCTGCCCTTGTAGGTGAAGGGGCCTTCGGGGCTCTCACCGGTAGCATATACAAGATAATGGGTGGTTCCGGTTGAATATGACAGATAGTAAAGTCCGTTGTACTTGTGCATCCAGGGACCTTCGAAATATCTTCTGTCCTCGTCGCCTGCCTTGATGGGCTCGCCGTTCTCATCGAGGATGGTTACCATCTTGGGAGCGGTCTTGAATGACTTCATGTCATCGGAAAGCTCTGCGAAGAAGGGTCCGAGTGCGGGTGCGTCTGCGGGGATCTCAGCGGGATTCTCGACATAGCTGCCGGTCATCCATCTCTCGAGCTGTCCGCCCCAGAGTCCGCCGTTATACATATAGTATCTTCCGTCGTCATCCATAAGAACACAGGGATCGATACTCATACTGCCTTCCATGTAATTGTCCTCTCCCTTGAAAGGACCTATAGGGCTGTCGCTTACGGCAACACCGATGTGGAAAATATCATTATGATCCTTAGCGGGGAAGTAGAGATAATACTTTCCGTCCTTGCGTACGCAGTCGGGAGCCCACATCTGCTTTCCTACCCAGGGAATGTCCTTCATGTGGATTGCTTCACCGTTATCTACGCAGTCAGCATCAAGATTATCGAGTGAAAGGACGTGATAGTCCTCCATCAGATACTCTCCGCCTTCGTCATCATCCTCACCGTCATGAGCAAGGTCATGTGAGGGATAGACGTAGATCTTGTCATCAAAAACGTGTGCCGAAGGATCGGCGGTAAAGATATTTGTTACTAAGGGTTCTCTCTGTTTCATTTGCTTTTTCCTTTTAACTGATCATACGATCACGAGACCATAATATCATTTAGGAAAAAGAAAACTCTATTCACTTATTGCGTTTATAAAGTCAATTTCGGGCAAATGACCCGATTTTACAGTCAAAAGAAGGATTATTCCGTCAAAAGCTCCCTTGGACGGTCAAAGACCCGACTTTTTTACAAAAGCCGGGCCTTCAACGGGGTTTTCTTTACATTTTAGGGGGATGTAACAATTACTTTTTCTTTTTTGCTCTCTTACTGAGGACAACGCTCTGGAGGAGGATAAAGAAACACAGCATTCCTCCTGTTGTAATGCTCTGCCACCAGGGCTGGTTAAGTCCGCTGGCAACGACGATCTTCTTGATCGAAACGAG